>NZ_FOCU01000029.1:0-9198 GCF_900110195.1 Pseudomonas sp. ok266 | reverse complement strand
CACCGGCGTGGTCAGCTACAGCTACACCCTGGTCGACAACGAAGCCCACCCAACCGCCAACGGTGCGAACAATCTGCCTGAGCAGTTCGCCGTCACCGTAGTCGATGACAACGGCACCACCGCCAACGCCACCCTCGATGTGAACATCGTCGACGACTTGCCAAAAGCGGTGGATGACAGCAACGCTGGCACCGCGTCGGAAACCTTGCTGACTCTGACCGGCAACGTCCTGACCAACGATGTGCAAGGCGCCGATCGTGTACCGACCGGGCCGGTAACCCCGGGCACGTTCACCGGGACTTACGGCACCTTGGTGCTGAACGCCAACGGCACTTACACCTATACCCTCAACACCAATGACGCCGACTTCAAAAACCTGCACGGCGGTGGCAATGGCACGGAAACCTTCGCCTACACCATCACTGATTCGGATGGTGATACCAGCACTGCCAATCTGGTGCTGAACATCCACAACAACGACGATCAGGTCTACCTCAACGGCCTCGACGTCAACGGCGGCGAACTTACTGTCTACGAGAAAAACCTCAGTGACGGCACCAGCCCCGACACTCCCGCGTTGACCCAGAGCGGCACCTTCACCGTCACCGCCCTCGACGGTCTGCAAACCCTGACCGTGGGCGGCATCAACGTGGTCACCGGCGGCGTGGCCGCAGGCTTCCCGCAATCGATCGTCACGCCGTTGGGCAGCACGTTGACCATCACCGGTTACAACCCGGCGACCGGTGTGGTGAGTTACAGCTACACCCTGGTCGACAACGAAACCCATCCGAACGCCAACGGCGCCAACAGCATCACCGAGAACTTCAACGTCGTCGCCACCGACACCGATGGCAGCACGGCCAGCGGCCAGATCAACGTCAACATTGTCGATGATCTGCCCAGCGCCCATCCTGACGCAGCGTCGGTGGCGGAGGGCGGCACGGTCAGCGGTAATGTGTTGGACAATGACATCGGCGGCGCCGACGGCCCGGCCGTGACCGGTGCAGTGGTCGGCGTGCGGGCCGGCGCCGACACCTCGACTTCGGCCATCGGCGGCCTCAACAGCAACATCAACGGCACCTACGGCTACCTGACCCTGGATGCCAATGGCAACGCGGTCTATCACAGCAACCCCAACGCGGTGAACGGCCCGGGCGCGGTGGATGTGTTCACCTATACCGTGCGCGATTCCGACGGTGATGAAAGCACCACCACCATCACCATCGATGTCGCCAACAGCAAGCTGTACGCGACCAGCGACACCGACGTCACCGTTTACGAGAAAGCGCTGGACCTGACCAAGGACGGCGCAGATCTGGCGCCCGGTACGGTCACCGGCAGCGATCCGACCAGCACCGGCGAAACTGCGTCCGGCACCCTGGTCGGCGCGGTCACCGGCGCCGTCGGCGCGATCAGCTACGCGCTGGTTGGCAGTGCCACCGGCAACTACGGGCAGATCGTCCTCAACCCCAACGGGACTTACACCTACACCCTGACCTCACCGGCGAGCACCACGCCGCATGCCGACGACGGCGCCAACACCCTGAGCGAAACCTTTACCTATCAGGCCACCGATTCGCTGGGCAACGTTGTCACCAGCACCATCGTTGTCAGCATCGTCGATGACGTGCCCAAGGCGATGAACGATAGCAACGCCAACAGCGCCTCGGAAACGCAACTGACCCTGACCGGCAATGTGCTGACCAACGATGTGCAAGGCGCCGATGTGGTCGCGACCGGACCGAATGCCGGGCCGATCACCGCCGGCACGTTCACCGGCACTTACGGCACGCTGGTGCTCAACGCCAACGGCACGTACACCTACACGCTGAACCCCAACGATGCCGACTTCAAAAACCTGCACGGCGGCGGCAACGGTACCGAAACCTTCACCTACACCCTGACCGATGCCGACGGCGACACCAGCACCGCCAACCTGGTGCTGAACATCCACAACAACGACGATCCGGTGCTGCTCAACGGCCTCGACGTCAATGGCGGCGAACTCACCGTTTACGAGAAAAACCTCAGCGACGGCACCAGCCCCGACACCCCGGCGCTGACCCAAAGCGGCACCTTCACCGTCACTGCGCTCGATGGTCTGCAAACCCTCACCGTCGGCGGCATTGCCGTGGTCACCAATGGCGTTGCCGCAGGTTTCCCGCAATCCGTCGTCTCGCCGCTGGGCAGCACTTTCACCGTCACCGGTTACAACCCAGCCACTGGCGTGGTCAGTTACAGCTACACCCTGGTCGACAACGAAACCCATCCGACCGCCAACGGTGCCAACAGCCTCACCGAGAACTTCAACGTGGTGGCGACGGACACCGATGGCAGCACCGCCAGCGGCCAGATCAACGTCAACATCATCGATGACCTGCCGACCGCCAAACCCGACACCGGCTCGGTGGCGGAGGGTGGTACGGTCAACATCAGCGTGTTGGGCAATGACATCAGCGGCGCCGATGGCGCAGCCTCGGTGGTCGGCGTGCGCGCCGGCAGCAACACCGGCACTTCGGCCATCGGCGGCCTCAACAGCAACATCAACGGCAACTTCGGTTACCTGACCCTCGATGCGGCGGGCAACGCCGTCTATCACAGCAACCCGAACTCGGTGAGCCCACCGGGCGCCACCGACACCTTCACCTACACCATTCGCGACAGCGACGGCGATGAAAGCACCACAACCATCACCGTCAACGTTGCCGACAGCAAGCTGGTGGCCTCGGTCGATCAGGACGTAACGGTCTATGAAAAAGCCCTCGACCTGACCAAGGACGGCCAGGATCTGGCCGCCGGTACGGTCACCGGCAGCGATCCGACCAACACCGGTGAAACCGCGACCGGCACGCTGGTCGGCGCAGTTACCGGCGGTACGGGCGCGATCACCTACACCTTGGTCGGCAGCGCCACCGGCAGCTACGGGCAGATCCAGCTCAACGCCGACGGCACCTACACCTACACGCTGACCTCGGCGCCGAAAACCTCGCCGAGCGCCAACGACGGGGCGAACACCCTGAGCGAAAGTTTCACCTACAAAGCCACCGATGCACTGGGCAACAGCACCACCAGCACCCTTGTGGTGAACATCGTCGACGACGTGCCAAAAGCCGTTGCGTCGGATCGTTCGGTGGCGGCAGTGGAGATCGACTCCAACCTGCTCATCGTGCTCGATATCTCCGGCAGTATGGCCGACGCCTCCGGTGTGCCGGGCCTGTCGCGGCTGGACCTGGCCAAGCAGGCGATCAGTGCCTTGCTCGACAAGTACGATGACCTCGGCGATGTCAAAGTCCAGCTCGTCACCTTCAGCAGCAACGCCACTGACAGAACGTCGGTATGGGTCGATGTGGCGACCGCGAAGACGATTCTCGCCGGTCTGTCGGCGGGTGGCGGCACCAACTACGACGCCGCGGTGGCGGTCATGCAAACCGCGTTCAACACCTCGGGCAAACTCACCGGGGCACAGAACGTCGGTTACTTCTTCTCGGACGGCAAACCCAACGAGGGCGACATCAACGCCGCTGATGAAGCCGCGCTGAAAAACTTCCTCGATGCCAACAACATCAAGAACTACGCGATTGGCCTGGGCAGCGGCGTGAGTAACGCCAACCTTGATCCGCTGGCGTACGACGGCATCACCCACACCAACACCAACGCGGTGGTGGTTACCGATCTCAATCAGCTCAACTCGGTGCTGTCCGGCACCGTAGAAGGCGCGCCGGTCACCGGTTCGTTGCTGGGCGAGGGCGGTACCTTCGGCGCCGATGGCGGCTTCATCAAATCCATCGTCGTTGACGGCACCACTTACACCTACGATCCGAAAGCCCTCAGTGGCCAAGGCTCGTTGACCGCCACCGGTGGCGTCAACCATGGCACCTTTAACACCGTAAACAACACGTTGAGCATCGCCACCAACAATAGCGGCACCCTGGTGATCAACCTCGACACCGGCGACTACAGCTACACATCGCAGAAAACCACGGCGGTGGTGATTACCGAGAACATCGGCTTCACCCTCAGCGACAACGACGGCGACCTCGCCAGCTCGACGCTGACCGTGAAAGTGATCCCCAACGCGCCACCCGTGGCGGTGGACGATCACGTCATCACCAACGTGTTGTCGAGCAACATCGTGGTGCCGGGCGAGTTGCTGCTGGCCAACGACACCGATCCGAATGGCGATACGCTCAACGCCACACCGACCACCTTCAATACTGGTTGGATAGCGAAGGGCGCGGACTTCACCGGCACCGGTGCGATCACGTTCAACGGCAACAGCAACACTGCCGCCAACCAGACCCTGGCCGATGTGCGCAATGCCTTCGCCGCCAACACCGCAGCGATGACCGCGGTGTTGGTGATCAGCGGCTACCTCGGCGCGGTGACCAACGCCAATGCCAACGATGAAGACCTGATCACGGTCAAACTGAAACAGGGCGAAACGCTGAACCTGGATCACAACCTGGCGGCCGGGCACGTCACCCTGGAGTATTCGCTCAACGGTGGCGCGTTTGTCGCGATTGCCGATGGCGGCACCATCACCGCCAGCGCCGATGGCACCTACCAGATCCACGTCACCAACATCAGCAATACCAGTGGCGGTAACCCGAATGCGGCGGAAAACTACCAACTGACCATGACAGTCAATTACGCCGGGGCCCACGATCTCACCCCGGACTTCCACGGCAGCTACACCGCCAACGACAACCACGGCGGCAGCGACACGGCCAACGTGACCATCAGCTATCAGGACGGCCACACCCTCACCGGCACCTCGGGGGATGACGTGCTGGTAGCCGGCACCGGCGACAACATCCTCAACGCGGGCGACGGCAACGATGTGCTCACCGCCGGTTCCGGCAACAACGAACTGCACGGCGGCGCCGGCAACGACTTGCTCTACAGCGGCCCGGGCAATGATCTGCTCGACGGCGGTACCGGCATCGACACCGCCAGCTACGCCCACGCCACCGCCGGGGTGACGGTCAACCTCGGTCTGCTCGGTGCGCAAAACACCGTCGGCGCGGGGACGGACACGCTGACCGGCATCGAAAACCTCGTCGGCTCGAACTTCAATGACACCCTGACCGGCGACAACAATAACAACGTGATCAACGGTGGCCTGGGTAACGACATCCTCAACGGTGGTGGCGGTGATGACCTGCTGATCGGCGGCATGGGCAATAACACCATGACCGGTGGCGCAGGGGCCGACACCTTCCAGTGGCTCAAGGGTAACAGCGGCCATGACCTGATCACCGACTTCACCCCCGGCACCGACAAGCTCGACCTGTCGCAACTGCTGCAAGGCGAAAACGGCACTACCGCCTCACTGGATGACTACCTGCACTTCACCGTCACCGGCAGCGGCGCCTCGCTGCTCACCAGCATCGACGTCAGCGCCATGGCCGGCGCCACGCCGAACCAGACGATTGATCTGGCCGGCGTCAACCTCGCCAGCCATTACGGTGTGACGCCAGGGGCGGGCGGCGTGGTTGCCGGTGGGCATGACACGGCGACGATCATCAGCGGGATGTTGAATGATCATTCGTTGAAGGTGGATACGGTTTGAACTGAGGGCTGAAACGACAAAACCCGCCGCCCCGATCAATCGGGACGGCGGGTTTTTTCTGTCTGATGGTATGGCGTTGCTCATTCTGGCCCCTTCGCGAGCAGGCTCGCTCCCACATTGGAGTGCGGTTAACTGTGGGAGCGAGCCTGCTCGCGAAAGCGCCAGGTCTGGCGCCGCATAACTCAGCGGTTGATCACGCCTGCATCAACCCGGCAACTCCAGATTATCCATCACCCGATTCACCGCCAGCTCCCCGAGCATGATCAATTGCGCGACCCCCAACAGCGTCCTGCGTTGCGACGCGGGTATGAGGTGGGCGAAGTCATGGGCGATGGTTCTGGCTGAGGCGAGTGTTTCGCTGGCATCGGCCAGCAGTTCCTCATTTTTGAAGTCAGCGGTAACGGCGTACATTCGACGGGTTTTGCGTGGCGGTGGCGTGGAGCCGGGTGGGCAGAGGTAGTGATCGAGGGCGCGTTCGGCGGCGTCGTTGAGCTTTTTTGAATCGAGGGATTCGTAGGGGGAGGCGAGATCGATTTCGGGTGGGTTGGGTGTTGGTTTGATCATGGTGAGACTCCGTGGTTGATTTGGCCGCCACGGCTCATCGCTAAACAAGTAAAGGTGGCGGCTGTACGCAGGTTAGCGATCCGGGTCACAGAAACCCCGGGTAGACCCGAAGGTCTCCCACGCACAGCCACCATGACGCCAAGTGCAGATAGACAAAGCTGCAATTGAGACTGGAGATTGAGCGTCTGTAAGGTATCGGATCGCTAAACCCGATCGCTGATTCGTCAGCGACCAACCCACAATAAAACCCGAGCCCAAGGCGCACAAGCCGGCGGATTCTGGCGTAGCTGTAGGCAATGGCGCAAGAATTTGTAGCCTGAAAGGCGTGTCTTAAGGTGTCTTTTCAACACCTGAGTTTAAAAGGCGATTTGCGCTGACTTCACTGGCCCCTTCGCGAGCAAGCTCACTCCCACATTTGGAATGCGTTTCCCTGTGGGAGCGAGCTTGCTCGCGAAGACGCCGGCACATTCAACGACGATGGAGCCTGACCTGATGGTTTAAGTTTTGATCTGTCCTGGTAAATACTCTGAAGTCTGCTCCGGTTTTACCGCTAACCTTTGGCGCTGCCGAAGCAAGTATCATCTTTGGAGGGTCATGGCGGGCCACGGGTGTGTATTGGTTCCAATCGTGTGCCTGATGTATTGGCCATTAGGATATAAAGAGTAATCGGCGATGAGCACCGTCCATGGCCAAGATGGATCACTCGTTGCTCCTGTGTAATGGAGAGAGCTTATTTCGGAGAAATATTTGGTTTTCAGGATCTGGACCATTTGAGTATTGCTGGTAAGTAGTCGCGTTCCATTGGCGTCAATCCATGCCAGTGCTGATGATGGGACCATTTGGTTGGGGCTGATGAGAACTCTTCTGACGTTGCTGCATTTGACTGTGATTGTTTTTGTTTGACCCAAGGCGTCGCTTACGGTGATGACAGCCTCTCCATTTCCTTCGCTTCGGATGCAACCGTCACCGTCTACGGATGCGATTTGAGGCGCGTTTGTGGTGAATGAGTAAGGGGGCAAGCCGCCGCTCACTGTCCTTGTTTCGGAGGTCCCTGCTGGATCGTTGCCTGTCCTTAGCCAACCTGCTGCGATCATGTCGATCGAGTAATTCAGCTGGTTTAAGTTCAGAGGTGACGTATCCACGATCAGCTCACTGATCACCGTCAAGGTTCGCGCAGGTTCCGATATTTGCCCTTCGCCATAGAGTGCCTGGGCGGTGAAGCTATGCTTTTCCTCTTTCAGGTTTGAAACTGCCCAGTTCCAGGCGCCTTTGGCATCCGCCTGAGGTGTCCCTACTGGCTCGATACCATCGAAGACCTCGACTTTCTGTCCTTTGGCGGCAGCGCCGCTGAGCGTCACGGCTGTTTCCGTAGTCTCTGCGCCTTCTGGGATTTCGATGTCGCTCGGCGAGCCTTTGACTGACGTTAATGTCGGAGCGGTAGCTTGCGTTACTGTCAGCGTTCTGGCTGCTGATACCAAGGTCGGTTGTTCCACATATCTGGCGGTGAAACTGTGCTTGGCGTTACTCAGGTTTGCAATGGGCAGACTCCAGATGCCGGTTACTCCATCGGCAGTCTCTTTACCTTTGATATCCGTACCGTCGAGCACTTCCACGTCTCGCCCGGCTGCGGCAACGCCGCTCAAGATGACGGCCGTTTCCACGGTGAAGCCATTCTCGGGGATCTCGTTGTCGCTCAGCGAGCCTTTGACGGACGATAACGTCGGCGCCCTGAGGGTTTCCACGGTCAGGAGTCGCACATTGGAATAGGTCGATCTGGGGTGATAAAGGGATTTGACGTACAACCGGCGCGCGCCGACTGCAACCTCGATCGTGCATTCCCACAGGCCTGTAGTTTGATCCGCTGTCGCCTTTCCCTTCGATACCGCGCCTGAACCGTTGCCATCGAAAGCCTCGACATCCTGCCCCTTGCTGGCGCTGCCTTTGAGTATCAGCGATGTACTGAAAGTGCTTGTACCCTCCGGCACTTCCTTGTTGCGGTCGTCCAGCACATTGCTCAGCGTCGGCACAATGACGGCCGTGACGGTGAGCGTGTAGGCCGCGGAGGAGGGTTCGGCGCCGTACTTTCCTGTCGCGGTGAAACTGTGTTTCGTCACAGTCAGCCCCGACGCGGTGTAGGTCCAGATTCCAGAAACCGGATCCGCCGTGACCTGATCCTTGACGATGGCGCCATCGCGTATCTCGACGTTCTTGCCCTTGGCGCCCGTGCCGCTCAGTACCACGCTGGTTTCAACGGTGGTGCCACCTTCGTCAATGTCCTTGCCGCTTGGCGAGCCCTTAACCGAATCGATGGTTGGCGGATCGAGTGCCACCGGCTCGCCGATGACAAACTCCAGCACATTCGAATAACTGGTTCTATTACTCGCTGCCCGGAAAATTTCGTAGTGCACCTGCATTTTTTTCTCGCGATTAGGTTCGAAATGCTGGGCCACAAACGCCGCGTTCAGCGGGAAATCCACGTTTTTGTCCTTGGACAAAGCGTTGAGTTTTTTCGAGTCGGTAACAGGCTCATTGCCTTCAACGATACAGAAATACTTCACGATATCGTTGGCCTCGCTCGGAACAGGCACCGGCCGTGGCGCGGTGATTTTGCTGGCGCCACCGGGCAGGTCTTTGGGTTCGAGCACGCCATCCTTTTCACCCAGCACGATAGGTTTGACCAGTTCGCGTTGCGCTTCGCCGACGTTGAGTAATGAGGCGTGCAGTGAGGCACGGCGGGTGATGGTGCCGTTTTCATCGGCCAGCCGGTTGTACGACAGATGCAGCGTGCCACCCTCGAGGGTTTTGCCGTGTTTACCCTCGACGGTGATGATGAAACCGTTGGGGTCATTGGCCTCGTCTTCGCTGGGGAAATACCAGTCCAGTTCCGGATCGTAGGTGGTCAGGTCGGGCCGGGTGCCGAACCATTTCAGTTCGATCGCGTTCTCCGGGGTGATCAGTGGATCGTAGGGAATGCAGATGCGGTATTCGGGCGCGTTGGGGTCGAGCGCGCCACTGATCTGGTCGATTGCGATGGGAGCTGGCAGGCGTGTCGGTTCGCCGAT
>NZ_FOCU01000004.1:0-520835 GCF_900110195.1 Pseudomonas sp. ok266 | reverse complement strand
GTACATGCCGGACTATCGCCTTGCCCCTGAGCACAAGTTTCCAGCCTCTATTGACGACACATTGCGCGCTTACGAATGGTTGCTTGAGCAGAAAATTCCGGCTTACAAAATTGCGTTCTCTGGCGAGTCGGCTGGCGGCGCGATGGTTGTCAGCGTCATGGTTGCGGCGAAATCGAAGGGGCTTCCATTACCTGCGGTTGGCTCCTCCATCTCACCATGGGCGAACCTTGAACACACCGGTGCTTCCATGAGCAATCGTGAAGGTCTGGATCCTCTGAACTCCAAGCCTGTCTTGGACATCCTCGCCAGAGCATTCCTGGGCGACACATTGGCCAGTCATCCTCTGGCCTCACCTGTGTTCGCGGACGTCACCGGTCTCCCACCAATCTTGGTGCAAATCGGCGAGAACGAGCTGATGTTGAGTGATGCAATGCGCCTTGCAACTCACCTGGCTGATAACCGAGTTCGCGTCAACCTGGAAGTATGGCCGGCGATGTTCCACGCCTGGCACTTCTACGCCACCATGCTGCCAGAAGGTCAGCAGGCTATGGAGAGTTCCGTTCGCTTCATCGAGGCTGGCTTGGCCGACGCTAACCGTTAAAACGCAGAACAACCGCGATAGCTGTGTGGCTGTTGCGGTTTTGCTCATCCTGTTTCTATAAAAGCTTCATCAGGCTATTCAAAAAACCTGAGCAAGCTAGTTCCTCCCCCATAATGAGGTGCAATCTCTAATGGGTTGAGGGAAAAATTTTACGAAAAATTTACGGGGCTGAAGGGTTCGTCGTCCAATACTGCACGGCGCTAAATCAGTAGGTTCCTTTCATGTCACTTGCAGCACTACGGCTCATCGGTTTCATTCTGGGTATTTTTCTAATAACGCTGGCTGTGAGCATGGCTATTCCCATGATCACACTGGTTGCCTATGAGCGCAGCGATGACCTGTCGGCCTTCCTCTGGTCGAGCTTGATTACCTTCATCACTGGCCTCCTTTTGATAGCGCGAGGTCGTCCAGACAATGCCCAGCTTCGTCCAAGAGATATGTATCTACTAACGACTTGCAGTTGGGTGGCGGTATGTACCTTCGCGGCGTTGCCGATGGTGTTCATCAGTCAGATCAGTTACACCGACGCTTTTTTTGAAACGATGTCCGGCATTACAACCACGGGTTCAACTGTCTTGAGCGGTTTGGATACCGCTTCACCTGGATTGTTGATCTGGCGCTCAATGCTGCACTGGTTGGGTGGTATCGGCTTCATCGGCATGGCTGTGGCGATCCTTCCATTGCTGCGAGTGGGGGGGATGCGTCTTTTCCAGACCGAGTCCTCAGACTGGTCGGAGAAAGTAACACCTCGCTCTCATGTGGCAGCCAAGTCCATTCTCTTTCTCTATTTTGGGCTCACTGGCGCCGGGGCAGCAGCTCTCTGGATCGCCGGCATGACGCCGTTTGAAGCGGTCAACCATGCCATGTCGTTGATCTCGACTGGCGGGTTCTCTACTTCTGACGCCTCGCTTGGGCATTGGACGCAGCCAGCGATTCACTGGATCGCGGTGGTCATCATGATTCTGGGTAGCCTGCCGTTTACCCTCTATGTCGCGACATTGCGCGGCAATCGGCGTGCGCTGCTCAAGGATCACCAGGTACGCGGGTTTATTGGTTTCCTGATTGTGACTTGGCTAGCGGTGGGGACATGGCTGTGTTTCCACAGCGACTACGGATGGTGGGATGCGTTTCGTATCGTGGCGGTCAATGTGACCTCGGTTGTCACGACCACCGGAATTGCTGTAGGTGATTACACCTTGTGGGGCAGCTTCGCAGTCTTGCTTTTTTTCTATCTGACCTTCGTCGGCGGGTGTTCAGGCTCAACAGCTGGTGGCCTTAAAATTTTCCGTTTCCAGGTTGCCGGTGCTCTATTAGTGAGTAGCCTGAAGCAGTTGATCCATCCTCGTGCGGTGATTCAGAAAAAATACAACGGCCATCCGATTGATGAAGAGATCTTGCGTTCGCTTTTGACCTTCTCATTTTTCTTCACCATCACCATTGCAGTGATCGCTCTGGGACTCGCCCTGATCGGACTGGATTGGACGACAGCGTTGAGCGGAGCTGCTACGGCGGTGTGCAACGTGGGACCAGGCTTGGGCACAATCATTGGGCCCGCTGGTAACTTCTCATCATTACCTGACGCAGCAAAATGGTTGCTGACCATTGGCATGCTGCTGGGACGGCTGGAGATACTTACCGTGCTGGTACTCGTTACACCGGTTTTTTGGAGGTATTAGTCCTATCACTGGATAGATGAATACCTGTAAGCGCCAAAAGAGCCTGTCTTGTGGCGCTGCCAAAGCTGTTTGGAACAAGCTGCTTATTTGGTTAGTCTTGCGGTCAATATGGCGACTTCAAGGGGAGCCCTTCGGGTGATCAAACCGATAATGCTGTTACGCCGAGGCTTCGCCTCCATGCGCTGGCGTACTAGAGTCACATTATGGATTGCGGCAACCATAGCCGGCTTGCTGGTGGTGGCGTTTGCAAGGCTCGCGGACATAGCCCTGGCGCAGTTTGCTCAACAGACCGCAGAGCGAGCGTGGCTTCCTCTTGTTTACACCCCACTGATCGGCATGCTCGTAGTCTGGCTGACAACACGCTTCTTCGTGGGCGCCCAAGGCAGCGGAATTCCGCAGGTAATTGCAGCAACACGACTTGCGCGTCAAGGCAAGCCCATTAACAGACTGGTTTCATTGCGAATTGCTTTCGCCAAGATAAGCCTCGGAACTCTGGCGCTGACCGGCGGCTTTTCGGCGGGACGCGAAGGCCCATCAGTCCAGGTTGCCGCATCCATCATGCACTTCTTTCACCGCTTCCTGCCCAATGCGCGAATCGTGCGCAGCGAGGATCTCATTCTGGCGGGAGGTGCTGCGGGTATTGCGGCTGCATTCAATACGCCCTTGGCCGGGATCGCATTTGCGGTAGAAGAATTGGGACGCAAGTTGGAAACCCGTACCAGCGGTGTTCTGCTCAGCACCATCATCCTGTCTGGGATGGTTGCCATTGCCTTGCAGGGAAACTACAACTATTTCGGTCATTTCGGCATTCAGGACATCAACCTCGACATAGTCGTCCCGGCATTAGTCATAGGGATTGGTTGCGGGCTATTGGGTGGTTTGTTCAGCAGGATGTTGTTATGGCCACAGCGGCATCCGCAGTTCATCATCTGGCAATGGCGGCGCCTGCACCCAGTATGGTTTGCCGGCATCTGTGGATTGGTCGTCGCTATATTGGGTTGGCTGAGTGGCGGAATGTCGTTTGGTAGTGGATACGGCATTACCTCTCAGGTCATCGCATCTGATGTAGTCCTGCCATGGCACGCTCCCATTCCTCGCTTCCTGGCGACCGTAGTGACCTACTTCTCTGGTATTCCCGGAGGCATTTTCGCTCCCTCGCTCGCTGTAGGGGCCGCAGTAGGCGCCAATACCGCAGAGCTATTCCATCTGGCCGCGCAGCCCACTATTGCACTCTGCATGGTTGGTTTTCTGGCGGCCGTTACTCAGTCGCCAATCACCTCCGCAATCATTGTGATGGAGATGATTGATAGCCACAGTATGGTGATCAGTCTTATGGCGGTAGCCCTGATTGCCAAGGCTGTCAGTTCAAGAATGGGCCCTGAGTTGTACCAGCAATTGGCGCGAGGCTTTCTCGAGAATGCAGAAGCTGCCACTAAACCGAAGAATCCAACTCAATAAGCCTACCGTGTGATTCTGCTAGCCAGTGAGGTCAGTTGATCCTTTTCATGTTGCAGCGCCAACGAGCGATCATGTGCAATCCTTCAATGACTACGTCAATTGAGCACCGGGCGGCGCAGAAGTTTATTCGTAATGCCGAGAGTAGTTTGCGACCAAGCTATCAACTACAGCCTCTGGCCTTCCTGTGAATCGCACGTGGCGGCTGCCAGCGACACGGCGAACAAACTGTTCAAGGTCTATGCGATACCCTAAGCGCCAAGCCTGGCATCCACTTCGACGTTCAACCCAAGCACCTCATAGATCCGAGAAACCACCAGCATCGTCGCCTGCTCAACCGTTCCTTCATTACGGCACAACATCCAGCCGTGATCCTTGACCGCTTGCTCGAACATTTCCGTACACGCCACATGCTCTGCGTGCTTCTGGATCACAGTGCCGCCCAGTCCTCGTGATCGGTTAGCAGCCCTGGCCCATGAAATATCCGGATCGGTGACGACGCCGACATGCAGATCTGGCACCCGCACGTCTCGCTCCATATTCAATTGAAGAATCTCGGCAAACGGGATGGTTTGGCGAAACGCGGCATCCGAGGGATACCAGCGATCGATCAGGATGATGCTGTCCAGCGGCTGCTTCGTCAGAACGTTCTGGGAGATCCAGCGACGGCTATCCGCGAGGCGCTGACACACAGCCCACTCGAGATCCCGGCAAGGATTTCTCGCCAGAGTGTTAATCAAGGCCATGGTTTCACCCCTGAACGGATCGCTTTTTCTCTCGCAAAGCCGGATGACTTTCTGGTTGCCCGCCCTCAGTACTTGCGTAACGGCCTCCAACAGTGTGGTTTTGCCGGTGCCTTTGGGCCCATCCAGAGAAACGAACAGCGGACGATTCATTGTTCACGCAACAATCAAGACATTGATGCCCACTCTAACCTCATTTCCGGTATTCCATCAGCGCATCCCTGCCCCTTGCTGATACTCCCGCGGCGTACAGCCAAACTCCCGGCGAAACACCGTGTGCAGATACTGCGCAGATTTAAACCCGCAACTGCGCGCCACGTCGGCGATCACCGAGTCAGTATTTTTCAATCCGCTGGTGGCCGCTGCCAGTTTGAAACGCAGGATCTCGTCATGCACGCTGCAGCCTCGTTCGGCGCGGAAATGCGCCTCGAGTGACGAACGCGACACACCGACATACGCCGCCACCTGCGCCGTTTTGATGCCTTGGCAAGCGTATTGACGGATGAACAGCAGCGCTTGCATGACGTAGGGATTGCCCAAAGGCTGGTGCAAGCTCGACACCTGCACGTTGACCGCATCGGGAGGAATCAGGATTTGTGTACCGGTGGACGGCATGCCATGGAGCATCTGATGGAGTAATTGCGCGGCGGTGCGGCCCATGGTTTCGGTGCCCTGGATGACTGAACTCAGCGGCACGCGGGTCAGGCTGCGGGTCAGCGGGTCATTGTCGATGCCGATCAATGCCACCTGTTCCGGCACGGCGATACCGGCAGTCAGGCAGGCTTGCAGCAACTGGCGCGCACGGGCGTCGCTGACGGCGATGATGCCGATGGGTTTGGGCAGGCTTTGCAACCAGGCGATCAGTTGTTCGACGGCGCTGTCCCACAGCGGTGCGCTGGTGCCCATGCCGCGATAGATTTCGCCGTGCAGACCATCGCGCTTCATCAATTTGCGGAAGGCTTTTTCGCGCTCTTGCGCCCAGCGATTGGCTTGCGCTTCAGGCAGGCTGAAACAGGCGAAACGCTGCAGTCCCGCCTCGATCAAGTGCGTGTAGGCCAGCGTTATCAGTGCGTTGTTATCGGTGGCGACGTAGGGAATCGCTTTCGGATAGGCGCGCTTATCCTCGTACGAGCCCCCTACTGCCACCACCGGCAACTGAATGTCGGCCAACGCCTCGCCAATCAGCGGATCGTCGAAGTCGGCGATGATCCCGTCACCCTGCCAGCGCTCGATGCCTTTCAAACGACAGAGAAAATCCTCTTCCAGAAACAGGTCCCAGGAGGCCCGAGTGCTGCTCAGGTAGTTGCCGATGCCGCTGATGATGCCACGGTCGTAGATCTTGCTGCCGTTGAACAACAGAGCGATGCGGTGAACAGGCGGTACGGTTTTCATTGTTTTTATGCTTGTCCCGAGCCCCTTGTCACAGAGGCGATTGACACAGACTAGGCGCCTGGCCGAAGAAGCTCAATACGCAAAATCGCACCCCGTGTTGATGCTTTTCATAATCAGCGGGGTCGGGGCCGTTGCTAGTATCGAGACACCGCCAAGAACAACAAGGACAAGGTCCATGCAGTATTTCCCTGATGTCGAGCCGATTCGCTACGAAGGCCCAAACAGCGATTCCCCCCTCTCCTTCCGTCACTACGACGCCGACAAACTCATCCTCGGCAAACCCATGCGCGAACACCTGCGCATGGCCGCCTGTTACTGGCACACGTTCGTCTGGCCGGGTTCCGATGTGTTCGGTGCGGGGACGTTCAAGCGCCCTTGGCAACACGCCGGCGATCCCATGGAATTGGCGATCGGCAAAGCAGCCGCGGCCTTCGAATTCTTCTCCAAACTGGGTATCGACTATTACTGCTTCCATGACACGGACGTCGCCCCGGAAGGCCAGTCACTGAAGGAGTACCGCAACCATTTCGCACAGATGGTTGATCACCTCGAGCGACATCAGGAACAAAGCGGGATCAAGCTGTTGTGGGGCACCGCCAATTGCTTCAGCAACCCGCGTTTCGCTGCCGGCGCCGCGAGCAACCCCGATCCGGAAGTGTTCGCCTGCGCCGCTGCCCAGGTGTTCAGCGCCATGAACGCGACCCATCGCCTGAAAGGCGCCAACTACGTGTTGTGGGGCGGCCGCGAAGGCTATGAAACCTTGCTCAACACGGACTTGAAGCGTGAACGCGAACAGCTGGGCCGCTTTATGCGCATGGTGGTCGAGCACAAGCACAAGATCGGTTTCACCGGCGACCTGCTGATCGAACCTAAGCCGCAGGAGCCGACCAAGCACCAATACGATTACGACAGCGCCACCGTGTTCGGCTTTCTTCAGCAGTTCGGGCTGGAACACGAAATCAAGGTCAACATCGAAGCCAACCACGCGACCCTGGCCGGGCATAGCTTTCATCACGAAATTGCGACGGCCGTTTCCTTGGGGATTTTCGGCAGCATCGACGCCAACCGTGGCGATCCGCAAAACGGCTGGGACACCGACCAATTCCCTAACAGCGTCGAAGAGATGACCCTGGCCACCTATGAAATTCTCAAGGCCGGCGGCTTCAAGAATGGCGGTTTCAACTTCGACTCCAAGGTTCGCCGCCAGAGCCTCGATCAGATCGATCTGTTCCATGGCCACGTCGGCGCCATGGACGTTCTCGCCCTGTCGCTAGAACGCGCAGCGGCCATGGTGCAGAACGACGAACTGCAACGGCTCAAGGACCAACGCTACGCCGGTTGGCAGCAGCCGTTCGGGCAGGCGCTGATGGCGGGCGATTTCAACCTTGAGTCGTTGGCCGAGCACGCGTTCACCAACGAGTTGAACCCGCAAGCCGTCAGCGGCCGCCAGGAAATGCTCGAGAACATCGTCAACCGCTACCTCTATCGCTGATCGCTGATCGCTACGAGAATCTGCCGGCGCTTCGACGCTGTGACAATTGCACGACAATTCTGTGCCTGCGGCGTCTGCGGATTCTCTACAGTTTTACCAGCCCGATACTCATCATCAGGCCGTGTCTTTCCAACAACAATAAAAGGACGCCCCACATGAAGAACGTAAAACGCACGTTATTGGCCACTGCTCTGGCCTTGCTGTCGCTGCCGGTGCTGGCTGACGCAGCCCACCCGAAAATCGGTTTCTCCATTGATGATCTGCGTCTGGAACGTTGGTCGCGTGACCGTGACTACTTCGTTGCGGCGGCAGAAAAAATGGACGCCAAGGTCTTCGTGCAATCGGCGGATGCCAACGAGCAGAAGCAGATTTCCCAGATCGAAAACCTGATTTCCCGGGGCGTCGATGTCATCGTCATCGTGCCGTTCAACGCCACGGTGCTGACCAATGCGGTGGCCGAAGCGAAGAAGGCCGGGATCAAGGTCGTGTCCTATGATCGCCTGATCCTCAACGCCGATGTCGACGCCTATATTTCCTTCGATAACGAAAAGGTCGGTGAGATGCAGGCCAGCGGCGTGCTGAAAGCGGCGCCCAAGGGCAATTACTTTTTGCTCGGTGGTGCGCCCACCGATAACAACGCCAAGATCCTCCGTGAAGGCCAGATGAAAGTGCTGCAACCGGCCATCGACAAGGGTGATATCAAGATCGTCGGCCAGCAGTGGGTGAAGGAATGGAACCCGACCGAAGCGTTGAGCATTGTTGAAAACGCCCTGACCCGCAACGACAACAAAATCGACGGCATCGTCGCCTCCAACGACGCCACGGCCGGCGGCGCCATTCAGGCACTGGCGGCGCAGCAACTGGCCGGCAAGGTGCCGATTTCCGGGCAGGACGCCGACCTTGCCGCAGTCAAGCGCGTGATCGCCGGCACGCAAACCATGACCGTGTACAAACCATTGAAACTGATCGCCAGCGAAGCCGCCAAGCTCTCGGTACAACTGGCGCGCAACGAAAAACCCGCCTTCAGCTCGCAGTACGACAACGGCAGCAAAAAAGTCGACACCATCCTGCTCACGCCAACCCCGCTGACCAAGGACAACATCGACCTGCTCGAACAGGACGGCTTCTACACCAAGGCGCAAATTGCCGGGAAGTGATCTCCGGTAATGCGAAAAACCCTTGTGGGGGCGAGCCTGCTCGCGAATGCGGTGTGTCAGTCAACGAAGCATTGTCTGAACTGACGCTTTCGCGAGCAGGCTCGCTCCCACAGGCTTCGTGGTGTGTGAGTCTTTGATATACGAGCCCTCTCCATGTCCGACTATCTGCTGCAAATGAACGGCATCGTCAAAACCTTCGGCGGTGTCAAAGCGCTGAACGGCATCGACATCAAGGTCAGGCCCGGCGAGTGCGTTGGCCTGTGCGGCGAGAATGGCGCCGGCAAGTCGACGCTGATGAAGATCCTTTCGGCGGTCTACCCGCACGGCACCTGGGACGGTGAAATCCTCTGGGACGGGCAACCGCTCAGGGCGCAATCGATCAGCGAAACGGAAGCTGCCGGCATCGTCATCATTCACCAGGAACTGACGCTGGTGCCCGACCTATCGGTGGCCGAAAACATTTTCATGGGCCACGAGCTGACACTGCCCGGCGGACGCATGAATTACCCGGCGATGATTCACCGCGCCGAAGCGCTGATGCGCGAATTGAAAGTCCCCGACATGAACGTATCGCTGCCGGTTTCGCAGTACGGCGGCGGCTATCAGCAACTGGTGGAAATCGCCAAGGCCCTGAACAAGAAGGCCCGCCTGCTGATCCTCGACGAGCCTTCATCAGCCTTGAGCCGTTCGGAAATCGAGGTGTTGCTGGACATCATTCGCGACCTCAAAGCCAAAGGCGTGGCCTGCGTCTACATCTCGCACAAGCTCGATGAAGTCGCCGCCGTGTGCGACACCATTTCGGTGATCCGCGACGGAAAACACATCGCTACCACCGCCATGGCCGACATGGATATTGCGCAGATCATCACCCAGATGGTCGGCCGCGAAATGAGCAACCTCTACCCCTCCGAGCCGCACGCTATTGGCGAGGTGATTTTCGAGGCCCGGCATATCACCTGCTACGACATCGACAACCCCAAGCGCAAACGGGTCGACGATGTTTCCTTCGTGCTCAAACGCGGCGAGATCCTTGGTATCGCCGGGCTGGTCGGCGCAGGCCGCACCGAACTGGTGACCGCGCTGTTCGGCGCTTACCCCGGGCGCCACGAGGGCGAAGTCTGGCTGGACGGGCAAGCCATCGACACGCGCACGCCGCTCAAGTCCATCCGTGCCGGCCTGTGCCTGGTGCCGGAGGATCGCAAGCGCCAAGGCATTATTCCTGACCTGGGCGTTGGCCAGAACATCACCCTCGCCGTGCTGGACAACTACTCAAAACTGACCCGCATCGATGCCGAAGCCGAACTGGGCTGCATTGATCGGGAAATCTCGCGCCTGCACCTCAAGACCGCCAGCCCGTTCCTGCCGATCACCAGCCTCTCGGGCGGCAATCAACAAAAAGCCGTGCTGGCGAAGATGCTGCTGGCCAAACCCCGGGTGCTGATTCTCGATGAGCCGACCCGAGGTGTGGACGTAGGCGCCAAATACGAAATCTACAAGTTGATGGGCGCACTGGCCGCTGCCGGCGTGTCGATCATCATGGTCTCGTCGGAACTGGCCGAAGTGCTTGGCGTTTCCGACCGCGTGCTGGTGATCGGCGAAGGCCAGTTGCGTGGTGACTTCATCAACCATGAACTCACCCAGGAACAGGTGCTTGCCGCCGCCCTCAGCCAGCCTGGCAGCCATAACAATAATGATCGGAAATCCGCGTAAATGAATCAGGTCAAACAACTGTTCACCCGCTACAAAATGCTCGCGCTGGTGTTTGCCGTGGTGCTGATCTGGCTGTTCTTCAGCTGGCAGACCGAGGGCGGATTCCTCACCCCGCGCAATCTTTCCAATCTGCTGCGGCAGATGTCGATTACCGGGATTCTCGCCTGCGGCATGGTGCTGGTAATCATCAGCGGCGAGATCGATTTGTCGGTCGGCTCGTTGCTCGGTCTGCTCGGTGGCCTCGCGGCGATTCTCGATGTGGTCTACCACATTCCGCTGTTGGCCAACCTCAGTCTGGTCGCCCTGTGTGGGCTGATGATCGGCCTCGCCAACGGTTACATGGCGGCTTATCTGCGCATCCCCTCGTTTATCGTCGGTCTGGGCGGCATGCTGGCGTTTCGCGGGATTCTGCTGGGGATTACCGGCGGCACGACCATCGCGCCGGTATCGCCTGAACTCGTCTACATTGGCCAGGGCTACCTGCCCCACGCGATCGGCACCGGCCTGGGCATTCTGTTGTTCGCGCTGACGGTGTTCCTGACCTGGAAACAGCGGCGCAATCGCGCCCTGCACGGCCTCGCGGCGCATTCGTTGGTGCGTGATGTCGTCCGCGTGTTGGTGATCGGCGCCGTGCTCGCCGCTTTCGTGCAGACGCTGAACAGCTATGACGGCATTCCCGTGCCGGTCCTGCTGTTGCTGATTCTGCTGGGCGTGTTCAGCTACGTGACCAGTCAGACCGTGTTCGGGCGGCGCGTCTATGCCGTGGGCAGCAACATGGAAGCGACGCGCCTGTCCGGGATCAATGTGCAGGCGGTGAAGCTGTGGATTTTCGGGATCATGGGCGTGATGTGCGCCCTCGCCGGCGTGGTCAACACCGCGCGCCTCGCCGCCGGTTCGCCCTCGGCCGGGAGCATGGGCGAACTCGACGCCATCGCCGCCTGCTTTATCGGCGGTACTTCCATGCGCGGCGGTTCCGGCACGGTGTACGGCGCCCTCCTCGGCGCGCTGGTCATTACCAGTCTGGACAACGGCATGTCGATGCTTGACGTCGACAGCTATTGGCAGATGATCGTCAAGGGCAGCATTTTGGTGCTGGCAGTTTGGGTGGATGTGAGTACGCGGACCGGGCGCCGTTGAGCCGCAGGGGTCACGCTGCGGGCGTGGTTGCGGCCACCGGGCTGAGAATTTCCATGAGGAAATCGATAAACACATTGATCCGGCTGGACCCTCGGTGATTGGGTAAATACAACGCGTTGATGCACGTGCTGGCGCTGCCGGGATTGACCTCGTACTGCTCAAGCAAGCGGGTCAGCCGGCCGGCTGCCACGTCGTCGCGTACCAGCCAGTCGGCCAGCAGCGTCACCCCGCCGCCGCCGATGGCGGCTTCGCGCAGGATGTCGGCATTATTGCTTTGCAGGCGCCCGTGGACGTTGAGCTGGATGGGCGCGTCTTCATTCTGAAAAGTCCAGTGCTGGTGGGTGGCGCCGTAATCGAAACGCAGGCATTGATGCTCCAGCAAATCCCGTGGGTGACAGAGCGCTGCGCTACGCGCCAGATACGCCGGACTGGCCACCACCCAGCGTTCGAACTGCCCCACGCGTTTGCTGACGATGTCTTCACTGACCACCGACGATCCCAGCCGCACCGAAACATCGATCTGCTCGCTGAGCAGGTCGCTGACCTGATCGCTCAGCGACAGACTGATCTCAAGTCCCGGATGCCGCTCAAGCAAGCGGCTCAGGTGCGGCGCAATCAGGCGCCGGCCGAACTCCACCGGCACGCTGATACGCAGACGGCCCTGCGCTTCGGCGCCACGATCGGCAACGACGGCATCGGCTTCGTCAATCGCGTCGAGAATCGCCACGGCTTTTTCGAAATAGGTCTGGCCGGCAACGGTCACGCTGGTGTTGCGCGTGGTGCGATTGAGCAGGCTCGCGCCCAGCTCGTGTTCCAGCCCCGCGACTTGCCGGGTCACTGACGACGTTGATATCCCGAGTTTGCGCGCTGCCGAGGAATAGCCCCCGCAGCGCACGGTTTCCACAAACATCTTCAGTGCCAGCAACTTATCCATAAGCGGAGTCCGGTCGAAAGGGAACGCGGATGATTGTGCATCACTGTTCCCCCCTCGTCTTGTACCGCCGTGCTTGCCCGCACTCGCCGGTTGTTCAGACATCGGCCTGGCGACTCAGGAACAAGCCAAGCGCCAGCGCTGGCAACAGCGCCACAGCGACGGCGGACAGGTTCCAGCCGAAATGCTCGTACAACGGGCTCGCAACCAGCGACCCCAGCGCGCCGCCGACGAAAATACTGGTCATGTACACCGCGTTCAGGCGCGCACGGCTGTGCGGATCGAGGGCGTACACCTCACGCTGGCCGAGCACCATGTTCAATTGCACGGCGAAATCCAGCAGCACCGCGCACACCACCAGCCAAACATAGCCGCTGCCCGGGAGCGCGGCGATCAGCAGCGAAACCGGCGCCAGCAGCAATGCGACCAGCGTGCCGCGACGACCATGCCCGGCATCGGCCAGACGTCCGGCAATCGGCGCCGCAATGGCACCCACCGCACCGACCAGCGCGAAGATCGCGACTTGTGCCTGAGTGAAGCCGTGGTGACGCATCAGTTCAATCGGCGCGAGAGTCCAGAACAGGCTGAAACTGGCAAACAGCAGCCCTTGATACAACGAGCGCTGACGCAACAGCGGATAGCGCCGGGCCAAGGCAAACACCGAACCGATCAATGCAGCATACGAAGCTTTATGCGTCGGCAGCCGACGCGGCAGCGCCACCGCAGTGACCAGCGCGATGACCGCCATCAGGGCCGCCGCGCTGTAAAACACCCCGCGCCAGCCGAACACTTCAACCAACAGGCTCGACAGTGGCCGCGACAACAGAATACCCAGCAGCAGACCGCTCATGATATTGCCGACGACGCGGCCACGACTGGCCTCGGGCGCCAGGTGTGCCGCCAACGGCACAAGGATCTGCACGGCCACCGAGGTCAGACCGATCAGCAAAGACAACAGCAGGAACATCGACGGTGAATGGGTCAGCCCGGCGCACAGCAATGTGACGCTCGCCGCCAGGGTGAAGCCGACCACCAGCCGGCGGTTTTCCATCAGGTCGGCCAGCGGCACCAGCAGTAACAGGCCCAGCGCGTAGCCAAATTGCGTCAGCGAAACGATCAGGCTGGCATTAGCGCTGGACAGACCGATCTGCGGTGCAATCAGTTCGACGATCGGCTGCGCGTAGTAAAGATTGGCCACGACCGCGCCACAGCAAAATGCCAGGAACGCGACCATCAGGCCGGACAGTGAAGTTGGCTGTTCGGCATTTGCCGCAACGGCCGGGTTGCCCGTGAGCATGATGACACCTCATTGAGTTCAGGAAAGTGCTGCCAAGGCTACGGCCCTGTGGCGACGCGCAGAATCCACGCGGCGAGCAACGCAGTGATGCGTCCGGTGCAACGGCGCAAGCGTTGCTTCTCGCGCAACGCGCTGTTGCGCGCGCGGGTGATTCTCCCGTGATGACGGTTTCTCTACGCTTTGGCCCTTGGCGCCGTCGTTCCCAGGGGCGCCCTTCCCCGGCTGTTACAAGGAGCGTTGTCATGACCCGTATCCCATCCGTTCTGCCATTGCCTGCCGCGTTTTTCTCCGTCTCATGAACCGCCACTTGCTGAAGTCCAGAACGTTATGGATCAGCGTGGCCGTCGTCGCGGTGCTCGGCCTGATCGGCGCCGTTTGGCTGATGTGGCGCCCGGCAATTGCGCCGATCAAGCGCCCGACGATGTTCGATACTGCGCAGTTGCAACGCGGCGCGCGGGTGGTCGAGGCCGGCGATTGTGCGGTCTGCCATACCCGCCCCGGCGGTGAATATCTGGCCGGTGGGCTGCCGCTGGTGACGCCATTCGGCACGCTGTACAGCACCAACATCACCCCGGATGCTGAGACCGGTATCGGCCAATGGTCGCTGCCGGCCTTCGAGCGGGCGATGCGTCAAGGCATTGCTCGCGATGGTCACTTCCTCTATCCGGCGTTCCCCTACGTGCACTACCGGCGCATGAGCGCAGCAGACATCGCCGACGCCTATGCCTACTTGATGAGCGGCCCCGCCGTGCACGCGCCGGCCGAGCACAACCAGATGAATTTCCCGATGAATATTCGTCCGTTGGTGGCGTTCTGGAACCTGCTGTTCCTGCACGGTGAGCCACTGACGCCGCTGGCGGGGCGTAGCGCGGCGTGGAATCGCGGACGTTATCTGGTCGACGGCCCGGGCCATTGCGCCGGCTGCCATTCGCCGCTGAACCTGATCGGCGCGGAGAAGTCCTCGGAATACCTACAGGGCGGCAGCGTTGACGGCTGGTACGCGCCGGCGCTAGTCGGCATGGGGCAACGCAGCAACCCGTGGAGTCGCGAGCAACTGGTCGGCTATCTGCGCGCCGAGATCGTTGATGGCCACGGCACACCCGCCGGGCCGATGCGTCCGGTCAGTATGAGTCTGGCCCGCTTGCCCGCCAGTGACGCCGAGGCGATTGCCGAGTATTTGCTCAGCCTGGAAAACCCGTACCCACTGACGCAACCGCCGCCAAAGACGCCTGCCAGTGAAGCGGCAGACCACTCGACCGGCGCCCTGCTCTTCAGCAGCGCCTGCGCCGGTTGCCATGGCCCGGCGGCGCCGATGCGCACCATCGATGGTCGCCCGGGCCTGCAAAACACCTCGGCGCTGCAAGCGGCCAGCTCGCGCAATTTCCTCAAAACCGTGCTTGAAGGCTTGCCCGCCACAGCCGGATCGCCCGGTCCGCTGATGCCTGCATTCGCCGCCAGCCTCGACAACGCGCAACTCGGCGCACTGGCCGCGTATCTGCGCCAGCAAGCCCGCCCCGATCAGCCGTGGGCCGACCTCTCTTCCACTATTGAAGCGTTACGTCAGGAGACGAAATGAGCCAGATCACTCTCAACGTCAACGGAGCCGCGCAAGCGCTTGAGCTGGAGCCGGACATGCCGCTGCTGTATGCGCTGCGCAACCACTTGAACCTCAACGGCGCCAAATACGGTTGCGGTCTCGGTCAGTGCGGCGCCTGCACGGTGATCGTCGACGATCAACCGGTGTTCGCCTGCCTGACGCCCTGCGCCGGCCTCGAAGGCAAAAAAATCCGCACCGTGGAAAGCCTCGGCAGTGCGGTAAAACCTGGCCCTCTGCAAGCGGCGTTCATCGAGAAACAGGCCGCGCAATGCGGCTACTGCATTGCCGGCATGCTGATGCGCGCGCAGGCGTTGCTTGAGCGTAATCGCCACCCGGATGAGGCGACCATTCGCGAGCACATGGCCGGCAACCTGTGCCGCTGCGGTACGCACTTGCGGATCATCGAGGCGATCAAGCAGGTGGCCGGGCACAACGGGAGCCTGACATGAGTGAGTCGAATGAATTGAACCCGAGCCGACGCGCCTTCCTGCGTGGTGGTGCTCTGCTGATGGCGTTCACCCTGATGCCGGTGGCGCGGCGTGTGTTGGCGGATACGGAAGTCGATACGCTCGGCACCGTGGTCCTCGCGCCCGACCTGCCCGGAAGCCTGCGCACCAACCCGTTTCTCGACGCCTGGATCCGCATCGGCGCCGACGGCATTACCGTCTTCACCGGCAAAGTCGAACTGGGCACCGGGGTCAAAACCGCGCTACTGCAAATCGCCGCCGAACGTTTGCAGGTGCCGGCGACCGCCATCAACCTGCTCACCGCCGACACCGCGCTGACGCCCAACGAAGGCTACACCGCCGGCAGCCACAGTATTTTCGACAGCGGTACCGCGTTGTATAACGCCGCCGCGCAGGTGCGCGAAATGCTCGTCGATGCCGCCGCGCGCAGTTGGCAGGTTGATGCAGCACTGCTGAGCACCCGCGACGCTGTGATCGTAGGCCCGGCCGCTCAACGGATGAGTTACGCCGACGCGGTCAAGCATGTCGATGTGCACCAATACGCCAGGGCTCAGTCACCGGCGATGGCCGCTGCTGACTTCAAACTGATCGGCCATTCGTTGCCGCGCCTCGACATCCCGGCGAAGGTCAGCGGTGGCGCAGCATTCGTCCAGGACATGCGCCTGCCGGGCATGCTGCATGCGCGGGTGATCCGCCCGCCCCGTCCGGGCTGCACGTTGCAAGCATTCGACGCGGCGTCCATCGAAGCGCTGGCTGGCGTGGTCAAGGTGATCCGCGATGGCAACTATCTGGCGGTGGTCGCCGGTGATGAGTGGCAAGCGATCAAAGCCATGCGCCGTGCCAGCGAGGTGACGCAATGGAGCGGCGGCGAGGCGATTCCCGAGGCGACCGAGATTCATGGTCTGCTCAAACGTCTGCCCTCACGGCGCTATCCGATCAGCAACAGCGGCACGCTAAGCGGCGCGGCCGACACGCGTTTTCAGGCGCGGGTCACCAAGCAATATCTGATGCACGGCTCAATCGGCCCGTCTTGCGCAGTCGCCTGGTTCAAGGACGGCACGCTTACCGTCTGGACCCACACGCAAGGTGTTTACCCGCTGCGCGCCGGGATTGCCGAAATGCTCGGTCTGCCGCCTGAACGGGTGCGCTGTATTCATACCGAAGGCTCAGGGTGTTACGGGCATAACGGCGCCGATGATGCCGCCGCCGATGCAGCATTGATTGCCCTGCGCGTGCCTGGGACGCCGGTGCGCGTGCAGTGGATGCGCGAGCAGGAAAATCTTTGGGAGCCGTATAGCTCGGCGATGGTCTCCGAAGTCGACGCCGGCCTCAGCCACGGTCGACTGCAGGACTGGGCCTACGAACTCTGGACCACTCCGCACAACGAACGCATCGTCAACGCCGGGCGGCTGTTGCCGGCACGCTTGCTCGCGCGGCCTTTTGCCTCGGCGCCATCCGTGCCAATCGCTCAGCCTGAGGGCGATGGTGATCGCAACGCGGTGCCGTTGTACGAGTTGAACTCGACGCGCATCAACATGACCTTCGTCACCGAGATGCCCTTTCGCACCTCGGCCATGCGTTCGCTCGGTGCGCACATCAACATCTTTGCCATCGAGGCGAGTATCGACGAACTGGCGATCCGGGCCGGCATCGACGCGGTTGCTTTGCGTCTGGCCCATCTCAGCGACCCGCGTGCTCGCGCGGTGGTGGAACGTGTGCGTGACGAGATCGGCTGGCCGCAAAAAAGCAGCGAGCCCGGCGCCGGTATCGGTTTCGCCTTTGCCCGCTACAAAAACATCATGGGTTACTGCGCCATCGCGGTGAAACTTCGAGTGCATCCGCAGACCGGCGAGATCCGTATCGATCACGTGGTGACGGCGGTGGACGTCGGCCAGATCGTCAGCCCCGATGGCCTGCGCAATCAGGTCGAGGGCGGCATCGTCCAGTCCGCGAGCTGGACCCTGTACGAAAAAGTCGCCTACGACGCGGGAGGCATTCGCAGCTACGACTGGAGCGGCTATCCGATTCTGCGTTTCACGCAACTGCCGAAAAAAGTCGATGTGCATTTGCTCGACCAGCCGGGAGAACCCTTCCTTGGCGCCGCTGAAATCGTCCAGGGGCCGATGGCCGCCGCCCTTGGCAACGCCGTCGCCAACGCCACTGGCCGGCGCTGGCTGAACCTACCGCTGACGCGCTCAAACCAATCCGCCTGAGCCACGTCCGTGTTCATCGCTGATGAGCACGGGCGCCATTGCGCCGTGCGCAAAACAGCGTAGCGCCGGTCACCGATTATCACCCTCACGACACCCGGTTAAGTTAGCGGCACTGGTTCGCGGCCCCACTGCCGCGCTTGAATTCCTTTTATTGAAATCTGGAGCTACCCATGACCCGTCGTCTGTTCCAACCCCTCGCACTCGGTCCTTACACCCTCGCCCATCGCGTGGCGATGGCGCCGTTGACGCGCTCACGCGCCGGCCAACCGGGCGATGTACCGACGCCGATGAACGCCGAGTACTACCGCCAACGGGCCAGCGCTGCGCTGATCATCACCGAGGCCACACAAATCTCCCGGCAGGCTCAGGGTTACGCCTGGACACCGGGCATCTACAGCTCCGAGCAGGTCCGCGCGTGGCGTGACGTCAGCGCGGCGGTGCATGAGGCCGGCGGGCTGATCTTCATGCAACTGTGGCACGTCGGCCGGGTGTCCCACCCCAGCTTTCAACCCGATGCTGGCCTGCCGGTTGCGCCCAGCGCGCTGCCGGTGCCTGGCAAGACGTTTATCGTCGACGAAAATGGTAACGGCGTCTGGGGTGATGTGCCGGTGCCACGCGCGCTGGAAACCGCGGAAATCGCCGGCATCGTCGAGGACTACCGCGTGGCCGCGCGCAACGCATTGCAGGCGGGCATGGACGGTGTAGAGATTCATGCCGGCAACGGTTACCTGCTCGACCAGTTTCTTAACAGCAACAGCAACCAGCGTGACGATGCCTATGGCGGCAGCGTGGAGAACCGCGCGCGGTTTCTGCTGGAAGTGGTCGCGGCCGTGGCTGAAGAAGTCGGTGCCGAAAGGGTCGGTGTACGCCTGACGCCGATGGGGCGCTTCATGGGCATGGGCGATGACACCCCGGAGGCGACCTTCGGCCACTTGGTCGAGGCGCTCAACCAATGGAATCTGGCCTACCTGCACCTGGTCGAGCCAGCGATGGTCGGCACAGTCAAAGACGAGAACTTCGACCCGCGCTGGGACGCGATCATTACCCAGTTGCGCAAGACCTGGAACGGCGTGCTGATCCTGGCCGGCGGCTACGATGCGCAATCTGCGGAACAGGCGCTGATTGCCGACCGTGCCGACATCATCGCGTTTGGCCGTCCGTTCCTGGCCAACCCGGACTTGCCGCGTCGACTGCACGATGGTCTGACACTCAACGTGCCAGACCCTGGCAGCTTTTTCGGCGGGGATCAGCGTGGCTACATCGATTATCCATTTCATGCCTGAGCAGAAGCTGACCACCCGCCTCTCATGAATGTGTAAATCCCTGGAAGCAGGGGCCGATGCGCCCCTGCCCGATCAAGTCATACGATCTCTACATTTAGTCGAAGATGTGAAAAATCCACCGTAACGCCGAGCACAGTGCAGCTGTGCGCTTTCAGGTCTATTGCCCGACGTCGCCGAATGCGATAAAACGGGCTAGTTGTACGATAACATAATAAAAACCAAGTCGTTCGAACGGCTAACAATCCTGAGATCTGCCATGCCTCGCCCTACCACTGCGCAAATCGTACCGCCGCCCTTCCCCCGCTATCTGGCTGTGATCATTCTGTTGTGCATGGGCTGTGCGTTTGCCGGCAATCATGTGGCGGCACGAGTCGCCTTTGATGATGGTGCGGGTGTGTTGCTGGCGATTTTGATGCGTTCCGGCGGGACCTTGCTGGTGCTCGCCATGCTGGTGCTGTGGCAAAGACAAAGCCCGCGTTTGCCGGCGGGCGCATGGCGCTGGCAACTGCTGCTGGGGTTGCTGATCACTGCGCAGAGTCTGTGTCTGTATTCCGCTGTCGCACGGGTGCCGGTGGCGCTGGCCCTGTTGGTGGCAAACGTATTCCCTATTCTGCTGGCATTGCTCACCTGGGCACTGGGTGGCCCGCGACCGAGCGCACGCACCGCGACGTTGATGGGTTTGATTCTGTTGGGTCTGGTGTTTGTGCTGGATGTCCCCGGGCGTCTCTCGACCACGACAGACGTCAGTGCGCAATGGCTGACCGGCGTCGCGCTCGCGTTCTGCGCCGCCAGCGTGTTCGCCTGCGCGCTGTGGATCACCGACCACAAACTGTCTCAGGTACGTGGCTCTGTGCGCAGTCTGCTGACCATTTTCATCGTGTTCAGCAGCGTCAACCTGGCAGGGCTGACGGGCGCCCTTCCCGGCGGATTGAACCTGCCCGCCACCTCGACCGGATGGCTGGCCCTCGCCACTCTGGTGGTGCTGTACGGCACAGGTTTTATCGTCTTGTTCATTTCCGTACCTCGACTCGACATGCCGCGCAATGCGCCGGTGATGAACATCGAACCATTGGCAACGCTGCTGATGGGCTGGATTGTGCTGGATCAGATGCTCAGCAACGGACAGATTCTCGGCGGGGTGATTGTGGTCACGGGCATCGTCTTGCTGACTTATCGTAAATCAGTGGTCAAGGCTGAGGTTAAAGCAGCAATTTAGCACTTGGATGATGGCAAAAAGCTGTTTTTCTCCGGCCACTCAGGACCAACATAGGTGGCAACACCTGCGTCCCAACGTCGCAGCAAACAGCTCTTGGCAAATCCTGCACAAGCCTTAGAATCCCGCGCTCTCTTGCAGCCCCCTCGGTGTCTGCCTGCACCACAACACACTTCGGCTTGGCAATCGCATGCGCAGCGGCGCACGTTGCGCTGTTCGTCCTCTAGAGGTTTTTATGTCTCCGCGTTTGCTGGCCATGGCGCTGGCGCCCCTGCTCGGGCTATTCATTGTTGCGCTGGGCAACGGTTTCATGTCGTCGCTGACCACCCTTCGACTGGACGCTGCCGGTGCCTCGACCACGATGATCGGCATCGTTTCCTCGGCCTACTTCATCGGCCTGACCCTGGGTGCGGTGTTCAATGACCGTTTGATTCTGCGCATCGGCCATATCCGCGCCTACGGCAGTTTCGCCTCGCTGATCGCCGTGACCATCCTGCTGCAGGGCTTGTTCTATGACACCTGGGGCTGGTTCGCCCTGCGCCTGATCAACGGCTGGGCCACGGTCGGCGTGTTTCTGGTGATCGAAAGCTGGCTGCTGCTGGCGGGCGACGCGAAGATTCGTGGGCGCTTGCTCGCGCTGTACATGATCGTCTTGTACGGCGCCGGTGTGCTGGGCCAGGCAACGTTGGGCAAAATCACCGGGTTGAGCGACAGCGCACCGTTCATGGTGGCCGGCATGCTCGCCTCGTTGTCGGTGCTGCCGATCGTGATCCTGCCGCGCGTGTCGCCGCTGCTCGATCAGGTCGAGCCGCTCAAGCCACGACAACTTTTGGGCGTGACACCGACCGGGCTGGTCGGCTGTTTTGGCTCGGGTGTGACTATTGCGGCGATTTACACCTTGCTGCCGCTGTACTTGCAGCGCAGTGGTCTGAATGTCGGTGAAGTCGGCAGCATGATGGCCTGGACGATCCTCGGCGCGATGCTCCTGCAGTACCCGGTCGGGCGCTGGTCCGACCGCAAGGATCGTTTGCAGGTGCTGACGATTCTGACAGTGGCGTGCACCGTGTTGTCGCTGGTGATCGTCCTGGTGCCGTTGTCCTCGACGCTGCTCGCGGTGATGTTGTTTCTGCTCGGTGGCGGTGTGTTTGCGCTGTACCCGGTTGCCGTCAGCCATGCTGCCGACCGTGCGCCTGCCGAAGCGTTGGTGCCGATGATTCAGGGCTTGCTGCTGATCAACTCGCTGGGCTCGGCAATCAGCCCGATGATGATTTCGCCGGTGATGAACTCGTTCGGTGCCAATGGTTTGTTCTGGGTCTTTGCGCTGGTCAATCTGTGCATGGTCACCTTCTTCCTGTGGCGCCGGGGCAAACGCCCGGTTCCGGCCAATCCCGCGCCGTTTGCAGCGGCAGCAACCTTCTCGCCGACAGGTGCGGAACTGCGGGTGACTGAAGATCTGCGTCAGGCAGTGCAGGAACATCCGCCGATGGTGGATGCATTGAGCGGTGAGCCTTCGCCGCAGTGTGAGACGCGCTAAGGGTTGCGCCAGTCTGTGCCAAGCGCAGACTGGCTCGCACCGCTATTCAGATTCGTGGGTGATGTCCACGAGCGGAATCGGCTCAATCGCCCAAGCGCGAATCTGACGACGTTCAGGGCTGGGTATCGCGCAAGCCTTGCGTCCGGTGAACGTTCGCGCAAGACGCTCTTCATCGATGCGCCAGCCGCGCTGCTCCAGTGCCTGCACGTCTTTGCGAAAGGCAATCTGCAGCGCATCGGATTTCAACGAAACCTCCTGCTGAAAAGAGTCCGGCACACGCTCTGGTCGGACGTTTTTCAGCACGGCATGATCCTGTTCGAAGATACGGATATTGCTCGCAATGAACCTGCGATCCAGCAGTCGGGTGCGCAGGAAGGTTCTGCCCATCATCCACCAGGTGCGCGTGCGATTGGCGTCAATCGGCACATGCGCCGAGACGATGTAGATCCGCCAGCCGTTGGGCAACTCAAGCTCAAGTGTTGTGCAAGGACCGGACAAATGAAAACCCGGAACGGTGGCCACACTGACAAACTCGGTGGAGGATTTGCGCCGCAGCAGCCCTTTGCGTGCCGGCCTGCGCATGAGCATTCGGGCGCTGCCACTCCACGCATCGCTGTCGACCTCGAACGATTCAATCTCGGGATGATCCGGATCACCGAAGGTTGAACCATGGACAAACGGTGCGTGGGCGAAGTCCAGACCGTTTTCGATAATCCGGTCCCAACTGGCCTGCCAGTCAAAGTGACCCGCGACCACACGGATGGCGGGATCGTCGATCCAGTCGAGCGTGGGCAAGGCTGGACGCTCAGATTCTGGCAGATCACCTAAAAACGCCCAGATCCAACCGTATCGCTCCAGCGTCGGGTACGCATCGACGCGGGCCTTGGCGGGAATCCGCAGGTCGGGCTGCGCCGGTATCTGCGTGCACACACCATCAGCGCCAAACCGCCAGCCGTGATAGGGACACTGCACGCTGTTGCCGACCTTGCTGCCGGCCGACAGTGAGCCGCCGCGATGCACGCAGATATCCGACAGCACGTGCGCGACGCCAGCGTCATCGCGGAACGCTACGAAAGGTTGTCCGAGCAATCGAACCGGCATCAGTCCATCAGTCAACTGTGACGATGGGAGAACGACATACCACAGGTTTGTAAGCATGGGGGGCGTGCGATCCGTCAGTACGGTGAGTTCAAGTCAGAAAAACCCTGGAATGCAAAACTAAACCAGAGGGCTCCGCTTGGCCAACGTGAATTGCCAGTGCCCTTGCCCCGCCCTTTGCCTACACTTGCTTGCCAATGATGTTTACCTCTCTGCCGAAGGAGCACGCCCATGTCAAAGCTCTATCCCAGTATCGATCCTGAGGGGCTGGTCGAGTACTCGGTTGTCTATACCGACCGCTCGCTCAACCACATGTCGCAGTCCTTCCAAGGCGTGATGAAGAACATTTCCAAGACCCTGAAACAGGTCTACCACGCCGAGGCGGTTGCAGTGGTTCCGGGCAGCGGCACATTCGGCATGGAAGCGGTGGCGCGGCAGTTCGCCACCGGCCAGCAGTGCCTGGTGATCCGCAACGGCTGGTTCAGTTATCGCTGGAGCCAGATCCTTGAAATGGGCAATATCCCGGCGGCGACCACGGTGCTCAAGGCACGGCCGGTAGAGCCGGGTCGCCAGGCAGCCTACGCCCCGCCGCCGCTGGACGAAGTGCTGGCCGCCATCGCGGCGCAGAAACCGCAGGTGGTCTTCGCGCCCCACGTTGAAACCTCATCCGGGATTCTCCTGCCCGACGACTACCTGCGAGCGGTCGGCGACGCCGTGCATGCAGTGGGTGGCCTGTTCGTGCTGGACTGCATCGCCTCGGGTACGATTTGGGTGGATATGCACAAATGCTCAGTCGACCTGCTGATCAGCGCTCCGCAGAAAGGCTGGAGCGCCTCCCCTTGCTGCGCCCTGGTGATGTTCAGTGCTTTGGCGCTTGAGCGCATCGAACAGACGCAAAGCAGCAGCTTCGCCTGCGACCTGAAAAAGTGGCTGCAGATCATGCAGGCCTACGAACAGGGCGGACATGCCTATCACGCGACGATGCCCAGCGATTCCCTCGCGCGGTTCAATGACGTGATGAAAGAGACGCAAGCGTATGGGTTCGACAAGATTCGCGATGAACAACAGGCGCTGGGTGATCGAGTGCGTGCGCTGTTGACCGGCAAAGGCATCAAAAGCGTCGCCGCAGAAGGCTTTCAGGCCCCCGGCGTCGTGGTGAGCTACACCGATGATGCCGATATCAAGAACGGCAAGAAATTTGCCCAGCACGGCCTGCAGATCGCTGCCGGCGTGCCGCTGCAATGCGACGAACCCGCTGACTTCCAGACCTTTCGCCTCGGTCTGTTCGGACTCGAAAAACTTCAAAATATCGAGCGCACCATCAGCCTGCTTGAGCAGGCACTGGATGAGGTCATTTAGATACCCGGCGACCCGTCGTCGGGCCGCCCGGTTCGGCCGTTTAATAGACTTGAGGCACCATGAGTTCCGGTGGCGTAGGACTGCGAGAGTAGTCCTCCTCGCGCACGCGCTGCGGCAGTTCGATCTGCGGTAACTCGACTTCTTCGTAAGGCATTTGGCCGAGTAGATGATTGATGCAGTTAAGTCGGGCTTTTTTCTTGTCGTCGGCTTGCACCACCCACCAGGGTGCTTCGGCAATGTGGGTGCGTTCGAGCATGATTTCCTTGGCCTTGGTATAGGCCTCCCAACGCCGACGTGACTCCAGATCCATCGGGCTGAGTTTCCACTGTTTGAGCGGGTCATGGATGCGACTTAGGAAGCGCAGGTGTTGTTCTTGGTCGGAAATGGAAAACCAGTACTTGATCAACTGAATGCCGGAACGGGCGAGCATTCGTTCAAACTCTGGCACGGTCCGGAAAAATTCTTCGTACTGATAGTCGTTGCAAAATCCCATAACCTTTTCAACACCGGCGCGGTTGTACCAACTGCGGTCAAATAGCACGATCTCACCTGCTGCCGGCAGGTGCGAGACATATCGCTGGAAGTACCATTGGGTTCGTTCGCGGTCGTTGGGCGCGGGCAAGGCAGCGACACGGCATACCCGGGGGTTGAGCCGCTGGGTTATGCGCTTGATTACCCCTCCCTTGCCAGCGGCATCGCGCCCTTCGAACAAGATCACTACCTTGTGTCCGGTCTTGACCACCCAGCTTTGCAACTTCACCAGTTCACCCTGCAGGCGAAACAACTCGCTGAAATAAAGCCGTCGGTCGTCCTTCTCGATACCATTCGGAACGTGGTCATCGAACAGTGTGTTCAGGTCATGCCCGTCTTCGGACAACTCCAACTCCAGTTCCTCGTCACTGTGGTCGAGCAGCTCGCGCTGAATGCGGTGTATCAACTGATCTTGAGCTGAGGGCATGGTAAAGACCTCGGGGACGGGATGGTACTGCCATACTGACGGCGATTTATGACTGAGCAGTTACCGGGGTTCTCGGGATTGCTGATTGCTTGAAGCAGACGTTGTATCCCGGCCGGACGTCCCGAGCGTTCAACCTTTCGGGGTATTTGCTGCACCAGTCATACGCTCTGCTCTTTCGATATGTGGTCAGTCCGGGCACAATGCGCATCCTTTTTTGGCTGGCCTTGCCGGAGGCCTCGAAATGATCAAGACACCGTACTACCTCATCGACAAACAGAAACTGCTGACCAACATGCAGAAGATCGCCTATGTGCGCGAACAGTCCGGGGCCAAAGCCCTGCTCGCGCTCAAGTGCTTCGCGACCTGGTCGGTGTTCGACTTGATGCAGCAATACATGGACGGCACCACGTCGTCGTCGCTGTACGAACTCAAGCTCGGTCGTCAGAAGTTCGAAGGCGAAACCCACGCCTACAGCGTGGCCTGGGCTGACGATGAGATCGAGGAGATGCTCGACAATTGCGACAAGATCATCTTCAACTCCATCAGCCAGCTGCAACGTTTTGCCGAGCGCTCTGAGGGCAAAGTCCGTGGCCTGCGCGTTAACCCGCAAGTCAGCAGCTCCGATTATCTGTTGGCCGACCCGGCGCGTCCGTTCAGCCGTCTAGGCGAATGGGACCCGGTGAAGATCGAAGGCGTTATCAGCCAGATCTCCGGTTTCATGTTCCACAATAACTGTGAGAACGGTGACTTCGGCCTGTTCGACCAAATGCTCTGCACCATCGAAGAACGCTTCGGTGAGCTGCTGCACAAAGTCAACTGGGTCAGCCTCGGCGGCGGCATTCACTTCACCGGTGAAGGCTATGCGCTGGATGCGTTCTGCGCTCGTCTCAAGGCGTTCTCGCAAAAGTACGGCGTGCAGGTCTATCTGGAGCCTGGCGAAGCGGCGATCACTAACAGCGCTTCGCTGGAAGTCACCGTGCTCGACACCCTCTACAACGGCAAGCACCTGGCCGTCGTGGACAGCTCCATTGAAGCCCACTTGCTCGACCTGTTGATCTATCGCCTGAACGCCAAGCTGGCGCCGAGCGAGGGTGAACACACCTACATGGTGTGCGGCAAATCGTGCCTGGCCGGAGACATCTTCGGCGAGTTCCAGTTTGACCGTCCGCTGGCCATTGGCGATCGACTGTCATTCATCGATACCGCCGGCTACACCATGGTCAAAAAGAACTGGTTCAACGGCCTGAAAATGCCATCCATCGTGGTGAAACAACTCGATGGTACCGTCGAAGTGGTTCGCCAATTCGGTTACGAAGACTACCTGTCCAGCCTTTCTTGAAACGGACAGACAAAGGAGAGAAAAAGCAATTGAAAAAGAACGTTCTTATCATTGGTGCAGGAGGTGTCGCTAAGGTGGTGGCCCACAAGTGCGCGCAGCATAACGATGAACTCGGTCGTATCGCTATCGCGTCGCGCAACATCTCCAAATGCCAGGCCATCATCGACAGCGTCAAGGCCAAGGGTAGCCTCAAACAACCCGCCGATATCAAAGCCTTCTCGCTCAATGCGCTGGACGTCGAGGCGACCAAGGCGCTGATCCGTGAAACCGGATCCCAGATCGTCATCAACGTCGGCTCCGCGTTCCTCAACATGTCGGTGTTGCGTGCCTGCATCGATACCGGCGTCGCTTATCTCGACACCGCCATTCACGAAGAGCCGGGCAAGATCTGCGAAACCCCGCCTTGGTATGGCAACTATGAGTGGAAGCACCTCGCCGAGTGCCAAGAGAAGAACATCACCGCCATTCTCGGCGTGGGCTTCGACCCGGGTGTGGTCAACGCCTATGCAGCACTGGCACAACAACAGTATTTCGACCGCATTGATTCGATCGACATTCTTGACGTCAATGCCGGTTCCCACGGCAAATATTTCGCCACCAATTTCGATCCGGAAATCAATTTCCGTGAATTCACCGGGCAGGTGTGGAGCTGGCAGAACAGCCAGTGGACCAGCAACACCATGTTCGAAGTCAAACGCACCGACGACCTGCCGGTCGTGGGCTCGCAGAACCTGTACCTGACCGGTCACGATGAAGTGCACTCGCTGTCGAAGAATCTGGGCGTACCCAACGTACGTTTCTGGATGAGTTTCGGCGAGCACTACATCAACGTGTTCACGGTCCTCAGGAACCTCGGCCTGCTGTCCGAACAACCGGTCAAGACCGCCGAAGGCCTGGAAGTCGTGCCGCTGAAAGTGGTCAAGGCTGTGCTGCCTGATCCGAGCTCGCTGGCGCCCGGCTACACCGGCAAGACCTGCATCGGTGACCTGGTCAAGGGCACCAAGGATGGCCAGTCGCGCGAAGTGTTCATCTACAACGTGGCCGACCACGAGGAAGCCTTTGCCGAAACCGACAGCCAGGGCATTTCCTACACGGCCGGCGTACCACCTGTTGCCGCTGCCCTGCTGGTCGCCCGTGGCGAGTGGGATGTGCAGCGCATGGCCAACGTCGAGGAACTGCCGGCTGAGCCGTTCCTCAAGGCGCTGGACGTCATGGGCCTGCCGACCCGCATCAAGGATGAAAACGGAGATCGTCCCTGGAACGGCGTAGCCTGAGGCTCGCAATAACCTGCGACGCGTCACTGCCCGCTACAAAAAACGCCGCTCATTGAGCGGCGTTTTTGTCTGCACTGAAAATCAGGACACGGCTTCTGGACATTGTTGCGCCGGATTCCTGTTCCTGCCCTGTTGTTGCCGGGCGAGCAGTGCCTGTACGTCAGCGACGGCATCCAGAACCCGCTGCGCCCAATGCTCATCCTCCGGGTGCACGACCACAACGCGAAAACCGTGATCATGGCCTTCCGAGCGCACACCTTCGGAGTCATCGACATGCAAGTCGATATCGAAGGCCGGGGGGAATTTCGACGGACCGTTTGCCAACCCGTTTGTCACCAATGCCTGGTTATGCACCACACTGTTGACCACCCCGTCGACGCGGATGCCATACAACAACAGCCAGCGCCTGATATAGGCCGGGGTCCGACCGGACGACGTGTAAACCCAGATACTGCAGCCCTGACGCCGTAACTCGCGGGTCAATGAGCGCGTGCCGCATCGCAGTGGCTCGCCGAGCCAACGATGCAAGCACGCCGGCAACCAGCTCTGCTCGACGGCACAGTGATGCAGCTGGCAGGCCAGCGTGTCATCGATATCGAACGAAACCCGTATGCGCTGGCGAGCGAATACGCTCATGGGAATAGCACCGAGCATGGCTTGCCAAACGCGGCTGACGGAAGCCTGGTACCTGGCGGAAATGGGTTGCCCGCTCATCAATCTCCCCCTTGCAAGACGGGCGAGGTCTTGTCTTTGAGTAAAAAAATCATCGACTCAGGCGCCTGACCTTCGAGGAAGGCCGCATACTTTTTCTTGATTTTGGGCAATTCATACAACGCCTTTACCCCATGCTTGGCGGAGTTGCGGATGACCGAGGACGGATTGAAGTAACCCCCGGCATTTTCCAGCGTCAGCACGAATGGAGGTAATCCCGCGCGCATGAGCAAATAGCTGACGATGAGTGAGCCACTGCGGTTATTACCCTCGATAAACAACTGCGGTTTGCTGAGGATTCGAACATAAACGCCAGCCGCTCGCTTCCAGACTGACTCGCTGCGATACGCGCAATACCAGTTGAACAGGTCCTTTATCCCCCCCTCAACGTTGTTGAAGAAGTGCTCTTCGGTCGCCGCCAGGTGTTGAGCGTACTCCAGTCGGCGAACCGGGTCCCGGCCACAGAGGACGGTAGCGTTGATCTCCAGCATCAGGTTCAGTTGCTGAAGGTCGAACAGGTCGACACCACGAGCGACATAGTCATCAATCAGCGCATAGCCTTCAAGCACATTGTGCAGCACTTCGTCAGTGAAGGGATCGCGAGGCTCGGTAAAGTGCCTGCTGAGTTCGGAGAAACGGCCCTGAACCTCTCGCAATACCCGTTCAATCGCGGGCAAATCAAGACGATGCGTTGCAGACATTGGCAATCCTGAGAACGGTAGATAAAAGGGTCAAACGGCCGGATGCCAGTACCGCACCCTTGTCCATGGCCGCTTGCCGTCTTGACTGGATAATTGCTGCTTAGCTGAACTTGCCGCTGATGTAGTCTTCGGTCATTTGTTCACGCGGTTTATCGAATATCTGGGTTGTCGGCCCCATCTCGACCAGATAGCCGGTGCGCGTCCCCTGGGAAATATCAACCGAGAAAAAAGCAGTCGTGTCAGCGACGCGGATGGCCTGCTGCATATTGTGAGTCACCAGGGCGATGGTGTAGTCCTTCTTCAACTCGATCATCAACTCCTCGACCCGCCGGGTCGCGATCGGGTCGAGTGCCGAGCACGGCTCGTCCAGCAACAGCACTTCCGGTTCGGTCGCGATGGCACGGGCGATGCAAAGCCGTTGTTGTTGACCACCGGAGAGTGACAGGCCGCTGACCTTGAGCTTGTCCTTGACCTCATCCCACAGCGCGGCACCCTGCAAGGCATGCTTCACGCGGTCGCCCAGATCGCCCTTGTAGCGATTGAGGCGCAGGCCGAATGCAACGTTGTCGAAAATGCTCATCGAGAACGGATTCGGCTGCTGAAACACCATGCCGATATAACGACGCACGACCACTGGATCAACGCCCTTTCCATAAACGTCTTGCCCGAGGAAATGCACGTGCCCTTCGAAGCGAAATCCCTTCACCAGATCGTTCATCCGGTTGAGGCTGCGCAGCACGGTGCTCTTGCCGCAACCCGATGGACCGATGAAACCGGTGATCTTGTTTTTTTCGATCGGAACATGGCTGTCACGCACGGCCAGGAAGTTACCGTAGAAAATCTTGTCCAGCTTGCAGTCCATGACCACTGGCGCCTGAGTGACAAACGGAGCCGCGACTTGCAGATTTGATGCGTTCAAGGATCAGATGCTCCGTTCTCAGTACTTGGGCTTGCCGAAAATACGGCTGACAATATTGACGACCAGCACGATCATCACCAGCACCAGCGAGGCCGCCCATGCCAGTTCGAGTTGGTTGTCGAAGGGCATGCCGGAAAAGTTGTAAATCAGCACGGCGAGCGAGGCCGTCGGATTCATGACCGCCAGGCTGCCATCGTGGTAGATCCAGTAGTTGCTGAACAACGCCGTGAACAACAAAGGGGCGGTTTCGCCCGCAGCGCGGGCCACGGCCAGCATGACCCCGGTGAGGATCGCCGGCATGCCCGTCGGCAAGACAATTTTCCAGATAACCTGCGAACGGGTGCAGCCCATGCCGTAGGCGGCATCTTTCATGATCTTGGGCACCATCCGCATCGACTCTTCAGCCGTCAGCACGACAATCGGCAACATCAGCACGGCCAGTGCCACGCCACCGGCCGGCGCCGAGTAAGTACCAGTGGTCATCACGACCAGCGCGTAGGCGAATACCCCGGCCAGAATGGAGGGCAGCCCCGTGAGCATCTTGGCGGCAAAGCGCGCGGCGTTTGCCAGCTTGCTGTCAGGGCCCAGTTCCGCCAGAAAGATGGCCGCCATGATGCCGACCGGCACCGCGATCGCCGCTGCGATACCGACCATGACGAAAGTGCCGGCCATCGCGTTGCCGAAGCCACCGCCCGTCTCGAAACCGGTGGGCGGAAGTTCGGTGAAGACCTCCAGATTCAGACGTGCGCCGCCGCGAGTGATCAGCATGTAGAGCACGGAGATCAATGGCACGCTGGCCAATAGCGCACCGCCCCAGACCAGCATGGTCAACACCAGGCTGCGCAGCGCGCGACCTTCAAACTTGCGCTGCAGGCTAGGAAATGCAGCCTCAGAGGACGTGATGTCAGTCATTATTTAGTACCACGCTGGGCATAGACCATGATCATGGAACCGATGATGTTCACCAGTAGCGTGATGAACATCAGGACCAATGCGGCGTACATCAACACTTCAATCTCATTCGGCCCTGCCTCGGGGAAATTCAACGCCAGCAAGGCCGCCAGCGTATTGGCCGGGGCAAAGAGAGAAAGGGAGATGTTGTTTGCGTTGCCTACCAGCATGGCCAGCGCCATGGTTTCACCTAACGCGCGGCCCAGCCCCAAGACGAGGGAACCAAAGATGCCGGTGGCGGCAGATGGCACCATCACTTTGAGAATGGCTTCCCAGTGGGTGGTGCCCATGCCGTAGGCCGCCTGCTTGGTTTTCATCGGTACGCCGGTTAGGGCGTCCTGCGACACGGCAGCAATGGTCGGCAGAATCATGATTGCCAGCACCAGCGCCGCCGGCAGCAGTCCAGGTCCGCTCAACGACGTGCCAAAAAAAGGTATCCAGCTGAGTTCGCTGTTCAGCCACTCCGCCAGCGGCCGAATTGCCGGAATCACCACGTAGATCCCCCAGAGACCATAAACGACGCTGGGGATGGCTGCCAGCAACTCGACGATGGTGCGGAAGACGGCAGCGAGCTTGGCGGGCAGGAAATCCTGGGTTAGAAAAATCGCCATGCTGACACCGAAAAAACCGGCGATCAGCAGCGCAATGAAAGCACTGTAGAGCGTCCCCCAAATGGCCGGCAGAATGCCGTATTTGCCCTGATTGACATCCCAGACGGACCCCAAAAGCACATCCAGGCCGTGCTTCTCAATGCCGGGAATGGCCTTGCGCCCTACTTCGAATATCAGCGCAAAGACCAGCGCCAGAATCAGCACCACGCCTATTTGCGCTAGCGCACGGAAGACGCGGTCGACCAGAAAGTCCTTTGCGGACGGTGGTTGGCACGCAGAAGCCGGATTAACCGGTACGACAAAAGGTGTGTTCATTGGCTAATTCCGGAATGAAGGGAAACTCTCCCGGCGCTGAAAGCAGGCGCCGAGAGAGGCCTCACGAGCGCTTACTGGATGTTGGCAGACGCTTTGCGAACCTGATCGACGACCGACTGTGGCAAAGGTATATAACCCATCGAGTCGGCGATTTTCTGCCCTTCGGTCAAGCTGTACTCGACCATCTCGCGCATGGCTTTGGCCTTGGCCGGGTTACCGTTGTCCTTGCGAAAGATCATCCAGGTGTAGGAAGTGATCGGGTAAGACTTGGCGCCGTCCGGATCTGGCAGCCAGGCCACCAGGCTCTCGGGCATTTTTACCGCAGCGAGTGCCTCGGCGCCGCTTTCCGCGTTCGGTACCACGTACTGACCGGCCTTGTTCTGCAACTGCGCGAAGTCAACCTTGGCAAGTTTGGCAAAGCCGTATTCGATGTAACCGATGGCACCCGGCGTCTGGCGTACGGTGGCTGTCACACCGTCATTCTTGGGCGATTTGATGAATTTGTCGCTGGCCGGCCAGTTGACGGTGTTGCCCTCACCCAGCGCCTGCTTGAATTCCGGATTGATGGCCGCCAGGTGCTTGGTGAACACCGCAGTGGTACCGCTGGAGTCCGCTCGCACAACAACCGTGATCGGTGTATCGGCCAGTTTCAACTCGGGGTTGGCTGCGGCGATCTGCGGGTCGTTCCAGCGCGTGATCTTGCCCAGGAAGATGTTGGAGTAGACGTCGCGTGGCAATTTGAGCCCTTTAGGATTGCCCGGCAGGTTATAAGCCAGCACGATTTCACCCGCCGTCATTGGCAGCAACTGCACGCCCTCGCCCACCTTGGCAATGTCTTCGTCTTTCATCGCAGAGTCACTGGCGGCGAAATCAACGGTTTTATTCAAAAAGTCCTGTACACCCGCACCGCTGCCCTTGGATTGGTAATCCACAGTGACACCCGCCGACTTTTTGCTGAAATCCTTGAACCAGGTGAGGTAGATCGGTGCCGGAAAACTGGCTCCGGAACCTGTCAGCCGGACGTTTTCCGCCGCGAATGACATTGAGGTAGCCAACAGAGATGCAGTCACAACGAACGCAGCAGACTTGATCAATCGTTTCATCAAGGAAACTCCTTATAGGGGCTCCTTAACTCTGCAGCAATCTCGTTAAGTTTTTATGAACGTTGGATGGCAGGACCCCGCCTCAATCGTTTTGACCCCTTGCTACCCTTACTCATCGTCCCCCCCTCCTCGCACATACCTATTGCGCAGTAGTACCGACGCACATGACTTTCCAGGACTCTCAAGGCAATGGGTGTCCATCCAGGCGACAGTGGATCTGAATTTTTACTCGCCCGCTGCGGCGGCAGGCGCGTGAGAATTCTGGCCGTCGCCATGCGTCCGAATCCCATCGCCTGCGTTATCTCAGGTCAGGCAAAGCCCTGCCTGTTCCGCCTTTGTCTTTCGCCGGACTTGGCAATCGAATCTTCTTGCGCGCGGGTTGTCCTTATTCCCGGATTGCGTGCCGCCATTCGCCAAGCGCCACTTTCCAACGCTACTTTGCCTCCACCGCCATGGCTCCAAAATGGAAATGGCGTTAGCATTTCATCCATCCGGCTTAACAAGCCTGTTTTTTCAGATCAGGGTCGCATAGTGGAAAAGCTAAAACGCCTTCAAAGCGGAATCGAAGGGCTCGACGCGCTGCTTCAGGGTGGCCTGGTCGCGGGTGCTTCGTACATCGTTCAGGGCCGCCCCGGTTCCGGCAAGACCATCCTCGCCAATCAGCTCGGCTTCAATCATGCCCGCAATGGCGGTCGCGTTCTGGTCGCCACGTTGCTGGCCGAGTCTCACGACCGACTGTTTCAGTTTCTGTCGACCATGAGTTTTTTCGACGCCTCGCGAGTGGGCGCTGAAATACAGTTTGTCAGCGCTTTCGATACGCTGGAAAACGAAGGGCTCGATGAAGTGGTGAAACTGCTGCGGCGCGAAATCAGCCGGCAGAAAGCGACGGTCATGGTCGTCGACGGTTTGCTCAACGCACGCTCCAAGGCCGACTCACCGATCGACACGAAAAAATTCATCTCCGAACTGCAAGGCCATGCGGCATTCGCCGGTTGCACCGTGCTGTTTCTCACCAGCTCGCGCCTGGACGACGGCAGCCCGGAACACACGATGGTCGACGGCGTCATCGAAATGGGCGAAGAGCTGTTCGGCACGCGATCGGTGCGCCGCATTCACCTGCGCAAGACCCGCGGCAGCGGCGCTTTGACCGGTGTTCACGAGTGTGAAATCACCGAAAAAGGCCTGGTGGTCTATCCGCGCCTGGAAAGTCTGTACAAACGCCCTTCCGCCCCCGACAGCGCAGACATGACACGCATTCCCAGCGGCATCGTTTCGCTGGATGACATCCTCGGTGGCGGCTTGCACAGCTCCAGCGTCACGCTCGTCATGGGGCCTTCCGGGATCGGCAAAACCACGCTGGGGCTGAAGTTTCTCGCGCAGTCGACGGCCGAAGCGCCGGGCCTGCATTTCGGCTTCTATGAGAGCCCGCAACGGCTGCGACTCAAAGGCCGTTCGCTGGGCATCGATATTGAACAAATGGAACACAGCGGTGCGCTGAGCATTGCCTGGCAGCCGACCACCGAGGGCTTGCTCGACGCCCTCGGTGCGCGCCTGCTGAGCCTGGTCGATGAAAAAGGTATCAAGCGCCTGTTCATCGACAGCCTCAGCGGTATGACTCGGGTTTCAACCACACCGGAACGCATCACCGACTTTTTCAGTGCGCTGATGAACGAGCTGCGATCCCGAGGCGTCACGGTCTTCGCCTCCTGGGAAATGCGCGATCTGTTCGGCTCCGAGGTCAGCGCACCGAATTCCGACCTGTCCAGTATTGCCGACAACCTGATTCTCATGCGTTTCTTTGAAAATCACGCTGAACTTCGCAGGACGCTTTCCATTCTCAAGATACGTGATAGCTCCTACAACCCTTCGCGGTTCGAGGTAGTCATCCGTGATCAAGATGTGTTCCTGGAAAAGGCTTTGAGAAATGAACCTTCCGTCTCATCTGAGTCATTGCCTGGTTCAATATCGTAAGTCTTCGAGCGGGTTGAAATAACATGACCACCATCCTGGTAGTCGACGACGAGTATCTGATTGCTGACATTCTTGGCTTTGCGCTGGAGGATGAAGGCTTCATGACGGTGACGGCCAGCAATGGCAAGAAAGCGCTCGAAGTGCTCGAGAGAGAACGGCCAGCACTGATCATCACGGACTTCATGATGCCGGTCATGGACGGCCTCGAATTCGCCGAAGCCGTGCGTGCCCAGCCTTGCGTCAAACACCTGCCGATCATTCTCATGAGTGGCGCGCAGGCGCACATTGGCATGCAGCGCTCGGATCTGTTTGACGTGGTGCTGCCCAAGCCTTTCGACATTGAAGTGATTGTGGCTGAGGTGAAGAAGCTGTTGGCCTCCTCATAGATACTCAACGACAAAGGCAATTTCGGCATTGGCATTGCCCGCTCTCATTAGTGAATTCGCGGGTTCAACGCGCACGAAGCGCGCTTGCAAGTCTACAGATGCATTCCCGCCTTCCGATGTAGGCGCTTTCATTATGTAGTTCTGATTCAGCTTGAGTGGCTTCCCGTCTCTGAAGCGCATCTGCAATGCCAAACCTTTGGCAGTGGAACTACTGTTCAGATTTACCATGCCAGTATTAGCGTCCCACAGAGGGCTGCCCGCAGTGGGCGAAAAGGAGTAGCGGAAGTTGTTTATTCCGGTAGGACAGTTTTTCATACTGAGAAAAAAGTATTGCTCCTTGGCATAGGCACCGTTCTTCGGGAAATCGCTCAAGTTATAGCTACCCATATCAACTTTTACATCGGGTGTTTCGCAAGACTGTGAGACCACCCGCGTGCCACTTGTATTCAATGCCAGAGGCTCGATTTCAGCAGCGACAAATTTCCCCAATTGGCCTGAGGGTATCGTCGCACTACCGGAAATCTCACCCGTTTTTACAAGACGCAAGATGTGCTGAGTGCCATTCCACCCCCAACCGCCAGCAACGTCGGTGTCTCCCGGAAAGCCTTTCCATGCTTTGCCCGATGGCGGTCGAATCCATTGCCAGCCGATCCCGGTATTTCCAACAGGAAAAATCTGCGCGCCTGATTGGGTGACGCCCACAGAATTGCGAACACCTTCATTGTGTACCGCAGAGCACCTGAACGAACTGGGAATGGCTCCCAGGGTCACGATTGGGCTTTCATAGATAACCGTGCCGTTCGGCGTGTCCCGCGGCACCGAGATCGTGGCCGGAAGGACAACTCGGAGGTCGCCCATGGAATTGTCGGGATAAAATTCGCATACCGCCGCCATTGTATTTGACGACAGCATATACAAGAGTCCGACAATTGATATACGGGATAACTTCATAGCACTCTCTCTGACTCTGCATTGCATGCAAACAACTGAATGATTGACGATGGCGCGAATATTTAATCGGCTGCAAAATCACCACAATCGAAACGAGAAGATAATAAATAAACAGCACTTGCGCAAAAAGTTTATTTATTCAACAAACAGACAATTCTCATAGATTTATAGCTAACTAGCCAAATCGGAAAAACCTATAAAAGGACACGTTATTGAACACCATCCTTTACCAGCGCAGATAACCAACAGACAATTTAAGACTCGTCTTAAAGGCGCAACGGAAATCGGTCATTACACTGTCCACTCTTGAAAGGAGAAACGATTCCGTGAGAGCCCTCGATACCCTCAATAGCCCAAAACCCCAGAGCAACGCCGCCATCTATTGCCTGACGATTCTGGCACTGGCGCTGATCGCCATGACTGTCGCCGCCGGTTATGAGCTCAACAATCTGTTTCCACTGAAGGCCGTGGTGCAAAAGCAGGAGATTCAGCTCACACAGCGAGCCGATGCCATCCAGTCAATGAGCGCAGAACTCAAGCGTCTGGCAGAACAAAAGCAGGCACTGGAGACTGACCTGCTTACCGCGAAGGAACAGGCGAAGGCCGCCGAGACGGCAAAGACGGAGCTCGAAAACACTCAACGCGCGGCGCAAACCAGCGCCGCGTTAGAGGATGAAGATTCACTGTGCGCGATCATCGAGCAAAATATCCGCCTCGTAGCGGACCAGCTCAGTCGCGATGACTTCTTTCGCTTGCGTGATGAGCGCGAAGCTGAAGCCGAAGCGGTGCTTGAAAGCTATGAAAAACAACTCGCCACCTGTATTGAACAACTGACGGCACAAACCGAGCAGCCAACACAGAAATGAGGTAGCGGCCGCTGCACAACAGGATTGACCGCGGATCAAACAAAGCCCTGGTGATCAGGGCTTCCTGCTCACTCTTTACAGCTTGAATTCCTTGGTCAACTTATTCAGCGATGCTGCTAATTGCGAAAGCTCCGCCGACGCAACGGCGGTCTGTTTCGAGCCCTCTGCAGTTTCGCAAGACAGGTCGCGAATGCTGATCAGGCTGCGATCCACTTCGCGCGCAACCTGAGCCTGCTCTTCGGCAGCGGTCGCCATCAGCAGGTTTCGTTCATTGATAAGATTCAGAGACCCAGTGATGTCAGTCAGCACTTCGCCGGCGATATTGGCCATCTCGAGTGTTCTTTCAGCTTGAGAGCGGGTGTGACTCATGGAAGAAACCGCCCTGCTGGTGCCCGACTGAATGGAGCTGACCATGGACTCGATGTCCTCGGTCGATTTCTGCGTACGCTGCGCCAGCCCTCTCACCTCATCTGCAACCACGGCAAAGCCGCGGCCCGCCTCCCCCGCCCGCGCCGCCTCGATGGCCGCGTTCAACGCGAGCAGATTGGTTTGTTCGGCGACTTCTCGGATCACGTCCAGCACGCTGCTGATATCGCTCGCCATCGTAGAAAGCGCCTGCACTTCTGCCGAGGTGCCATGCACGCTGGAAACCATCAGATTGATTGCCGCGACCGTTTCGCTGACCTGGGCTTTACCGGCAATGGCTGCGGCGCTTGATTCCGACGTCAGTTGCGAGGTCGATGCGGCGTTGTCCGCGACCTGCTCCACCGCCGCACTCATTTCAGTCACGGCGGTGGCGGCCATTTCGATTTCATGACTCTGACGCTGAGTGATACGCGAAATATCTTCGGTGACGCCGTGCATGACTTCCGAGGTTTCGGCCAACTGCGTGGACGAGTCACGGATCATGATCAGCGCATCACGCAAACTGGCTTGCATCGCGGCCAACGACGACAGCATCTGCGCCGCCTCATCGGAACCATCCAGCGCGATGGTTTCGCTCAAATCGTTGGCGGCGATGCACTCCGCTACCCTTAGTGAGCCTGCAATCGGCACCGTCAGGCTGCGCGTGTACAACACCGCCAGGGCCAAGGAAGCACCGATGGCAATGATAATGAACACACTGACGATCCACAGCGTGTGTTCGTAGACATTGTCGGCCTGCTTGCCCGCTTCATAAGCTTCGATCTCATTGAGAGCAATCAGCTTCTTGAGCGCGACCTGCACGCCGTCCGAGGCGGCACGCATCTGATTCTTTGACAGCGCAATGGCCGCTTCAAGCTGCCCTTTTGCCACGGTTTCAAGGTATTGGTCCTGCGCCTGATCATTGACTTGTTGTGCTTTGGCGAACGCCTCGAAGGCCTCACGCCCGGCGTCAGTTGCCAGCAGATCAATGAGTGCGCGCTGATGTTTTTTGATGAGCTGACGCGACTGTTGAATGTCCATCAAGGCCTGAGCCTTACGCTCAGGTGTTTCGATAGGGTTGCGCAGGCGGGCGTTATTGCCCTTGATTTCGATGAGTTCACGATCCAGTTGTCCGAGTAGCTTGATACTCGGCACGATGGTCGTCTCGACATAGGTCTCCGCCTTATTGAGCAAGTCGACTTGCTGCAAGGCGATCAATCCGATCGCGATAATCATGAGACAGAACAAGCCAAAACACAGCGCCGAACGCGGCGCGAGATTGAGTTTACGAAGCAGCATGATGCCTTACCTTAGAGTGTATTCAAGACAATGGGGCAAACGAGCGGGCAGCAAAGCAGGCGCTGAGCAATAGCACCTCAAAGCACAAGCGGATGACCGCGCGAAGGCGCAACAGCTAGCGGTTTGCGCCCGAAGAAAGCGTGGAGTCGGATGAGGCCGGCTCCGCCAGCTCCTTGAGCGTCGGGTCGGCCAGCATCAGAAAATCCGCCAATCGCGGCAGATCGATTTTCGAGACCAGACGCATCCAGCGTTGCGGATGCGGATTGAAGACGGTCTTCGACCACTGATGATCATCACTGGGGTTGAAAATCAGCAGGTGACGAATCAACGGGTTTTCCCCAAAAAAATCGAGCGGATCCATCGCCATCTCGTTGAGCAACTCAGCATTGACGACGACCAGGCTGAGCCGTTGGGGGCAGTAATACGTCAGTACTCTCAGGTCACGATAAGTACAGACGTTCACTACGCTGAGACAGCCCAGCTTGTTGAACTGTTGTTCAATCGACAGACCTCTACGCACGTCGTTATCGGCGATCAGGATCCGCAAGGATCGACTTCGGTTATTTTCAAGAAACATCGGACACCTTTGGCAGCTCCATTCTTCCTTTCAAGAAAATAACCAAAGGGCCAACCTGGCCGATATGAGACTTGTCTCAAAATGACCGCAGGGATCGCTGAGCGAAAACCACACCTAGATGACAAGCCCGCGCTAGCGATGCCCGGCCTGGTTCAAAGTCTTTGGAGGGAGGGATTTTGCAACGGTGGCGAGCGGCGCAATGCCAGAAGCGCGGGACGGTCGTATACGAACCAGACAATTCTCATTATTAACGCCCCTTTTTGTCAGTAACCTTGAAACAAGGGGCGCAAACTCATTCTTTCTCAGCCCATCAAGGCAGCGTCAGCGTCACGACGTAATTGCCAGTCGTTATCTGATGGCCCTTGTTGTCCGTGAGCAGCAAACGCTGGTCGTAATATTTTTCCTGCTCGTGGGTATCGGCAATCATCTTCACGAACACTTGCTGGCGCGGCTCACCCCGCCCTGCCGCACTGACGTTGGTCACCGAGAACATCTGACCAGTGCTCGCCTGCGGACAATCAAGCAGCTCGACAGAAGCAGAAGCACGGCTGGCGCCACTCGCCATGCAACTTGTCTCGACGATCTGTCCGCTGAAGCGAATCACTCCGCTGACAGGCGCAGACTGGGCCGCGCTGACGGTGTCAAAACTCAGCAGGCAGAGACAGGCAATCAATAAAGGACGTCGAATGATCATCGCGAAACTCCATGGTTATTAACCAAGGTATCGCCCGTTGCAAAATGATCTTTAACGTCCCCCTTCAATGCAAGGCCAGTCAGCAGAGCCCTGCGCCAATACGGTTACAGTTCGACCCGTTTGATTTTCTTGATCAGATCAGCCTGTGCATGCTCCAGCTTCAACGCGCTGCGATTGATATCCAGTGGATCGATGACCGGCGCTTCGCACTCGGCCTCAAGGTCGTTACACGCCTCGATGACCTGATGCTCGGCGACAATGCGCGCCGCGCCCTTGATCCGATGTGCCAGGTCAGCCAACAACCCGGGATCGCTTTCGGGTATCAGCGAATGCAGCTCCTCCAGATCCTTCTCACAACTCGACAGCGCCTCGCGCAGCAGTTCTTTCATCATGTCGAGATCGCCTCCGGTGAGCTCGGTCAGACGCTCGCGAATCGACCCCAGCTCCTTGATGCCCGCCGCAGGCGGGCTTTCAACTGGCTCGGTTTCGACGTCCTTTTCCCAGCCGGCAAGCAGGGTCGACAAGGTGCTGAGGCTGATCGGTTTGAACAGACAGTCGTCCATCCCCGCCTCTCGGCATTTCACTTTTTCTTCCGGCTGCGCGTTGGCTGTGAAGCCCAGCACGATACAGCGCGCTCCACCACTGTCGCGTTCGTCCTGGCGAATGGTGCGGGCCAGTTCGTAGCCGTTCATGACCGGCATGTTGCAGTCCGTGATCACAATGTCGAACGGCTCCGAGCGCCACAACGCCAATGCCTGGGCACCATCGGCAGCATCACGCACCGCCTGGCCAAGAAAACTGAGCTGCTGCGTCAGCAACAAACGGTTGGCGCTCTGGTCGTCCACTACCAGAATCCGCAGCGTCGGCACTGGCTTGTCCTGGACAACCGAAACAGGCAGCACCTTGCCGCCGAGCGGACTGAGGATATTGAAGAACAGCGACACTTCCAGGCAGGTGCCTTTGCCCAGCGTACTGGTGATGTTCAGTCGCCCGCCCATCAACTCGCACAACGAACGTGAAATCGCCAATCCCAGACCGGTGCCGCCCCGGTTCGAGGGGCCGTGATTGGCTTGCGAAAACGGCTGGAACAGGTTCTGCAGATCAGCGCTGGAAATGCCGATGCCGGTATCCTCGACTTTGAGATCGACCTGCAAACGTTCGTCAGCAAGGCGTTGGCCGCGAATCGAGACGCTGACATGCCCGGTATCGGTAAACTTGATGGCATTGCCGACCAGATTCGAGAGCACCTGCTGGAAGCGCATCGGATCAACCAGTACGTCACAGCCGACAGTGGCGTCGATATCGAGCTTCAATACCAGACTCTTCTGCCTGGCCAAGCCGTCGAACACCCGCGCCACGGACTCCACAAGTTCGCGCAGGTTGGCACGTTTCGGCGAAAGACTGACATGCCCAGACTCGATGCGAACCACATCGAGGATATCGCCGATCAGCTCCAGCAGGCCTTTCGCCGAGTCGTAGGCGACTTCAATCGCCGGTCGATCAAAGTGGCCCTGCTCGGCGCGCTTGAGGGTGAGTTCGAGCATGCCGATCACGGCACTCATCGGCGTACGGATCTCGTGGCTCATGGTCGCGAGGAACGTGGTTTTGGCGCGGCTTGACTCATCGGCCAGCTCTTTCGCCGAACGCAACTCCTCGATCAGTTCGCGGCGTTCGCTGATGTCGATCCAGCCGCAGATCACGCCTCTGACTTCCCCCGTCGTGTCGTGATAAGGCTGGATCCAGTGATAAATGATCAGCCGCGTATCACCGACATGCAGCGTGCGATCCACCTCGTAAGGTTCGTCCCGCTCGATGACGCGCAGATAGTCATCGTGAAATTGCAACGCTTCCTGGCGATTGCGCTTGCCGCTTTCGAGCACGGTCTTGCCGATCACGTCTTTTTCCAAAAGGCCAAACGTCTGCAGATAATTGTTATTGCAGGTGACAAGCCGACCTTCCCGATCGCGTACGTAAATGGGATGCGGCGTGCCGTTGATCAGAGCTCCCATGAACTTCAGTTGATCGCCGAGCAAGCGTTCTGCTCGACTGCGCTCGCGGATCTGCCGGCGAATATAGAAATTCCACGCCAGCGATCCGAGGATAACCAAGAAGGCACCAGCGCTGATTTGATAGATCAACACCTTGTAATCGCGCCACGACAGTCCCGAGAACGCGGCAATGGGACGCCAACGGTTGAGAATCACGTCCAGCTCATCGGGTGGAATGCTCAGCAGAGCCTTGTTCAGAATGCTGACCAGTTCGGTATCGGCGCGCCGGGCGGCGAAGGCGAGGAAACCCTTGTTCATGCCGACGATGTTGGAGATGCGCAAACTGTCACTGTAGATGTGAGCGATGTAGTAGCGCGCACCGTGCAACGTGGTAATCATCGCGTCCGCTCGCCCATCCTTCACGTCAGCCAGCGCCCCCAGCACTGTCTCGCTGTCGACAATCTCGATGTCGGGATAATCCTTGAGCAACTCACGCTCCGCCGAACTCTCGGGAACGGCGACGCGCTTGCCGCGTAGCTCCTGCAGGCTTGAAGGCGCACCTGCGTCCTTGGCGGTGACGATCACAAAGGGACTGGCGAGGAACGGGTGAGTGAAACGCATACCGACTTCACGGGAGACCGTTGGCGTCAGCAACGAGATATCGGCGCTGCCATCCAGCAGGCGTGTGCTCAAGCTGGAAAAACTGTCAGTACGCTCCACATCGATCTGCAAACCGGTGCGCCGCTGAATCAGTTCCAGCAGATCGGCGCCGATTCCGCCAAAGTTGCCATCGCCATCAAAGAACGCAAATGGCGCCTGATCATCATTGATCACGAACCGCGCGACCGGGTGCAGCTCAAGCCAGCGTGCTTCGCCGGGTGTCAGATCGATACGTTTGGGTGTCAGTGCCCCGCCGCCACCGGACCAGCGCTTGGTGATTTCGGCTATCTTGCCCTCACCCATCGACTCGATGACCGAGTCGATCAGACGCAGCAGTTGATCATTACCTCGGCGCAGGGCAAAGCTGAAACCGTTGGTTTGCGTTTTGACGAACGAGTGCAGGCGCACATAGTTGAAGTAGTTGAGGTTGATCAGATAGTTGCTGGACACCGTATCGCCCAGAAACAGATCGACTTTGCCAAACGCCAGCGCGGCCAGTGCCAACTCGTTCGATGGAAAAAGTACGAACTCGGCATTGGGATACAAACCATGGAGCTGACTGGATGGCAGGTAATCGTCGGCAACCGCAATACGCAAACCGGCCAGATTGGCCGGCATCGGTCGCCGATCATCGCCGCGCATGAACATTGCCGGCACGTCTTCGACATAAGGCTTGCTGAGCGCGACGAGGCCGTCGATCAACTCGAAACTGTTGGAGCTGCCCAACATGTCGATGTCGCCGCGTTCAAGCGCCGCCATGGCATCGCGACGGTCGGGATATGCCTTGACGGTAACTTCGACATGCAAGGCCTGGCCGATAATGCAGGCGATGTCGGCGGCAATGCCCTCATAACGCGTACCGCTGGCGGTCATGACATAAGGCGGGAAATCCGGAAGTGCCGATCCCAATACGAGGCTGCGTTTCTGCCGCAGCCAACTCCAGTCTTCATTGCCCAGATCGACCTGCAGCGTCTTGCAGTCTGATCGACCGAACACCTGCAGAGTGCGCGGCTCTGCTGCCCACAACGACCCGCTACCGAATACGAAAAGCACACTGACGAGCAAAACACCGCGCAACAGTTGAAACATAAGCGTGTTATCCCTGGTTGTCGGCTGTCAGGCTGTGCTGCAACTTGAACAGCTCTGCATCACCACGAATGCCAAGCTTTTTGAAAGCGGCCTGTTTTTGCCCACTGATGGTTTTGCGACTGCGCGAGAACTTCAAAGCAATCTGCGTCACCCCCATACCCTCGAGGCAGCAACGCAAGACTTCTTTCTCTTTCGGCGACAGCAAAGGATTGCTCAGGAAATCGTCGCTGTGCGCCGCGCCGTCATCGTTGGCACCAGCAGGTTCATCGACCGACGCAGGCAGCACATCAAGCTCGAAGGCCATTGCCGGCGACAGGTACAACTGGCCGGACGCTGCGCAACGGATGCCCGTGATCAGGTCATCGACTGGCTGGGACTTGCCGAAGAACCCGCTGACGCCCGCTCCGATCGCCATGTTCACCACCGCCGGGCGCTCTTCAGAGGATGAGACGAGGATGCGCATGTCTGGATATTGCTTGCGCAGAAGCCGAATCAGATTGAGCCCGTCCAGCTCACCATCGTGCAGCTTGTAGTCGAGTATCAGCAGGTCGATTTCGACCTCGCGCAATCCAGCGAGCAACTGCGCGCTGCTCCCGTACACGCCCACGACACTGAACTCGGCTTCGCGCGTCAGCCGCGATTTCATCGCCAGACGTATGAGCGAGTGATCATCAAGGATGGCAACGCGTAACGGATTCACGACTGACCAATGCATGAGCGACTCCATGATGAGGAGGGTTGAAGGATCATCAGCACTTGGCAACCGCAGCAGATCCCGGGCATCACCGAAGCTTTCAGGTGCATCTGATTGATTTCTCGGCACATGATGATTGTTTTGAAGACACGACGAAATAGGGCTTTGTCCCAAAAGTCAGACCGCGAGCGCGCATCAAAGGTCGGACGTACCTATTGCGCGGCGCCAGGACGACTTTTGACCCTCGAAGCGCCAATCGACCAGATGCGCCCAATTCATGGGGCGAGCGTAGAAGAAGCCCTGCCCCCACTGGCAACCGAGTAGAGCCAGGTGATGAACCTGGTCTGCGGTTTCAATACCCTCTGCCACCACACGCATGTCCAGCTCGCGCGCCAAGGCCAAGGCACCGTGGATGACCGCACTGTAGCGAGCCTGCTGGAAATTCTGCACGAAGCCGGCGTCGAGTTTGATTTCGTTGAACGGCATCTGACACAGTCGCTCCAGCGAAGAATAGCCGACACCGAAATCATCGATTGCCAGGCTGAAGCCGAGCATGCGCAGACGCACCATGTTTTCCATGCTGATCTCGGGCATCTGCAGCAGACCGGTTTCCGTCAGCTCGAATATCAGCCCGGCTGGCGAGGCACCGTGAATGCGCAACAGCGCCTTGATCCGATCGACAAGATTCGGGTTGGCCATCTGCGTCACGTCGAGATTGAACGCGAGCTTGAACGGTTTGCCGTGGGACTGCACGAAACGCTGCAGACTCAATCCTTGCGTGAGCAGGCTGAAAAACATTTCGTCAAGCAGCCCGCAACGCTCGATCGTGGGCAAGAACATGCCCGGTGAAAGTAACCCGCGACTGGGGCTTTGCCAGCGCACCAGCACCTCGGCGCCATCCACTTCACCACTGCGCAGATGAAACTTGGGCTGGAAGTACGCGCGAAATTCCTGCCGACGTATCGCTTCAAGCACTTCGTTCTCCGAAGGCTGATCGAGATGACTTTCCGCCACTTTGACATCGACCTGGCTGTGCGGGCGATAGCGCGCCAGCAATGGCGCCAGCACATCGACCATCAACGGCTTTGCGACACTGCCGAGCAATTCCAGGCCCTGCAACGTGACAATTCGATCAACCGTGCGCAATAAGTCTTCAGGCAGTGAACTGCAGATGATCACTGCGCGAATCAATCCAGCCTCTCTCGCCAGGCGCAAAAAGGTCAAACCATCCATCCCGGCCATGCTCAGGTCACACAACGCAACGTCCACGCCCCCTGCCTGGGAGATCACAGCCAGCGCATCTTTGCCGTCAGCCGCCTGAAAGATATTTTTGTAACCCAGACTATTAAGCGCGCTGACCGCAGCCGTGCGCTGGAAGGCGTGATCTTCCAATACCAATATACGAAGCGTGTTCACAAACCGGGAACCTCTTTCTATCAGCCATTAATAGCGAAAAGCCTGAATCATCTTCCAACAGAAAGATCGCTCACAAACTTTGCATTGACTGAGAATTTCTGCCTCCGCGAATACTAATCAGATAGAGCTCGCGCGACTTTGAGAATTGTCTCATTTAATTCGCTGTACTTTACTGAGAATATAAATACGCACTTCCGATATTGCCGCCTTGTTCGCACTTGCCACGCTTTAAGACAAATCTCAAAGACCCATCGCTATCACCGACCTAACATGGCCTGGCATTTCAATGCAGCACTTCACAATAACTTCGGATATAAACATGAAAAAGTTCGCTTTCGCAGTACTCACTCTTTCCGTACTGGCTGCCTCCACTGGTGCACTGGCTGAAGAAGAAGCCGCTAAAGCCGTCAAGGGCGGCAGCGGTCAAATCAGCTTTACCGGCGTCATCAACAACGATGCGTGCTCGGTAGATGGCGCTTCGGGTAACGACAAGATGATTGCCGTGGACATGGGCAGCGTATCGATCAAAGACATGGGCACCGATTCTGCCCCGGGTGCTGGTCGCGTGGCTGCCAACGATTTCAACCTGAAAGTGAACTGCAACGCCGGCACCAAGGTGTCGATGCTGTTCAAACCAACCGTCAACGGCGGTTCGGGCCTGGTTGATGGCAAGAAAGTTCTCAAGCTGCAAGGTACTGATGCGGCCAAAGGCGTAGGTATCGCGCTGCTGGACAGCAACGGCCAGTTGATCGACCTGAGTTCCGAAGCCACAGCCAAAGTTCAGACCAGCCTGACTGGCGACGGCACCACTGGCGGCGACGGCACCCTGTCGTTCGCAGCCGCTTACGTCACCACCGGCGACAAGGCCACCGCTACTGCAGGTACCGGTAACGCCACTCTGCCGTTCGTTCTCGAATACGAATAAGCAGCGCGCAATACCTGGACGGGGCCGCTGTGCCTCGTCCTTCCCGACCAGATCAATCGGTGAAAACTATGTTAAGTCGCTATTTTCCGCTGTGTCTGGGGCTTGCCGGGGTGTTGATGACGCACTCGGCATTCGCCAGCATCTCCTTGAGTTCCACCCGGGTCATCTTCGATGGCGCGCACAAAGAGGCAAACGTCACCGTGCGCAACGGCGGGCAAACCATCCTGGCGCAATCGTGGCTGGATGCCGGCGACACCGCTGGCAGCGCGCCGCCATTTGCGGTGACTCCACCGCTGGCCCGACTCGAACCCAATCAACAGCAACTGTTGAGGATTCTCTATGAGGGCCGGGGCATGCCTGCGGACAAAGAGTCGGTGGTGTGGCTGAACGTGCAGGAAATCCCTCAGGCCAGTGCTGCCGATGTCAATACGCTGCAACTGGCGGTACGTCAGCGCATCAAGGTGTTCTTCCGTCCGGACGGACTGACCGGTGACGCTGCGCAAGCGCCGGTGCAACTTGTATGGCAATTGGTCACGCAAGCTGGCAAGTCGGTACTGAAAGTAAAAAACCAGAGTAATTACCATGTGTCGCTGGCCGACCTGAAAGTCGCTGCAGGAAAAAAAGCAGAGTTAGTGATTGATTCGACAATGATCGTTCCGGGCGAAGTTCGTTCATTCAACTTGAAAGAGTTGCCACCTGGATCTCCGCGCCTGACGTTTTCAGCCATTAACGATTACGGCGCACAACAACGATTCGATGCACCACTCAGCGCTACCGAAAGTCATGCCGAGCGCGTGAAAGATGCATCCGCCCAGTAACTTCCCCGCCCCACCCCGCCAATTCACAAGCTATTTACGAGTTCCGGACTCCGGTTGAAGCAACACGGACTGATAAGGCAAATTGCATGTTTTCCTCCCAACACCACACATCTGCAAGTTGTGTAAAGCATCACGTTGCGCGCCATAAAAACAAAACGGCGTTGGGCTGCCTGCATCCATTGTGCTTTGCCATCAATATGGCCATTTGTGGATTCGCCATGGGTGCCGATGCCCCCGCCGCGGTAGCGGGTGAAGCTTTCAATACCTTGTTTCTTGAAGGTTCATCGGCGGTCGATCTGCAACCCTTGTTGAATGCCAACAGCGTTCTGCCGGGCCGATATCGCGTTGACGTGTTCAGCAACGGCACGCTGGTCGGTCGTCGCGACGTTGATTTCGCGGCCAACCCGCTCAACGGCAAAGTCGAGCCACGTATCACCCTGGAATTGTTACAGCAGCTGGGCGTAGACATGCGCAAACTGCGTGAGCAAGGCCTGGTTGATGAGCAACGGCCGGCCGATCACTACGATCTTGCGTCGATGATCGAACAAGCCAGTCTCAGTTTTGACGCCAACCGCCTGCGCCTCAATATCAGCGTGCCGCAGGTCGCGATGGCGCGCGGCATGCGCGGCTATGTGGACCCAGAGCTTTGGGACGATGGCGTGGCCGCCGGGTTCATCAACTATCAGTTGAGCAGCACCCGCAGCAAAACCGATTACTCGACGCAAATCTCAAATAACCTGGGTCTGCGCAACGGCATCAACTTCGGTGCCTGGCGTTTGCGCAACGAGTCCAATCTGAGCAGTGCCACCGGCCGGCCCAACCGGTTTGTCAGCAACCGCACGTTCATCCAGCGCGACCTCACGGCGATCAAGGGGCAACTGAGTGCGGGGGAAATATTCTCCGATTCGGATCTGTTCGACAGCGTGCGCTATCAAGGCGTCAAGGTGGCGTCTGATGAAGGCATGCGCGCAGACAGTGAGCGCGGCTATGCGCCGATCATTCGTGGCGTGGCTGAAACCAATGCGAAGATCGAGGTCCGCCAGGATAACTACATTCTTTACACCACCAACGTGCCGCCGGGGCCGTTCGAGATCAGTGATATCTATCCATCGGGCTCCAATGGTGATCTGGAGATCACCGTTGTCGAAGCGGATGGTCGGCGCAAGGTCACCCGGCAGGCGTTCTCCGCCTTGCCGACGATGGTGCGTGAGGGTCAATTGAAGTACAGCCTGTCGAGCGGCAAATTCAACAACAACAGCGAAGGCTACGACAAGCCAGCCTTCCTGGGCGGCACTTTCGCCTACGGCTTGACCAGCAACCTGACGGGCATTGCCGGCATTCAGGCCAGCAACGGTTTCAAAGCGCTTTCAGTCGGTGCGGCGAAGAACACGTCGATTGGCGCTATGTCGCTGGACCTCACGCAATCGTCCAGCAAGGCATTCGGTAAAACGACCCAGGGCAGCAGCGTACGCGCGCTCTATGCAAAGACCTTCACCGGCACCGATACCAGCTTCACCCTCGCCGCCTATCGTTATTCGACCGAGGGTTACCGCACGCTGACCGACCACGTTCAGGACACCAGCACCGGCGCTACGCGGCGCGCAGGTAACGCCAAAACCCGTACCGACCTCACGGTCAACCAGACCCTGGGCGAAGCGCGCCAGTACGGGTCGCTGTACTTGAATGCCAGTGATCAGCGCTATTGGGATCGCGGTGGCTCGCGCAGCTTTTCTGCCGGTTACAACAATAATTGGCGCGACCTGAACTACAACATCAGTTTGAGTAAAACCGAAGAGTTCGGCGCACGCGGTGACACCACTCACGACACCCAACTGAGCGTTTCGATTTCATTCCCACTCGGATCGACACCTCGCGCACCTCGCGCCTATATTTCCAGCAATCATCAGAATACCGGCACCAGTACACAAGCCGGGATCAATGGTTATCTGACTGAAGACAGTGACACCTACTATTCCGTACAGACCGGGCGCAGTGTGCAAGGTGATCGCTCTGGCTCACTGAGCCTGAGTACCCGTACAGCGATGGGTGATCTTGGATTGGGCTATAGCCGAGGCAGCGGTTATGAATCACAGAACCTGAGCGCGGCCGGATCAATCGTGGCCCACGCGGGGGGCATCAACATGGGCCAGACCGTCGGCGAAACATTCGCACTGGTCGCGGTGCCTGGCATGTCAGGGGTAGAAGTCAGCAGCTACTCCGGCGTAAAAACCGGCCTCAACGGCTATGCCGTCGTTCCAAATGCACAGCCCTATCGCGTGAACTGGGTGACGTTGGATACACGCAATCTCGGCGGTGAAATCGAGTTGGACAACGCCACTCAACAACTCGTACCGAGACGAGGTTCAGTCGTGCTCGCGCGCTTCGAGGGCAGCAAAGGTCGACGGATCCAGTTCGAACTCTACGATGCCGAGGGCAAACCCCTCCCATTCGGAGCCGTACTGATGGACGCCGATGGTAAACAACTGGCGCTTTCCGACCCCACCGGCAAGGCGTTAGCGCTTGTTACCAAAGATCAAGGCATCATCACAATCAAGTGGCAGGGCAAGAGTTGCCCCGCCCCTTACAAGCTGCCAGAAAGGCTAAAGGATTTGAACTATGAGCATTACAGGCTTTCTTGCTCAACCAGCGTAGACACATCGAAATAACACATTCAATTCGTCAGTCTTAAACGACAAGGCTCTGATTTATTCAGAGCCTTGTCGTTTCTGGAGCTCCCTGTTACGACCAAAAACCCTTGTGCGGCTCAGCCGCCTCGCCCTCCAGCATCGGCCCCAACACACTGACCTTGCGCTGCCCCTTGGCGAACACCTCGCGGCACGGCAGCGAGAACGTCGGGTTCTCCGGATGGTCACCGGTCAATCCCAGTAACGCATGCTCCGACAAGGCATAAACCACCCGCCCGATGCCCGTCCAATACACCGCGCCGGCGCACATGCAGCAAGGTTCGGCGCTGGTATATAGCGTGCACAATTCCAGCTCTTGCGGTGACAGCAGTTTTGCCGCTGCTGCGGCCGCCACCAACTCGGCGTGCTGAGTCGGATCGCCTTCCGGTGGCATCGAATTGTTCCCGGCTTCAACAATCACCTTGCCGTTGCGATCGGCCACCAATGCCGCGAACGGATGGCGACCGCGTTGTTTCGATGCCTCAGACAAGGCGATGGTCTGGCGCAGCAAGGTCAGATCAAGCTCGCTGACGCCGGCCGGGATGAGCTGAGTGAATTGATTCATGGGTAACTCCTGGGCAGTGGAAAACAAACTGTCAGTCGGCCAGTTCAGCGCCGATGGTTTCAGTGGATTTTTTATCGTTGTTGAGCAGGATGTTGAGGACGATGGCGGTGATCGCACCGAGGAAAATCCCGCTGTCGAGCACCAGTTTCAGGGTCGGGCCGGCGTGCTCGAACAGCGCCGGAAAGGACATTGGCAGCACGCCGACGCTCACCGATACGGCGACGATGATGCCGTTGCGAGTGCCCTCGAATTGCACCCGTGACAGTTCCTGAATCCCCGCCACCGTGGTCATGCCGAACATCACGATCGCGCAGCCACCGAGCACTGGCGTCGGCACTGCGGCGATCAACGCGCCGAGTTTCGGGAACAAGCCCATCAGCACCATGATTGCCCCGGCCGCGGCCACGACGAAGCGGCTTTTCACGTTGGAAAGCGCAATCAAACCGGTGTTTTGAGTGAAAGCGTTGTAGGGAAAACTGTTGAACAAGCCACCCAGCATGGTCGATAGGCCATCGGCGCGGAACGCGTTGCCGAGGGTCTGTTGCGTGGTGGCTTTGCCGGTCAGTTTGCCGATCGCCAGACAGTTGCCGGTGGTCTCGGCCATGATCACCAGCATCGCCAGGGTCATGATCAGAATCGGCACCGGCGCGAATTCCGGGGCGCCGAAGGCCATCGGCGCACTCAGCTCAAACCACGCCGCTTCGCTGACCCGACCGAAGTGAGTCATGCCGCAAGCCGCTGCGATCAGGCTGCCGACGAACAGACCAATCAGCACGCTGAGGTTGCCAATGAAACCCTTGAATTTGGCGTAGATCAGCAACGTCACGCTGACTGTGGCCAGGCCCAGCAACAAGTTCGCGGGATTGCCGAAGTCCGCCGAGTCGGGATTGCCCCCGCCCAGCCAGATCGCCGCTGCCGGCATCAGCGAGATGCCGATAATGGTGATCAGACTGCCAATCACCACCGGCGGAAAAAACCGCAGCAAGCGGCTGAACACCGGTGCCAGAGCAATGGTGATAAAGCCTGCCGCGATCACCGCACCGAAAATCTGACTGAGGCCGAATTCCTTGCCGATCATGATCATCGGCGCCAGGGCTATGAACGAGCAGCCCTGAATCAGCGGCAGCCGCGCGCCGAACTTCCAGAAGCCAAGGGTTTGAATCAACGTCGCCACACCCGAGGTCAACAGGTTGGCGTTAATCAGTAAAACGATCTGCGCCGAGGTCAGCCCCATGGCATTGCCGAGAATCAGCGGCACTGCCACCGCTCCCGCGTACATCACCAGCACATGCTGCAAGCCAAACGTGAACAACTGTCGCAGTGGCAAAACCTCGTCCACCGGATGAATGCGTTGTGTAGTCATTTCACACGCTCCTGAAGGTGCGGCATCTGTTGAGATCGCGGGCATGCTCAGGGGCGCTTGAAAGTCAGATCCGCCCCGGAGATCGTTTGACGCGGGGCCATAGTTGAACGTTTATTACGATGAAACAAATTAGCAACCATCGTTTTTTTCGATGGCACAATCAGGCATTCGTTAGCCACTCCAAACCTTTATTTTCGACCCGGGAGTTCACCGCTTGCGCTTCTCACTCGATCAACTGTTGATGTTCGTCCAAGTGGTCAAAAGCGGATCGTTTTCCGCCGCCGGGCGCCAACTGGGCAAGACCCAATCGACCATCAGCGCGGCGATTGCCAACCTCGAAACCGACCTTGGCGTCGACCTGTTCGACCGCAGCAACCGCAGCCCTGCCCTCACCGCCAGCGGCCACAAATTGCTGGTGCAGGCCGAAGCCGTGCTCGAACGCTGCATGACCTTCGAAGCCCACGCCGATTGCCTGTCTGACAACGTCGAAACCAGCCTGACGCTCGCCATTGAAACGCCGTACGGCCCGATCATGCCGGTGCTCAAAGCCTTCGAAGCCGCGTTCCCCTTTGTCGACCTGATCATCCGCCATCCGGTGTATGGCGACGTCAGCGAACTTGTCAGCAGCGGCGAAGCGGTACTCGGTGTGGCGTTTTCGCAGCCCGGCTACCCCAAGGAACTGGCGTTCCAGCAACTGGGCAAACTGATCATGCTGCACGTCTGCCACCCCGAGCATCCACTGGCGCAACTCGACAACGTCACCTTCGACGACCTGCACGTCCATCGCCGCCTGGCCTTCAGCGCCCACGCAAGCAAACTGCCAAGCAGCGAATACCTGCGCTCGACCCAGTTGTGGCAAGCGGAGAGCTATCTGGCGTTATTGGAAATGGTCCGCGCCGGGCTCGGTTGGGCCACCCTGCCCCGCCAGCTCGTTCAGCGTGAACTGGCCAAGGGTGAGCTGGTGGAACTGCAGCTCTCGGCGTATCCGCATACGGACTGGCAGATCGGTGTGGATTTGTTGTGGGCGCGGCAGCGACCGCTGGGCAAGGCCGAGCGGTGGCTGAAGGAGAAATTGCAGGGCAACAAGGTGTATGAGCTGGACCGCAACGGACAGATCACCACACTTTGACGGGGGGGACAAAGAGGCCCGCGAAAGCGGGCCTCGATTGCAGGCGTTGTTACTACGCCAGTCTGACTGTTCCAGTCTGAGCCTGGTGCTCAGGGCGGATCTTGAACCAGATGGAATACATCGCCGGCAGGAACACCAGCGTCATGATGGTGCCGACGAATGTGCCACCGATCAGGGTGTAGGCCAGCGTCCCCCAGAACACCGAGTGTGTCAGGGGGATAAAGGCCAGGATGGCCGCCATTGCCGTCAGCAGTACCGGACGTGCACGTTGCACCGTGGCCTCGACAACGGCGTGGAACGGGTCCAGCCCTTCCAGCGTGTTGTGATGGATCTGCCCGATCAGAATCAGCGTATTGCGCATCAGGATCCCCGACAGCGCAATCAGACCGACCAGCGCATTGATGCCAAACGGCTGATTGAAGATCAGCAGCGTCGGCACCACGCCAATCAAGCCTAGCGGTGATGTGAGAAAAACCATGATCATCGCCGCGATCGAACGCACCTGCACGATGGTGATCAGCAACGTCATGGCGATCATGATCGGCAGCAAGGGCAAGATCGCCTTGCCCGCCTTGCCGGACTCTTCGATAGCCCCCGCCTGCTCGATCCGGTAACCGGAGGGCAGTGTCTCGATGATCGGCTGCAACTGCTTGAGGATCACGCTCGAAACATCCGGTGGCTGCAAACCTTCGGCAATGTCGCCACGCACAGTGATCGTGGGTGTGCGATCACGGCGGCGCAGAATCGGGTCCTCCATGCGCACATCGACCTCGCCAATCTGCGATAACGGGATGCGTTGTCCCGACGCGCCGACCAAAGTGAAACCCTTGATCTGCGCCGGGTCGAGCCTGATATTGCCCGCCGCACGCCCGACGACCTGCACAGAACGAATATCCTCGCGCACCGCCGTGATCGGCACTCCGCTCAGCAGAAACTGCAGTTGCTGGGCGACCGCATTGGAGGTCAGCCCCACTGCCTGCAGACGGTCCTGATCGAGACTGAAATGCAAGGTCGGGGTCAGCGGCCCCCAATCAGTGTTCACCGTTCTCATCATCGGGCTGTCTTGCAGCACGCTCCGGACCTGCTCGGCGATATCGCGCAGCTTCACCGGATCAGGGCCCATCACCCGGTAGGCAACCGGAAACGGCGAATACGGACCGAACACAATTTGCGTGGCCCTGACACGGGCTTCCGGCGCGAGTCCTTCGGCAACTGCTTCGCGCAGCCGGAATTTGAGGGTTTCGCGTGCTTGCTGACTGTCCGTCAGCACCACGATTTTCGCAAACGAAGGGTCGGGTAATTCTGGCGCCATCGCCAGGAAGAAACGCGGCGCACCCTGGCCGATATAGGCCGTGACGATTTTGGCCTCATCCTGCTTTTGCAACCAGGCTTCGACCTTGGCGGCCGTGGCGCTGGTCTGCTCGATCGAGGTGCCGTAGGGCATTTGCACCTCGATCATCACCTCGGGGCGGTCAGAGGTCGGGAAGAACTGTTTCTTCACCAGCCCCATGCCTGGCACGGCGACGAAAAACAGCGTGACCACCGCGCCTGCTACTAACCATTTGCCGGCGATCACCGCGGTCAGCAGCCGGCGGAAGCGGTTGTAATTCGGCGTGTTATAGATCGCCGCGTGGCCACCTTCGACCTTCTTGATGTCCGGCAACAATTTCACGCCCAGATACGGGGTGAACGCCACCGCGACGACCCAGGAAGCGATCAATGCGATGCCGACGATCCAGAACATGTTGCTGGTGTACTCGCCGGCAGTGGACTGGGCAAAACCGTTGGGCAAAAAGCCGATTGCCGTCACCAGCGTACCGGACAGCATCGGCGCCGCCGTATGGCTCCAGGCATAGGCAGACGCCTTGATGCGGTCGTAGCCCTCCTCCATTTTCACCACCATCATTTCAATGGCGATGATCGCGTCATCGACCAACAGCCCGAGCGCAAGGATCAATGAGCCGAGGGTAATGCGATCGAAGTTCTTGCCAGTGGCGGCCATCACCACGAACACAATCGCCAGGGTCAACGGCACAGCCGCGGCGACCACCACCCCTACCCGCCAGCCCATACTCAGAAAACAAACGAGCATGACCACCAGCAGCGCGACAAAAAACTTGACCATGAACTCGCCGACCGCCGAGTCGATATTGACCGCCTGGTCGGTGACTTTGGCGAGGGTCATGCCCAATGGCATTTCCGCATTGATCCGCGCGGTCTCCGCATCCAGCGCCTTGCCCAGATCGAGACCGTTCCAGCCCTCGCGCATCACCACGCCCAGCAGCAGCGCGTCTTCACCGTTATTGCGCACAACAAAGGTCGCCGGATCTTCGTAACCGCGTTCAACCGTCGCCACATCAGAGAGCTTGAGTGTGCGCCCCTGCACGGAGACCGGTGTGTCGCGAATTTTCTGCACCTTGTCGAAGGCGCCGTCGAGACGCAGAAAAACCTGCGGCCCATTGGTTTCGATGGAGCCGGCGGGCGTCAGCACGTTCTGACTGTTCAGCGCGGCGAAGATGTCCTGCGGCGACAAGCCGAGGGTCGCCAACCGGTCATGGGAAAACGAAACGTAGATGCGCTCGGCTTGCTCACCGATGATGTTGACCTTCTTCACCCCCGGCACGTGCAGCAGACGCTGGCGCATGGCTTCCGCATCACGCACCAGCAAGCGCTGTGGCTCGCCTTTGGCTTTCAAGGCGAACAGCGCAAAGGTCACATCGGAAAATTCATCGTTGACCATCGGCCCGATCACACCGGCCGGCAACCTGATGGCTTCATCGTCGAGTTTCTTGCGTGCTTGATAAAACTCTTCCTGCACTTGCGAGGGCGGCGTGCTATCGAGCAACGACACCATCGTGAACGCCAGTCCAGGGCGGGTGTAGGTTTCCGAGCGGTCATACCACTTGAGTTCTTGCAGGCGCTTTTCAAGGGGTTCGGCGACCTGATCCTGCATCTCTTGCGCCGTCGCACCGGGCCACGCGGTAATCACGGTCAACTGCTTGACCGTGAACGGTGGATCCTCCGCACGCCCCAGTTGAAAGAACGACAAAGTCCCCGCAACGGCAATCAGAAAAATCAGGAACACCGTGATCGCCCGCTCGCGCACGGCGATGGCCGAAAGGTTGAAGCGTCCCTGGCTCATGGACGACTCCCGGCCGCGCTGGCTTCGCTCTGCTGCGGCAATCGTACTTCTTCGCCATCGCGCAGCAGATGGGCGCCCAACGCTACAACCTGCTCACCGGCAGTGAGGTCGCCGGCGATGCGCGCCGAATCATCGCTCAACCCCAGCACCTGAACCGCTCGCCAAGTCACCTTTGCCGGCGTTCCGGCGATCAGCCACACACCGGGTCCTTTGCCTGGGTCGTAAACGGCGGCGATGGGGACTTGTAACGCCTGTGTCTGGGTGGCGCCCTCGGCAATGCTGAGGGTCACGGTCGCACCGATCGGTGCGTTGGCCAGTGGCCCTTCGAGCACATAGCGCGCTTCGAACGTGCGCGTTGTGCGGTCTGCCGAGTCCGAAAGCAGCCGCAGTTTCGCCGTCACCGCCGCAGAATTCACCCCGTAAAGGCTGGCTTGCGCGGTGGAACCGGCGGCCGGACGCAGGGTTTCGGGCAGATGCACGATGGCTTCGCGCTGACCTGCACGGGCCAGTCGAACCACCGGTTGTCCCGGACTGACGACTTGTCCCGGTTCAGCGAGTGTTTCCACCACCACGCCGTCCGCATCAGCGACCAGCAACGCATAACCTGAAGCATTGCGCGCTACGTCGGCCTGCGCTTGCGCGGCGTTGAGCTGCGCCTTTGCCGTCTCCGCGGCGGCTCTGAACTGATCGTAGGCTGATGCCGATATGGCGCCAACGCCGACCAGTTTGCGATAGCGAGCCTCATCGTCGGCTGTCTGTTTGGCACGGGCGCGAGCCGCTATCACCTCCGCCTGCTGCGCCCGCGCTTGCAGCCCGAGGTCGACCGGGTCGAGACGCATCAGCGGCTGCCCTTGCTTCACGGCCTGTCCTGTATCAACCAAGCGTTCGAGCACTTTGCCCGATACGCGAAAACCCAGGTCGCCCTGAACGCGCGCCGCGACCACTCCGGTGAAAGAACGAGCGACATCGGGTGACGCCTGAACAGCAGCGGATCTGACCAGCGGCGCCTGTGTGCGGGGATCTGCACCGCTGGAAGACTCGCCACAGGCGCTCAGGGCAAGAGGCAACAAGCATGCGGCAATGGGGAAAGGTCGGAGCCGGCGCATAGGTTCCCTTACTGAGGAATAGGATGATCATCATATTCTCCGACCTGTGACCAAAATCGTCAATGGTCACATCTCAGGAAACGACTGCATCCTGACCAGCAGCAATATAGGACTGTCCATCGACTGACTGGCCCGACTCGCTATTGTTATGGTTACCTGGCATCTAGACTTGCATATAGCCATTCATTTATATGACCAATTCTGATAATGGTCACTTCCAGTTAAATGTATAGCTCGCCCGCCACTCATGTGCAGGGAACAGGAAACTTGATAAGGGGGGATGTCGCCTTGACTCGAATCGCCTGAAAACTTTGCTTAGCGATGGGTCAAGGCATGAGGCTGCGCAGGATGAGGTTGGTGGTCAGCGTGGGCGCTTGTTCGATCAGATCCAGATTGTGTTGCAACAGCAGCGGGTTGACGAAAGGTCGCAGCGCCAGATTGATCGCCTCGACGGTCTCGTCCAGCGGGGTCTTGCGCTCGAACTCGCCCGCTTCTCGCCCCTGACGCACGATGTCGAGGATAAAGCCCTTGATCTGCGCTTCGTACACCTGGGCGCTGTTCCAGCGCTCCGAAGCGGAAAACGCCGCGATGTCGTAGAGCTTGCGATCGTTGAAGAACAGATCCACACCCGTGGCGATCACGGTTTTGACCAGCCTGCGCAAACGCTCGGTGGCTGAAAGCGCTTCTGCGTTAACCGCTTGTTCGACGGCTGCAGCGATTTGGCCCAGGCAGTTGGCGCAAATGGCCTCGCCAATCGCCTGCTTGGAATCAAAGAATTTATAGATGTACGCCTTGGAAAAACCGATGGCCTTGGCCAGGTCGGAAACCGTGGTTTTACCGTAGCCGTATTGGCTGAAGTGCTCGTTGGCCGCGGCGACAATCTGGTCACGAATGTCGTGTTCGGCGGGGCCACGAGTGCTCGGCGAGGAGGCAGATAGGGATGGCTGATTCATGGGGGCAGCTTACTCACCCTATGAATGACTGACAACTCGCCGAGCATTGTTGAACGTGTTACACCACGGCGGCTTCAACCGCTCTGGAACGCCACGCAAATCCCAACACCATCAGCAGCCCCAGGCCCGCCATGGCCGCGCCGGCCAGGGAGATCGCCGGATAACCCAGCCCGCTGCTGATCACCGCGCCGCCCAGCGCCGCGCCAATCGCGTTGCCGAAGTTGAAGGCGCCGATGTTCACCGCCGAGGCCAGATTGGGTGCGTCCTTGGCCGCTTCCATTACACGCATTTGTAACGGCGGCACCAGAGCGAAGCTGGCGATACCCCAGATCAGGATGGCCACGGCGGCTGGCAGCGGCCAACGCATCAGTACGGTGAACGCCAACAACACCAGAATCAGCACGCTCAGCGAGACGATCAGGGTGCGATCGATCGAGCGGTCAGCAGCCTTGCCGCCCCACATGTTGCCCAGCGTCAACCCGACACCGTAAAGCATCAGCATGGCGGTGATGTAAGCAGTGGACGCATGGGTCTCGCTGCTGAGGATCGGTGCGATGTAGGTGAAGACGGTAAACATCGCGCTCGAGCCGACGACGGTCAGGGCCAGCGCGGCGAGCACCGGGCCGCGCCCCAATACCCGAATTTCCGCCATGACACCGACGCTTTGCGGCGCCCGCACGTTGGGCAAAGCGAACCACAACGCAGCCATGGTCAGCACGCCGAGGCCGGTAATGCCCCAGAAAGCCGTCCGCCAACCAAACATTTCGCCAAACCAGGCAGCCAGCGGCACACCGCCGATGGTAGCCAGGGTCAGGCCCATGAACATCGCCGCAACCGCCCCGGCACGTTTTTCCGGGGCGACCAGGGTGGCGGCGACGACGGAGCCGACGCCAAAAAAGGCACCGTGGTTCAGTGAGGTGACCACCCTGGCGACCATGAGGCTGTAGTAATCGGTGGCCAACGCTGACATCAGATTACCCAGGGTGAAAATCGCCATAAGCCCGATCAGCAGATAGCGCCGGGGAATCCTGCCGGTGGTCAGGGTCATCAGCGGTGCGCCGAGCAATACGCCCAGCGCATAAGCACTGACCAGCAAACCGGCAGCGGGAATGGAAACGCCCAGATCCGCAGCGATACCCGGCAACATGCCCATGGGGGCGAATTCTGTGACGCCGATGCCGAAGGCACCGATGGCGAGTGCAACAAGTGGTGGATTGATACGCATGGAAAGCTCCTTATCTATGCCGCCAATGCTACGATCCCGTCTTTTCAGGCGGTAGATAGCATTTTTGGCAATCACCTTTGCGCAGGAGGCACAAGTGGATTTCAACGGCAGATCAGGTGAAATGAGCGTATTCACCACCGTTGCGCAGGAAGGCAGCCTGTCGGCCGCCGCGCGTGCACTGGGCCTGACACCCTCGGCAGTCAGTCGGATCATCGCGCGCACCGAGCAACGGCTTGGCACCCGCCTGCTGTTGCGCACCACCCGAGCGATCACCTTCACCGCCGAGGGCGAAGCGTTCCTGCGCGGCGCCCGACGAATCCTCGCCGACATGGATGAAGTCGAAGAAGCCATCGCCGATCAAGGCGTGCCCAAGGGGCGACTGCGGGTCAGTGCCGCCCTTGGCCATGGACGGCTGGCCATCGTTCCCTTGATCGCAGCCTTCAGCGCCCGTTACCCGAACATCGTCGTCGACCTCAACCTCGGCGACGAAGTGGTCGACATTCTTGGCGGGCAAGCCGACGTCGCGGTGCGCTTCGGCCATCTGCCCGACAGCCCGCTGACCGCACGCAGGATCGGCACCACCGGCCAGGTCGTGGTGGCATCGCCGAAGTATCTGCAACGCCACGGCATCCCTCAGGAACCGGAAGACCTGCTCCAACACAACTGCCTGCGCTTCAATTTCAAGCGTGCCGAACCCAACTGGCCATTTATCCGCGATAGCAAAGCGTTTGCCCTGAAGGTCAGCGGCAACATCGAATGCAGCAGTGGTGAAGCGCTGGCGCAATTCGCGCGAATGGGCGCCGGCATTGCCCGTATCGGGGAGTTCAGCGTGAGTGAGGATCTGCAGCGCGGCAAACTGATTGCGCTGCTGGAAGCGTGGAACCCGGGGGACCAAGAACCGATTCATGCGGTATTCGTCGGTGGCGCGGCAATGCCGGCGCGGGTGCGGTTGTTCGTGGACTTCTTGGTGGAACATCATCGGATGTCAGCCGAGACTTAAGCTGATATTTGCGGATATTCGTGATGTTGAATTCAACACATGTCGGCCTGGAGAGCGTGGATCAACTTAAATACCCTATCGCTCCCAGAGACTCAATCAAACGCACCAATGCCGGCTTGTCGGCTGGTTTTTCGCCGATGCAACACACATCTGGGTCGCTGAGAGAGCACCAAACCGACACCGGATCGCCTACCTTCAGCCCGTATGAGGCTTTACGCAGAGTTGCAGTTGACCAAGCGTCAATGGTTTCGTTGAGAGACTTGTGAAACCGCTTCCCGTTGGCGCTATAACTGAAGCTCATGAACTGCGCTCCAATCCACGTCCCCTCACTCCCCACAAACGTTACGTAGCCTTGTACCACTTGCCCCACAGGTACATCGCCAGCGCTCATCAATTATCTCCTGAGAATGTGCCCGACATGCCGGGACGACGCGATCATCCATGTTCCGCTGCCAACATTGACCTGAACTGAGCAATGCTCTCTGAAGATAGCCCGGCACCTTCAAACACTGCGCAGGTGAAGCTGACGGGGCGGTGCCTGGAGCAGTACAGCCAATCCACCCTGCGAACGAAACTGCCCCATAGCAGGAGCAAAAAACCTGACGTCGATCCCGTAAAACGGGGAAAGCATATTCTCAGTCCGCAAAACCGGGTTTCAGTATCAAACCCACGCGAGCCATCAGCCAGGATCCTCCATGAATGCCCGTAACATATGACGACAACAAACAGACATCAAGGGCAGCTTCGGGCCGTTTTCAGTCGCCCAGTGAACGCTAAATTGCCATTCCCCCCCAGTGCCCCCAGACAGGAACCTGACCCAGTCATTTCAATGGGGCAGAGCTGATCAACGCCTTCGGCTCCAAATACGCGCTCATCCCCCACCTGCCCATTTCGCGCCCAAGGCCTGAATGCTTGAATCCACCGAAGGGCGCACGTGGTTCGTGGGCCAGGGTGTTGATGAGCACGCGCCCCGCATCGATCTGACGAGCGACGTTCATACAACGTTCCGAGCTTTTTCCCAGCACCAGGGCGCTCAGCCCATAGTCCGTATCGTTGGCAATGCTGATTGCATCGGCATCATCCTCGTAGGGAATGATTGTCAGCACGGGGCCGAAGATTTCCTCACGCGCGATGCGCATCCGGTTGTTGGCATCAGTGAAGATCGTGGGCTTCACGAACCATCCGGCATGCAAGCCTTGCGGGCGACCTTCGCCACCCGCCAGCAACCTCGCGCCTTCTTCCTGGCCGGTACGGATGTAGCGCTGCACCCGTTCCCATTGTTTCTGGCTCACCATCGGACCGATGTCGGTGTCGGTGTTACGCGGATCGCCCGATCGGATCTGTGAGACGCCCTCCTTCGCAATGCGCTCGAACTCTGCCAGCCGGCGGCGCGGCACGAGGATGCGAGTGCCTGCGATGCAAGCCTGGCCGCTGTTGAGAAATCCGGCTTGCAGCACCAGCGGCATGACTGCCTGGAAATCCGCATCGTCAAGTACGACGGTGGGCGACTTGCCGCCGAGTTCAAGCGTCACGCGCTTCATGGTGTCAGCACCGGTTTTTACCAGGTGTCGCCCGATAGCGGACGAGCCCGTGAACGAGATCTTGGCGACATCGGGATGTCGCGCGATTTCCTCACCGACCACATCGCCTCGCCCGTTGACGATGTTGAATACACCCGGTGGCAGCCCCGCTTCGTGCAACGCCCTGACCACGACCTGCGTCTGCAATGCGCTCATCTCGCTAGGCTTGATGACGGCGGTGCAGCCTGCTGCCAGCGCGGTGGCCAGCTTGTTGCAGATGAAGCCTGCATTGCTGTTCCAGGGCGTGATCAGACCGGTCACGCCCACCGGCGTCAGAATGACCCTGGCCATGCCGACCTGTTCCTCGAAATCGAATGCCTCCAGTGCATCGATTGCCTGCGCGATCACCTCGGCCGGATAAGTCGCCATCCAGCGCCCGCGAACCGCAGGTGCGCCGTACTCCACGAGGATGGCTTCCAGCAGCTCCTCCTCCCTTGCCGCCATGGCCCGGTGCATGCGGTGCAGTGCCGCAATGCGCTCCTCCCGGCTGGTACGGGCCCACGCCGGGAACGCAACCTTGGCGGCTGCGATCGCACGCTGTGCGTCCAGTGCGTCGCCCAGCCGAACCTGGCCGATGACTTCCTCGGTACTCGGGTTATGAAGATCAAACCATTCCTGACCGTGTGGAAGGACGAACTCGCCGTTGATGTAGATATGTTCAATGCGTTGCATGGCGACTCCTCGCTCAAAAACGGCTCGCCTGAATCGAGCCTCTGTGAAGGAGTCTAAGAAGGGTTCATTATTCCGATAAGCCATCCTTTGGCTGATGAAGCATCCTTATATTCAGGACAATCCATGCACAGAACAGCAATGACCGAGCTGGAAGTGGTACTGGCCGTGGCGCGCCGCAGCAGTTTTCGCGGCGCAGCACAGGAGTTGGGCATGTCCACCACCGCCGTGAGCAGCGCGGTGGCCGGCCTGGAAGCTCGCCTGAAAGTGCGCCTGTTCAATCGCTCCACGCGCAGCGTTGCCCTCACCGACATCGGCCAACGCTATGTGGCACGCATCGCACCTGCGTTGGCACAGATCAAAAGTGCCGGCGAGGAAGCCAGCGCCGGCCCCGATGAACCCAGCGGCACATTGCGCATCAATGCACCGCATGGCGCGGCCTACCTGCTGTTGGATCCGCTATTGAAGCAGTACGCTCAGCGCTATCCCGATGTGCGCATCGACATCGTCAGCGAATCAAGCATGGTCGACATCATCGCCGGTGGCTTCGACGCCGGGATTCGTCTGGCAGAGTCTGTGCCGCAAGACATGATTGCCGTGGCACTCTCAGGTGACATCCGCATGCTTGTGGTGGCCACGCCCGAGTACCTCGAACGCCAAGGCGTGCCCGAGCATCCGCGAGATCTGCTCACCCACCGGAGCATCGGCATGCGCATGGCCCATGGTGGCCTCTACCAGTGGGAATTGGAGTGCGATGGCCAAAAACTGCAGATGGATCTGCCGGTGTGCTTCGCGTCCAACGAGTTGCTGGCCATCAAACAGGCCGTAGTGTCGGGCCTCGGCATTGGGTTCATTTCCGAGTGGTTCATCCAGGAAGAACTGGCGAGCGGCGCCCTGGTGCCGGTGTTGCTGCCGTGGTGCCCGTCGTTTGGCGGGTTGAGGCTCTACTACTCGGGCCATCGCTTCGTGCCGGCGCGATTGCGCGCACTGATTGAACTGGCGCAGGAGTTACGGCCCACTGTGGTTTGATCTGGGCTGAGTTGGAAATAGTTGACCTTTACCGGCAGCCACTAATGTTTAGCTTTAACAGTTGCACTTTAAACTTATTGAGGTGCGACAATCTCACATCCCCGTAGAGAACTCAGGTGGATGTTTGATTGCAGTTCGTATCGTACGCAAGGCGTCATTGTATTGGCAAAGAACATGCAAAACCCAATCGGCACGTGCGCGGATGCGCATATCATTTTCATCTGAAGGGCACTCACTGTTAAACATTGATTCAACGTTTCTTATAATCAGTTGCTCAGGCAAATACAGGATCCGGCTATTTTTATAGCTTGAAGCACGTAATTCGGTAATTGGGTAGGCTCCCCCAAGTCCAGCCGAAACGCCAACTAGAAGCGCGGGCTTATGTCCTAGTTCGCTGAACCCTGCGTACAAAAAGAAGTTCTTCAGGGCCGGGCAAGCCATGCCATTCCACTCTGGGCTAATCACGATCAATGCTGTTGCTTTTTTGAGGGTGGATTGCTGGGCACTCCAGGCTTTCTGAGTGTCTTCTTCTGGCCACAGCGGTAGCGGACTCGACGCCAGATCTATCAGTTCGCTTGAGTCACAAAGCTCAAGTGCTTCTAACCGCTCGCGCAGATAATGCGCAACTTTGATTGATTGACTGTTGAATCTATTCGATCCAGACAGCAGAACGATATGGCGACTCATTGTGCGACCTTCTGTTTAGCTTCACTTACCTTGGGTGCCGTGCGATGGGAGCGAACGATTGGCCAGAACAATTCTTCTTTCCAGGTTATCGGTGACAAGTGTTCGATACCGTATGCTGGCGGACGCCTACGGGTAATTTTGGCTGTTCCGAACAACACATCCCATAAAAATAACAGGTTACCGAAATTACCTTTGTAGTGAGTCACGCCATCCTCTGCAGTCAAACCGTGATGCGCAGAATGAGTGGATGGAGTGGAAATGGTTCGCTCAAGAACCCAGATGATCGGCCGTAAAGCGCGAATGCGATAAAGTTTGTCGTCCCACGCAACATTGCTGTGTGCGGCGAAGATCACAGTCATTTTTATAATCAAATAAACATAATAAACGGGTGCGAGCCCCAGATAAATCAACACGCCAGATAGCCAGATGCCCGGCATCAAGAGATAGTAGAAACTATTGTTGCGGTAGACGATGCGAATGCTCATATAGGGCGCGGAATGATGTGCGCGATGCAATGCATAAAGAGCAGGAATACGATGCGTCAGGCGATGCCACCAATATTGGGTCATGTCATCCAGCAGTAGAAACAACGCAAATCCTGCGATCCATGGAATAGAGGTCAGTGCGCCCTTCATTTCCGGGATGGCGTGATTTAATATCAGACCACTTAGCCACATGACTAAAGGAAATGTGACCATCACTAATATACCGGAGCCGACGACTTCAATGAGTACGTCACGTTTACTACCTGACGACTGACGAAGCGAGGAACAGGCAAGTTCCAGTAAAATGAAGGAGAGGAAAATCCCGGCTACTATCACTGCGGGGTTATTGACGAGCATTGTTGTATTCATGGCACTCTCGATTTAGGCCCTTCCGGGCAATGCCCTTTCATTAGAAACCTGCGAGCAAGTCCTCCCAATGCGCGAAATGGACAAAATTGAGCTAGAACCGGCCAACCGCGCCCCCCAACGCTTTCATCGCGGCAGGCTGGGCCAGGTATTGGAGCGCTTCCTTGATAGCCAGGTTGCCCGGAAGAGTACGGATTACAACCTGATCGAACTGGATCAACTGTGGCGCGAAGCGGCACGTATCGATCCGGCGATCGGATTAAAATTGTTCGCGCTATTCACCCCCCAGGACTGGCATGTCTTGGCTTATCTTTGCTTGTACAGTCCAGATATTTTGTCAGCCATGCACCTTTGGGCCCGTTACGCACCTCTTGCCTCGGACACAGACAATGTCAGGTTGGTTAATGACGAAAACGGCGTCGGAGTCGAATTGAACGTTGATGCGCCAGGAGAGTTGGCGCGGTATGTCGTCGAACACTACGGGGTGATGTCCATAGCGCAGTTACGACGAGGTACAGGACACAATGTGCAGCCGATTTTGGCAAAGTTCACTCATTCGCGTCCGTCGTATTACAAGCAATACACCGAATGGTTTGGTGATCGTGTTGAGTTTGATTGCTCGATCAACTGCTTCTATTTTCATGCTCGAAGCTTGAGCCTGCCAATGCAAACCCGTCATCACGGGATGTTGGAATTATTAACGCAGGAGCTGGATCGACGGATCGCCGCGCATCGGAATTTCAGCGGTTGGTCAGCCAAGGTTGCTGAAGGAGCGCGACGATCTCTAGCGAGACGTGAAACTCCCAATCTGGAAAATCTGGCGAAGTCGCTGCACCAGACGCCAAGGACCTTGCGCAGACGGCTGGAAGAACAAGGTACAACCTTCAGACAATTGCTCGATCAGATTCGCGCAGAATTGGAAATGCATCTTGAATTGCAGGGAGAGTCATTAACGGAGATTGCAGCTCAACTAGGTTACAGCGATTTGACGGCGTATCTACACGCCCGAAGCCGATGGCGTGACATGAAATAAGGTGGCGGCCAGAATTTTTCGTAACGGCAGTGCGACCTCAAAAATTCGCCTCATCACGCGCGAGTGATTTCTCTCGTGCAGTTTCAACCCTGCGCCAAGCGGGCATCAAACTTCGCATTGTTCACCCCCTCCACCTCTCAACATCGGCGTGATTCAAGCCAGAGATTCCAACTTGTCGTCACAGACGGCAGAGCGCCTGAGTTCCAGGATCGTGCGTTCATGCACTGCTCCCCACTCTCGCATCGCACTCACCAATGGCGCGAGTGAGTCACCTAACGCTGTAAGCGAATACTCCACTTTGGGTGGCACCTCGCGATAGATTTCGCGATGAATCACCCCGTCAGTCTCCAGCTCTCTCAGCTGGAGTGTCAGCATCCTCTGCGTGATATCTGGAATCAGCCGACGTAGCTCGTTAAAGCGCTTCGTGCCTGACATCAGGTGAAAAAGTATGAGCGATTTCCATTTTCCACCAATGACATCAACAGTGAAGGCGACGGGACACGCGAAAGCCTCAATCTCATCCTGAGGGTTACATTTTTTCACTGTTATCACCTTGGTATAAAAAGTGTGCCTACCGCACAAAATTGTGCGTACTTACGTCGATGTGCTGCAAAAGTTAGCATGATTCCATGTTCACCACGATGGAATCTGCCAGATGAGTTTGTTGTTATCACCCTATGAAATTAAGGGCCTCACCCTGAAAAACCGGGTCGTCATGTCCCCTATGTGCATGCACATGGCGGCGGATGATGGCTTCGTGACTGACTGGCACCGCGTTCATTACGGAGCTCGTGCCCTGGGTCAGGCAGCACTGATTTTTCCCGAAACGCTGGCGATTCAGGCTGACGGTCGTATTGGAGCCGGTGACCTTGGCATCTGGAGCGATGAGCACGTTGCCGGTTTGAAGGCGCTAACAGAATTGCTTCACGGCTTTGGTGCAAAAGCCGGCGCTCAAATCGTCCATGCGGGGCGCAATGCTGACCTGCCCGGTCTGATTCACATCGCGCCATCGGCGATTCCATTTACGCAAACCAGCCCCGTTCCTCGCGAACTCGCGGCTGATGAGATTCCGTCTTTGGTAAAGCTTTACGGCGATGCCGCACGTCGCGCCAGCGAAGCGGGCTTCGATGTGCTTGAGATCCATGCCGCGCACGGCTACTTGTTAAGTGAGTTTCTCTCGCCGTTGGCTAACACCCGCGACGACGAATATGGCGGTGATGCCAAGCGTCGCTATCGCTTCTTGCAAGAGGTGCTGGAAGAGGTCAAAACGCATTGGGGAGATCGCCCTCTGTTCGTGCGCATCTCCAGCTCTGATTACGCCGAAGGCGGAAACACGCCCGAGTCGTTCCTCGAATATGGTCGCTGGATGAAAGCTCAGGGCGTTGACTTGATCGACTGCAGTTCCGGCGGGGTCAAGATGGTCAAGGTCGAGACCTACCCGGGTTACCAGGTGCCGGCCGCTGAATTACTGCGTAAGGAATTGCATATTGCGACAGGCGCTGTGGGGGTGATCCAGAGTGGGCGTCAGGCTGAAGAAATCTTGCAGAACGGCCGAGCTGATCTGGTGTTTGTCGGGCGGCAAATGCTCCGAGACCCATTCTGGGTTCGCACCGCTGCAGATGATCTTAAGGAAATCATCGAGATTCCTACCGCCTACACACGTTATGGATCTGTCTGGCTTGATACCAAAGCCTGATGCCTTTGTTGCACTAATCCTATGAAGCAGGAGCAAGCACATGAGCAAACCGACTTACGTTGAAGAATACCAAGCCATCACCGAGGTGCTTAACCAGTACATTGAGGGCTGCAAGCAGGCCAAAAGCAGCATCATGAAGCCGGCTTTCAGTGAGCAAGCGACCATGTTCAGCGTCGATGGCGACGGTAAGCTGGCGGGCGGCGCAATTTCAATCCTGTTCAACGGGATCGACAAGGGTTTCCGCCCTTCTCCTGACGCACCAGCAGCTATCGTCCGCGTCGAAGTCGTCGGTACGGCGGCTAGTGCTCGCATCGACGCCAACGACATGTCAGGCATCTCTTTCACCGACTTTTTTCATCTGCTGAAAGTTGATGGCAAGTGGACTGTGATCAGCAAGATTTTTCAAACGCATGGAGCAGCTTGATGACTAGTGCCGTCCGGCGGTTTAGTGTTCGACTCTCCCTGCTCACGCGTTGACATTAGAATCTGCGGGCAAATCTGCTGCGATGAGCGAGAAAAAAGGCGCCAAATTGGCGCCTTTACGTTATTAAGCGACTTTGATCACAACCTTTCCAAATGCTCCCCTCGCGAGATGCTCGTAAGCTTCTCGTGCTGTCTCGAATGGATAAACCTGATCGATCACGGGACGGATCTTGTGCTCGTTGAGCCCTGGCATTTTTCGGTGAAAGGTCAGGATCCATCCTTTGTGCCTGACGCTGGCATCACCGTCACCGAGTCGAATGCGTACGTTCAGTGTGGCGTGTCGGGTTTCGGAATAATTCAGGCACCAGGGATCGCCGTGGCCAAGCATTTGGAAAGTCGCGGTTTGGTGGAAATTCTAAAGCCTTATCGGCCAGCCCCTCGCCCGGTGTCATTGCTATACCCGAGCCGGACTCATCTGGCGCCCCAGGTTCAAGCCTTTATCGAGTGGCTGCAAGAGCGATTTCCGCAGCTTCATTCTGACTGGCTGGAACTCTAGCGATCGAGCTGTGTAAACGGTGGTTAAGGGGCGGAACCGGTCCTTCGCGAACGTCGGTTCTTACCCAATTCACATAACACCCTTATGTAACCCGAAAACACGCCGATACCGTGCTGCAGCAAGGAAGCACCGCAGCAGCACTTACTTCATGGACGGCAGGAACCTGATCAATGTTGGAACACCTCTGGCGCAACATCCATTCCCCGGACTACTTGCCCAACGTACTGGAGTGGATGCTCCATATTCTCCTCAGCCCGTTCATGGTGATCATGTGCCTGATGGTCGGAGCGCTGGCCGGCAAATGGTGGAGAGCACTGCCCTACGGCAGTCTGACTTGTTATGTGGTCTTTCTGAGCCGGTCTTCTTTCTATCGCTGGGAAAGCATTTTCCCCGTAGCCGGCCTGCCTGCGCTGGCGATAGATGGCGCACTGCTTGCGCTGCTTGGTTTTTATTTGAAAGGCCTACTCAGAGCCCGCGCAGACGCAAAACCCGAAGGCCATTGGCTGCGCAGGCTTTATCAAGGCCTTAAGGTCGTCATGCTGACAGTCATGGTGTTGTTCTGGGGACTCGTCGTGCTGTTTGTCGTGGTCTTCACTGTCTCGGTCGCGACCCAACCGTCATTGGTGCACTGAGCAGCTTCCTGCTTGATCAGACAAATCGGGACTCAGGAGCGCCGGAAACAGCGCTCGAATGAGCTGTCGGTTCGACAAGATGCACTTCCGTGGCATTGCGCCCCGCCAGCCAGGCCAGCACTGAGGCGACAACCAAGACAGCGGCGCTAAGCTCGAATGTGGCTTTGTAACCACTCAGATCGAAGGCCAGACCTCCAATGATTGCGCCTCCTGCGATCGCCAGTTGAACAATCGCCACGAGCAAGCCGCCTCCGGCTTCCGCATCATCCGGAAGCGTCTGCGCCAACCATGTCCACCAGCCAACCGGCGCGGCCGTCGCCACCAGTCCCCAGAGTCCGAGCAACATCGCGGTGAGTACCGGTGATTTGCCGAAGCTGACCAACGCCAGCGCGATGGCCGCCATGATCAGCGGGATGATGGTCAACGTGCGGTAGAGGCCGCGACCCATAAACCTTTCAATCAGAAAGGTGCCGATAAAACCGGCCAGTCCCAGCCCCAGCAACATCAAGGACAACGTAGAAACGCTGACGCCCGTCACGCCTTCAAGAAAGGGCCGCAGATAGGTGAACAGCATGAACTGGCCCATGAAAAAGACGCTGACGGCGACCATGCCCAAGGCCACTGGCAATTGCTTCATCAGCCGCAGGACGTTGCCGCTACCGGCCTGGCGCTCGGCCTTGAACGACGGAAGGCTGATCAGCAGCCACACGGCGGCCAGCACTGCGACCGGAACCACACAGAAGAATGCCCCACGCCAGCCGATCAGCGAACCGAGAAAGCTCCCTGCCGGAGCGGCTATCACCGTGGCCAAGGCGTTACCGCCATTGACGATGGCCAGCGCTCGCGAAACCTGTTCAGGCTTCACCAGACGCATTGCGGTCGCCGCCGACAATGACCAGAAACCACCAATCGCGATCCCGATCAGCGCACGTCCGAACATGAATGACGGGTAGCCCGGCGCGACCGCGACGACCGTACCGGAGACGATCATCAGCAAGGTCAGGCCCAGCAGCAGCTTCTTGCGTTCGACGCGAGCGGCGACCGAGGCAATCAGCAGGCTGGTGATCAAGGCAAAGGCTCCGGACACGGAAATCCCCTGCCCGGCCTGGCCTTCGGTGATGTGCAGGTCGGCCGCAATCGGCGTCAGCAGGCTGACCGGCATGAACTCTGAAGCGACCAGGGCGAATGCGGCTAGCGACATGGCCAGCACGGCGCTCCATCCGCCTGTTCTTTTAGAAGGATCTGTAGAAGGAAACGTCATGGGAACTACCTGTGGTGCGAAAAACTTGTGGATGTGATGCGCAGGGGCAAGCAGTTTGATGCCCATCCGGGCACTGCCCCTGTAACAGATAGACACATTCTCCCGGTCAATCCGGCCCTTCCCTAGCGCATTCCTCTTGAATGCTTGCCTGATCCTCTGGGGATGCAGGGTGATGGATAGGAAACGTCTCGCGCGCGGATTAGAGTTCGGTCAACAGGAGTGACCCGACATGATCCCTACCCCTCTGCCCCAGGAATCGCCTTTGGCGTTGAACATCGACCCGCGTGTGAGCGCGCCGGGTGACTTCGCCACAGCCATACCCGGGCTGTCGCTGTTTCGTCGCGACCAGCCAGCGCCGCCCGTGGTGTGCATGATCGAACCCAGCCTGATTCTCGTCGGTCGCGGCGAAAAGCGCTTGTGGGTCGGTGGTGAGGGCTACAGCTATGACCCTTCACGGTTTCTGGTGACGTCGCTGGACCTGCCCGCCAACTCCGAAGTGATGCTCGCCAGTCCCCAACAGCCTTGTGTCGGCCTCGTGCTGAAACTGGATGTGAGCATGCTCGCCGAAGTCATCACCAAGAGTGGCTTGCCGGCCAAGCGCCAGCCAGCAACGGGCACGGGCGCCGCGATTGGCAGCCTGTCGTCCGCGCTGGAGGGCGCACTTGATCGCCTGCTGGCATTGCTCGATGAACCCGAGGCGATCCCGGTGCTGGCGCCGCTGATTCTGCGCGAAATCCACTATCGCTTGCTGCACACCGACCAAGGCGCACGGCTGCGGCAGATCACGGCCGTCGATGGTCAGGGTTATCGCATCGCCAAAGCGATTGACTGGCTCAAGGTCAATTACACAGATGCATTGCGCATCGATGATCTGGCCGCGCGGGTGCAGATGAGTGCGCCGACCTTTCACCATCATTTCCGCCAGCTCACCGGCATGAGTCCGCTGCAGTACCAGAAATGGCTGCGGCTCAACGAAGCGCGACGGCTGATGCTGGTCGAACGCCTCGACGTTTCGCGGGCGGCGTTTGCGGTCGGCTATGAAAGTCCGTCGCAGTTCAGCCGCGAATATGCCCGGCTGTTCGGCACCGCGCCGAGTCGTGACATCGCCCTTTTGCGCGGGCAGCCATTCGAGGCAGAAGCGCTCGGCACCGTCGCGAATTGAACGAACACCGGTGATGCGCCTCGCCGCGCCACCGCTCATAACAATGCACGTCAACCGATGATCAGCGGGTGAATCATGGAACTACGAATCAACCAGAAGACCTATCAGGTCGATGCCGACGCCGATACGCCCTTGCTCTGGGTGATCCGCGATGATCTGGGCATGACCGGGACCAAGTACGGCTGCGGACTGGCGCAATGTGGCGCCTGCTCGGTGCTGGTGGATGGCAACGTCGTGCGCTCGTGCGTCACGCCGGTGGCGGGTGTGGTCGGCCGCGAGGTCACCACGATTGAGGCTATCGAAAGCGATGAGGTGGGCAAACGAGTGGTCTCGACCTGGGTCGATCTGCAGGTCGCGCAGTGCGGCTACTGTCAGTCCGGGCAGGTGATGGCCGCCACTGCGCTGCTCAAACAAAACCCTAAACCGAGTGACGCGCAGATCGAGGCAGCGATGGTCAATCTGTGCCGCTGCGGAACGTACAACGCCATTCATGCCGCCGTGCATGAGCTGGCCGGCAAGGGAGACGCGTGATGAACGTTCGAATCGACCCTTCACTGCAAGCCTCAGCACTGGATCTGCACGAACCGATCAATGTTTCGCGTAGACGTTTTCTCACCGGTACCGCCGTCGGCGCACTGGTCCTCGGCTTCGGCCTGCCGCTGGGTGCGACGCGCGTGCAAGCTGCCGTGGCAACGGCGACGGCTGAGCGCGGCACGCAGGTGCCGGCGTTTCTCGAAATCCGCCCGGACAACCGCGTGCGTCTGCTCTGCCCGTTCATGGAGGGCGGGCAAGGTACGTTCACCGCAATGGCGCAGATTGTCGGTGAAGAACTGGATGCCGACCCGGCGACCTTCCTGGTCGAAGCGGCGCCGCCCGGCGAAGCCTATGTGGTGTTGGAAAACGGCATGCGCATCACTGGCGGCAGCATGTCGGTGCGCATGAGTTACCCGGTGATGCGCCGCCTCGGCGCCCTCGCCCGCGCCATGTTATTGCAGGCGGGCGCGCAGCAACTTGGCGTGCCGGTAAGTGAATTGACCACCGAGCCAGGCAAAGTCGTGCACGCCAAGTCGGGCCGCTCGCTGGCTTACGGTGAACTGGCCGAGCGCGCGATGGATCTGCCGGTTCCCGATCCGGCCTCCGTGAAGCTGCGTGATCCGAGCCAGTTCCGCTGGATCGGCAAACCGGTGAAGCGCCTCGATGCTTACGACAAGTCCACCGGCAAGGCGCTGTACAGCATCGATCTGAAGGTCGACGACATGCTCCATGCCGCCGTGCAACATGCCCCGCGCCTGGGCATGACCGTGGGTAACCTGCGCAACGAAGAGCAGGTCAAGGCGATGAAAGGCGTGCATTCCGTGCATCGTCTGCCGGGTGCCGTGGCGGTGGTCGCCGAGCGCTGGTGGCACGCCAAACGTGCCGTCGAGGCGATTCAGGTTGACTGGCAAGAGCCAACGGCCGACAGCAAAGTGCGGCCGATGCCTGCTGACTTTTCCAGCGATGCCTGGTTCAAGCGCCTCGCTGAAGATAAAAGCCCGGCCAAAGATGATGAAAACGAAGGCGACGTGGCGGCGATTCTCAAGGAGACCAAGACCCGGATTGACGCCACTTACCACAACCAATACCTGAACCACGGCCAGTTGGAGCCGCCTTCGGCACTGGCCCGATTCAACCCGGACGGTTCGCTGGAAGTCTGGTTGCCGAATCAGGCGCCGGACATGTTCCGCGCCGACATTGCCAAACGCACAGGGCTGGATCCGTCACGCATCACCTTGCATTCGCCGCTGCTGGGTGGCTTCTTCGGTCGGCATTTTCTCTACGATTCGGCCAGTCCCTATCCGCAGGCGATCGCGCTGGCGAAAGCGGTTGGCCGTCCGGTCAAACTGATCTGGAGTCGCGAGGAAGAGTTCCTGCGTGACGTGCTCCGTCCCGTTGCTGCGGTGAATTTCCGTGCCGCACTGGACAGCGACGGCTGGCCGCTGGCAATCGAAGCGATCAGTGCCACCGAAGGCCCGACCGAAGCGCTCGCTGGCAAGCAAGGTGAAAAGCTCGATCCGACGGCGCTTGAAGGTTTGTCCGGCAAGTCCTACGCAATCGCCAACAAGCGCATCGCGCAGATCTATGTCAAAGGCCCGGCGATGCTCGGTTACTGGCGTTCGGTGGGTAACTCGCTGAACGACTTCTTCTATGAATCGTTCCTCGATGAGCTGGCCGACAAGGGCGGCAAAGACCCGTTCGATTTGCGCCTGCATCTGTTACGCGACAACAAACGCCTGACCACTCTGCTGCAAGCGGTGGGTGAACTGTCCGGAGGCTGGAAGCGCGGGCCGTTTACCGCCGAGGATGGCAGCAAACGTGCGCGCGGCGTGGCCATGGCTTCGCCGTTCGGTACCGAGACGGCGGTGATCGCCGAGGTGTCCATCGAGAACGGCCAGGTCAAGGTGCACGACATCTGGCAGGCGATTGACCCGGGCAGCATCGTCAACCCGGCGATTGTCGAGGCGCAGGTCAATGGCGCCGTGGCGCTAGGGCTGTCGCAAACCCTGGTGGAAGAAGCCGTGTGGGTGGATGGCAAACCCCGGGCGCGCAACTACGACTTGTATCCGATCCTGCCGCCTGCGCGGATGGCCCGGGTTCACGTGCGGGTGGTCGAGAGTGGAGAAAAAATGGGTGGCATCGGTGAACCGCCGCTCCCTGCGGTCGCGCCCGCCGTCGCTAACGCGGTGGCAAGGCTAACCGGTCAGCGGGTGCGCAGCCTGCCCATGAGCCGACACACCTTCACTTGATCAGCGCCGGAGCGTCCATGAATAACAGCCGATTCGCAAGAACCGCTGGCTGGCTGGCAGTGCCGTGCCTGGTCGCGGCAGGCCTGCTGGCCTGGTATGTCACCCGCGAGCCCGTCTCGCGCCTGGAAAACCATCAGATCGCCGTGGCCGACATCGACCCGGCGCTGGTCGCGCGTGGCGAATACGTCGCCCGGCTCAGCGATTGCGTGGCCTGCCACAGCGTGCCGGGCGGCGCGCCGTTCGCTGGCGGTCTGGAAATGGCCACGCCGCTGGGCTCAATCCATGCGACCAATATCACCCCGGACACGGAAACCGGCATCGGCCACTACAGCCTGGCGGACTTCGACCGGGCGGTGCGCCACGGCTTGGCGCCCGACAGTCGCCGTCTGTACCCGGCGATGCCCTACCCGTCCTACGCCAAGCTCAGTGATGACGATGTGCGTGCGCTGTATGCGTTCTTCATGAAAGGCGTGGCGCCGGTGAAACAGGCGAACATCCCCAGTGCGATTCCGTTTCCGCTGAACCTGCGCTGGCCGATTGCGCTGTGGAATGGCGTGTTTGTCGACGCCGAGCCCTACGTAGCCAAACCGTCGCAGGATGAACAGTGGAACCGTGGCGCTTACCTCGTTCAAGGCGCCGGACATTGCGGCAGTTGCCACACGCCGCGCGGTTTGGCGTTCAACGAGAAGGCACTGGATGAGGCCGGCAAGCCGTATCTCGCTGGTGCGTTGCTCGATGGCTGGTACGCACCGAGCCTGCGTGATGATCACAACACCGGGCTGGGCCGCTGGAGCGAACCGGAGATCGTCCAGTTCCTCAAAACCGGTCGCAACAAACATGCGGTGGTCTACGGCTCGATGACCGAAGCATTCAACAACTCCACGCAGTTCATGAACGATGAGGATCTGACCGCGATTGCCCACTACCTGAAGTCCTTGCCTGGCGACCGCCAGCGCGATGGCGAGCCTTGGCAGTATCAAGCGGTTTCGGCGGCGCAACGTCTCGACTCGCCCGGTGCTCACACCTACGTGACGCGCTGTGCTTCCTGCCATGGTCTGGACGGCAAGGGCCAGTCCGAATGGATGCCGCCGCTGGCCGGCGCGACTTCTGCACTGGCCAAGGAAAGCGCCTCGGCGATCAACATCACTCTGAATGGTTCGCAACGCGTGGTGGCGGCCGGCGTGCCGGATGCCTACCGCATGCCGGCCTTCCGCGAGCAGTTGTCGGATCAGCAGATCGCCGAAGTGCTGACCTTCATGCGCAGCACCTGGGGCAACCAAAGCACTGCGGTTGATGCGCAGACGGTGGGCAAACTGCGTGAACACACCGATCCGGCCAGCAGCAGCCCGATCATTCTGCAGATGCGCTAAGAGGAGACACTGATGGAAAGCATCGACTTGCTGGTCCTGCGCACAGCGCGGGACTGGCTTGCCGCTGGCGAGCGTGTGTTGCTCGCCACGGTGGCGCGCACCTGGGGTTCTTCACCACGGCCGACGGGGTCGATGATGGCGTTGCGTGACGATGGTCGCGTGGTGGGCAGCGTGTCTGGCGGCTGCATCGAGGACGATCTGATCCATCGCTACACCACGGCCCATGGCGGCAGCGCTTTCAGTGGCAGCACGCCAGAAGTGGTGCGTTATGGCGTCAGTGCCGATGAGGCGCATCGCTTCGGCTTGCCCTGTGGCGGCACGCTTGAACTGATCCTTGAGTTCAACCCGGCGTGGCAGTCGCTCGATGAACTGCTGACGCAACTGGACGCCGGGCAACTGGTTCGCCGTCGCCTGACGCTGGAGTCCGGTCAGGTCACAGTTGAATCTACCGCAACGCCGGAACAGTTCAGCTTCGATGGCGCGCAGATGCTCAACACCTTGGGGCCGGGCTATCGAATGCTGATGATCGGTGCCGGCGCGCTGGCCGAGTATCTGGCGACCATGGCTTTGTTCAACGGTTTCAAGGTGGCAGTGTGCGATCCGCGTCCCGAGTACATCGAGACTTGGGCGGTAGACGGTGTGGAGCGCATTGTCGGCATGCCGGACGACGTGGTCCGCGACTTCGCGGTCGATCTGCGCACCTGCATCGTCGCCCTGAGTCATGACCCCAAACTCGACGATCTGGCCTTGCTCGAAGCGCTCCATAGCCCGGCGTTCTACATCGGCGCCATCGGCTCGCGGCGCAACAGCCAGCTGCGTCGCGAACGCCTGATCGAGCATTTTGGCGAGACCGAGGCGTCGCTTGCGCGTCTACACGGGCCGATCGGTCTGTACATTGGCAGCAAGACGCCTGCGGAAATCGCCGTCAGCGTGATGGCCGAGATTCTTGCGGCGAAGAATGGCGCCCAGCTGCCGCAAGCATTTTCCATCGCCAGGGCCAAAGCGCTCGCCGAATGAGCCGCGCTGCTACTCTGCGACGGCGTTTTCGGTCGGCAACGAAGCGAGCATTTCTACGCGGCATACCTCAAGAATCTCGTCTGCCAGCGCGGAATCATCCGGGCAGGCACGCGACAGGATAATCGCGCCGACGGCCCGCGACAGCAGGTCGATCATCTTCCTGCGCCCCTCACCCGCCTCGGCATCCGGCCCGCTCGGGTATTTCTCGCCCAGGGTTTGCAGGGTGTGCTCAATGCCCTCGGCAAACGTCGCTTTCACCTCATCCGACTGACGCGCCGCGTCGCCGCCCAACGCGGCCATGGTGCAACCGTCGCCGCGTCCGTCGCGATGTTCTCTGTTCACATAGACGTTGATGAAGCCCGGAACATCCAGCGCTTGGGCGGCTGTCAGCGATTTGGCCAGACTGCACGCCGAGGCTTCGGCCATCAGGTCGGCCTTCGACCCGAAATGTTTATAGAAACCACCATGGGTAAAACCGGCGGCCGCCATGAGGTCCGCCACGCCGACGCCGTCAAAGCCGCGCTCACGGAACAGCTCTGAGGCGGTTTCAACGATGTGTTCTCGATTGGCCTGCGCCTGGGCCTTGGTCACTCTCACGTGCAATACCTCGTGTTTCCGGGGAAATCCTGCGTCCGATGATACATAGATGTTGGCCATAATCAAAACCGTTGACAGTTTAGATTTAGATCATCATCCTAATTGCTCGCACCATCGATCTTCATCAACGGGCACGGAACAACCTCAATCGCCGCTGGCTGAATCGAGCATCAGCGCAAGCTGAGCGCGTTCTGCTTCTCACACCCTCAAAGAGAGATAAACCATGAGCACTCGCCCTACTGTTCTGATCACTGGCGCCTCCACCGGCATCGGCGCGGTCTACGCCGAACGCTTTGCGCAACGCGGCCACGATCTGGTGCTGGTCGCCCGCGATCAGGCGCGCCTGGATGCACTGGCTGCGCGCTTGCGCAGCGAGCATGACGTCGCCGTCGATGTGATCCCGGCGGACCTGACCCAACCCGGCGATCTGACCACTGTTGAAAACCGCCTGCGCGACGATGCCCGTATCGGCGTCCTCGTCAATAACGCTGGCGCGGCGCTGTCCGGCCATTTCGTCGAGCAAAGCACCGACAAAGTGGCGCAACTGGTCGCCCTCAACACCACCGCACTGGTGCGGCTTGCCAGCGCCATCGCTCCACGCCTGGCCAAGGCCGGTGACGGTGCGATCATCAACATCGGTTCGGTAGTTGGCCTCGCACCGGAGTTCGGCATGACGGTCTACGGCGCGACCAAGGCGTTTGTATTGTTCCTGTCCCAAGGACTGAGCCTGGAACTGTCGCCTCAGGGTGTCTACGTGCAGGCCGTGTTGCCGGCCGCCACACGCACGGAAATCTGGGATCGCTCCGGCGTCGACATCAACACCTTGAGCGAAATCATGGAGGTGGGTGATCTGGTGGATGCTGCGCTCGTCGGCTTCGATCGTCGCGAACCGGTGACCATTCCGCCGCTGCACGAAGCAGAGCGCTGGGATGCCTTGCAGGGCGCACGGCTGGGCCTGATCGGGCAAATCCGCCAATCTGAGGTTGCCCAGCGCTACCAGACGCCAGAGTGATCCTCAGCTAGCGAGCATGCGCGGCAGATTAGATGCAGTCACAAGGCGCTGCATCGAATCCGCAACGCAGCGACTACCATCCGTACACCGACAAGAGCCGCACCTCGATGAAAGCTTTTTTGATTGATCGCTATGGCAAACACACCGGGCGCATCGGCGACGCGCCGGTCCCGGCAGTGGGTTCTCACGACGTCTTGATCGAGGTCCATGCCAGCAGCGTCAACGTGCTGGACTCGAAGATCAGCACCGGCGAATTCAAGTTGATCCTGCCCTACGCGTTTCCATTGATTCTGGGCAACGATCTGGCAGGCGTGGTGACTGAAGTCGGCACGCAAGTGACACGCTTCAAACCGGGAGACGAGGTGTACGCTCGCCCACCCGAAGCACGAATCGGCACCTTCGCTGAGTTGATCGCCGTGAACGAAAATGCGATTGCCCTCAAACCGGCCAATACCGACATGGCACAGGCTGCTTCCCTGCCCTTGGTGGCACTGACCGCCTGGCAAGTGCTGGTCGAAACCGCCCAGCTGAAAAAAGGCCAGAAAGTACTGATTCACGCCGGCTCCGGCGGCGTCGGCACCGTTGCCATTCAGCTTGCCAAACACCTCGGTGCCTTTGTCGCCACAACCACCAGCACCGCGAATGTCGAATGGGTCAAGGCGCTAGGTGCTGACGTGGTGATCGACTACAAACAGCAGAACTTCGAAAGTGTCTTGCACGACTACGACGTGGTGTTGAACAGCCTCGGTTCTGATGTCCTGGAGAAGTCAATCAAGGTGCTCAAGCCCGGTGGCCAGCTGATTTCCATCTCTGGGCCACCCACCGCGCAATTCGCACAGGAGCAAGGTTTGTCCTGGCCCTTGCAGCAGGTCATGCGCTTGCTGAGCTTCGCTATTCGGCGCAAGGCACGCAAGCGTGACGTCAATTACGCGTTCGTGTTCATGCGCGCAAACGGCGCCCAACTGCAACAAATCAGCTCGCTGGTTGCGGCCGGCATCATCAAACCGGTGATTGATCGAACGTTCCCCTTTGAATCAACGGCCGAGGCGTTGAGTTACGTCGAGCAGGGCCGCGCGAAGGGCAAGGTCGTTGTTTTGATCAAGTGAAGATTCCGGCTATTGCTGAATTATCCGTAGAAACCAGCTCACTGCGTTCTTCGACAGGTCATAGAACCCCTCCCGGCAAGAAGGGTCTGCTCTCTTATAACCTCTCAGGAATCCCCCCATGTCCGCGCAACGCAACCTTGTCCTCCTCGCTCGGGGAGGCTATGCCGCTCGAGGAATGCTTTATCTGATCATCGGTATCTTTGCGTTGCTGGCAGCCCAGGATTCGACTAAACCGAAGGACAGCCACAAGAGTCTGGAAGCCTTGCTGGCTCAGCCATTCGGCTATTTTCTGGTTGGACTTGTCGTGGCGGGACTGCTCGCATTTGCCGCCTGGCGTGTTCTGCAGGCAACGCGTGATGTCGATCATCACGGCACAAAACTCAAAGGTCTGGTGATTCGCACAGGGCTGTTTGTGGGAGGTCTGGTGAACGGTGCTCTGGCGTTCTTTGCATTGGGCCTGCTCATCAGCGGGATTAAAAGCTCGGGCAATTCCGCAGGACAAACCAAAGACTGGCTGGCGCATCTTCTGTCCTGGGAACACTCGAACTGGCTGGTGTACCTGATCGCCCTCGTGCCGCTCGGTGTAGGCATTGCTCACATCATCAAGGGCTGGAAAGCGTCGTTCGAGAAGTATTTCGAGGCCGACGAAGAGGTCATGCTCTACGTCCGCCCGGTCTCGCGGTTTGGTCTGATCGCGCGCGGCGTCGTGTTTATCGAGATCGCATTGCTGCTGGCAATCAGCGGCTCTACCTATCAAGCCATGGATCCCCCAGGTATGAAAGAAGCGCTCGATGCACTGCAGAATCTACCCGCTGGCTGGCTGATCTTGATGGTAATAGCCTTGGGGCTGATGGCGTTCTCGGTCTACAGTCTGTCGGAAGCTTGCTGGCGCAAGATCAATATGGATGTGCCAGGTGTATCGAGCACATAGCGTGTAACGTCTTTGCCGATGATCACCCGGGCGCTGCATCGGTGAGCGAACCTTTCCCCCGAAAACAACGTCCGAGCTAAAGCGTTAACGCTTACCGCTCGCCACGAGGTTTCCGTTTGAAAGCTGCCATCGTCAGAAAATACCGATTGATCATCAAAACGCTGGGCTACGTCGGCTGGGCCTTGTTCTGGCTGTTGCTCTGGGACATTGCTGTCACTGTCGACTTCATGTTGTTTCTCAACACCAAGCTGAATTTACCCCTCATGCCCCTGACTTTATTGGGTTCGGCGTTGATTGTGTTGATCAGTTTCCGCAACAGCAGCGCCTACAACCGCTGGTGGGAAGCAAGGACGCTGTGGGGGGCGATGATCAACAACTCGCGCAGTTTCGCCCGGCAGGTGCTGACGTTGCTGGATGACGCTGACAACGAGGTCAATCCGGTCAAGTCGACTCTATTACGCCGCCACGTCGCCTATGTGAATTGCCTCGCAGCGCATCTGCAAGGCCAGCCTTGCCCTGAGGAAGTCCGCGCGTTTATTCCCGCCGAGGAGTTCGCCCGCAGCGGCACCACCAATAACTTTGCCAACGATATCCTCACCGGCTCGGCGACTTTGCTCGCGCGGGAATACAAGGCCGGGCGCCTCGACAGCATTCGCCTGGCGCGGTTGGAATCGACGCTGGTGGACCTGTCCAACAGCCAGGGTGGCATGGAGCGAATTGCCAATACGCCGCTGCCCTACCCTTATGTGTATTTCCCACGGCTGTTTATCTCGCTGTTCTGCCTGATCGTCCCGGTCGGTCTGGTGGAGTCGCTGGGCTGGTTCACGCCGCTGGCGTCGACCGTGGTGGGCTTTATGCTGCTGGCCATCGAGCGCATCGGCACCGACCTGCAAAGTCCGTTTCGCCACAGCGAGCATCAGATTCAGATGGAAGCGCTGTGCGAAACCATCGAGAAGAATCTGCAGTCGATGCAGCGTGACTCCCTGGGTGACGTGCGCAGGCTTGCAGAGAACGTTTGAGGTGCAGTAATCGGGAACCGTCAGTATGTCTGACGGTTCCCGAATCAATCAGAACGCCGCACAACATCGCTTGTTATCGCACCGCGCTCACACATTTCCCCGAGCGCTCACCGTCATTCCCCCTCTGCTTCCCGCTCCTCGCGGTCTCACATTTTCCGATGTGAGGTTTTCGCATCTGCATAAAAAAGATTGCCGATTCATTGTCAGGTGATTTTTTTCAGCCTATCTTCAATAAAACCTATACAAAGCACTTCATCGCGTACAACTCTTTCGCTATGGATTGGCCCCACGCACAGCACTGCCGCGAGCACCTTGAATGAACCCACTATTAGCCAGCCATTACCGTGAAATTCTCGTCGGCGTCGGTGAAAACCCCGAGCGCGAAGGTCTGTTGGACACACCCCAGCGCGCCGCCAAAGCGATGCAGTATCTGTGCAATGGCTACACGATGAGCCTGGAAGACGTCACCAACGGTGCCCTGTTCGAGTCGCAGAGCGATGAAATGGTGATCGTCAGCGACATCGAGCTGTATTCCTTGTGCGAGCACCACATGCTGCCCTTTATCGGCAAGGCACATGTCGCGTACATCCCCACCGGCCGGGTGCTGGGGCTGTCGAAGGTCGCGCGGGTGGTAGACATGTTCGCGCGGCGCCTGCAGATCCAGGAAAACCTCACGCGGCAGATTGCCGATGCCATTCAGCAAATCACCGATGCCGCCGGTGTCGCGGTGGTCATTGAAGCTCGGCACATGTGCATGATGATGCGCGGCGTTGAGAAGCAGAATTCGGTCATGACCTCCTCCGTGATGCTGGGTGCTTTTCGGGACAGTTCGACGACACGGCAGGAATTCCTGCAACTGATCGGGCGGCGATAAAGCTATACAGGAGACAGTCACTGTACAAGCCGCCAGTTCGAATCTCACCCTCTTCACTCGTGCGTTTCAGGGAGTTAGGCAATGACCCGATTTCTGCTGTTACTGACACTGGCACTCAGCGTCGCAAGCTGCGGCAGCGTGGATGTTGCCCGTTATGCCGAGCAACAACCGGCCTTGGACCTGCAGCGTTTTTTCAGCCAGCCCGTCAAAGCCTGGGGAATGTTTCAGAAGCGCAGCGGTGAGGTGGCCAAACGTTTTGAGGTCAACATCGTCAGCCGGCGTGAGGGTAACAACCTGATTCTCGACGAGCGCTTCCTGTACAGCGACGGCACCCGCCAACGTCGCGTCTGGACCCTCACGCCCGAAGGCCAGGGGCGTTGGAGCGGTCGCGCGGCTGACGTAGTGGGTGTCGCCGAGGGCCAGGTCGCGGGCAATACGCTGCACTGGCGTTATCGCCTGAACCTGCCGGTCGACGACTCGACTTACGAAATGAGCATGGACGACTGGATGTACTTGATGGACGAGGACACGTTGATTAACCGCACCAGCATGTCCAAATTCGGCGTAGAGGTCGGACAGGTGACATTGTTCTTCCGTCGCCAGGGTGCCGGAGTCAGCGAGTGAACCGCGCATTGACCCTGGCCTCGTTTGGCGATGGTTATCGCGCGCTGGTGATCGGCGCCAGTGGCGCCCTCGGTACAGCCTTTTGCCAACGGCTGAAACAGGATTCGCGCTGTGCCGGCGTTCGCGCGCTGGGGCGCCGTACCCTCCCCGCGCTCGACCTTGAACGACCTGAAACGATTGCCAGCGCCGCCGCCGAACTGGCAGGCGAAGCGCCGTATCAACTGATCATCCACGCGGCCGGTCTGCTCCATCGTGACGGGATCAAGCCGGAAAAAAGCTTCAACGCGATCGAACCGGAAGCGCTGCAAACCGTGTTTCAAGTGAACACGCTGGGACCGGCATTGGTGTTGCGTCATTTCCTGCCACTGCTCGATCCTCGGGGAGCGATGGCGATGCTTTCGGCCAAGGTCGGAAGCATTGGCGACAACCGATTGGGCGGCTGGTACGCCTACCGCGCTTCCAAGGCTGCGCTGAACATGCTGATCAAGACCGCCGCCATCGAACTGGCACGCACGCGCCCGCAGAGTCGCTTGCTCAGTCTGCACCCGGGCACGGTGGTGTCGGGGTTGTCGCAACCTTTTCGCGGCGCCTCCAGCGCCCGTCCGGCAGACGTTGCCGCTGAACAGTTACTGACCTTGATTGACCAGTTGATGCCGGCCGACAGCGGCCATTTCTTTGCCTACGATGGAGAACGCCTACCCTGGTAGGCAAGGAGTGAAGCATGAACCTGCAAGCCCTCACCGAACGTGCGGCCAACAGTGAAATACGCGAACTGGAGCTGCTGTCACTCGAAGGTGGTTTTTATCTGGCGCGGATCCGCCTGGATCACGGCCAGTTCACCTTGCTGGATGACGCGGCCAAGCCGATGCACCTGCGCTCGATCACCCACCTGCGGGACTTGCTACAGACCGTGCCGGCCTTTCCCTGCGTACTGGTGCAGCAATGCGTGCACGACGAAATGTGCGGGCGCGATTCAGGGCCTGTCGAAGAGCTGCGCATTCCGTTTTCGCTCACCACGCCGGCATGAGTCGGACACTGTCGTTCAACTCGCAATCAGCGCTGGCGGCCAGACGGATTCCCACGCTGGCCTGACGTGACCTGTCATCTGTGGATACGCCCCAATACCGTGAAGCCGTAGGTACGCCGGGCGTATGAGCTGATCTGGAGCCGTCAGGCGCGTGGCGCATTTCCCGCCAGGCGCGGCTTCATTCAATCCAGGCAACCCAGACCTGCCAGCGTTGCTTCGACAGCCTCATCCAGCGGCGTGTGCGGCTCACGACCCAATGTCGCCAGCAAGCGCGCGCCGCTCAAACGCACCGGCTCGTTCCACAGGTAGCGCATCTCCTGCATTTCGCGAAAGGTTTCGACAACGGGTGACAGCACGCTGATCAACCACCACGGGAAGGCTTTGATCTTCGGTGCCTTGCCGCTGCGTTTTACGACAACGCGGCGGATGGCTTCGGCCATTTGCCGACCGTCCGCATCCCAATGACCCGCCATATGAAAGGTTGCAAAAGGATCAAGGATCTGGCGACGCTCCAGCAGTTGCACCATGGTGTTGGCGACATCGGGCAAATAGGCCCACTGGTTGCCGATGCCCCTGGCACTCGGCAGGAACACGCGGGCCACCGTCCTGCCCGGTTTGATCAAGCCTTGGGAAAACCAGTTATTGCCCGGTACCGGCCCGAAAAAATTGCCGGCGCGCACAATGATCACGCGGCAGCCTTGAGTGCTGGCGGCGCGCAGTCGTCGCTCAAGTTCCACTCGCAAGGCGCCTTTGCGGGTCAACGGTTGTTGGGGCGAATCCTCGTGCAGCAGTGGAAAGGCATCCGGCCCGTAGTTGTAAACGGTGCCCGGCAGGACAATCGTCGCGCCTTGGGCAATCGCGGCGGCGATGGTGTTGTCGAGCATGGGCAACACCTGCTGGTCCCAGCCACGATACCCCGGCGGATTGACCGCATGGACGATGGCCGAGCATCCCTGCGCAGCGGCCATGACCTGCTGACGATTCATCGCGTCACCGTCGAACCAAGTAATGCCTTCCACCCCTTGGTTTCGCGGACGGCCACCGCGACGCAATGCACACACTTCCCAACCGGATTCGCGCAACTTGCGCGCCACCTCACCGCCAATGCCACCGGTTGCACCCAAAACCAAAACGCGCCGACTTGTGATCATGTTACCGCCCTCTCGATGGAATGAGAGAAGTCTGAAGGCGCTCATCACTCTATGAAATTGCCTAATTTCGGCGACCCGCTATACATTTATGCATGGACAATAACATTAGCTGGGAACTGTACCGCTCCTACCTGAGCGTGTTGCAGGAAGGATCATTGTCGGCCGCCGCGCGGGCACTGGGTGTTGCCCAGCCCACGGTCGGGCGCCACATCGATACGCTCGAGCAGCAACTGGGCGTAAGCCTGTTTACTCGGTCACAACAAGGCCTGTTGGCGACAGAAGCTGCGCTGGCACTCAAGCCTTTCGCCGAAGCCATGCGCGCCAATGCCGCTGCACTGTTGCGCGCCGCCGAGGCACAAGGGAGCGCAGTCAGAGGAACGGTGCGCATCAGCACCAGCGAGGTGGTCGGCGCAGAAGTGCTGCCCCCGGTGATTGCCGGACTGCAAAGCCGCTACCCGGAACTGAAGGTGGAGCTGGTGCTGACCAATCGCGTGCAAGACCTGTTGCATCGTGAGGCCGATATCGCCGTGCGCATGGTCGCCCCCGAACAGGGCTCGCTCATTGCCCGACGGATCGGCGACATCGAACTGGGCCTGCATGCCCACCGTCGCTACCTCGATGCGCGCGGCACTCCGCAGACACTGGAAGCACTCACCGATCACGCACTGATCGGGTTCGACCAGGAAACGCCCTTTCTGCGCAGCGCCAGACACTGGTTGCCACAATGGCGGCGCGAACACTTCACCTTGCGCACTGACAGTGATCTGGCCCAACTCGCGATGATCCGCGCTGGTGTGGGCATCGGCGTGTGCCAGGTGCGAGTGGCGCAACGTGACCCCGAACTGGTGCGCGTACTCGCCCAAGCCTTCAAACCCCGACTGACCACCTGGCTGACCATGCACGAAGATTTACGCAGCAGCCCGCGCTGCAGAGTGACCTTCGAAACCCTGCTCGCAGGACTTGAGCTATATGTGGGCTAAGCTGGTTTTAATGCCGTGGGTCGGCTGATCTTTAAGGCCAGGTTGAACACCGCACAACGAAAGAACTGTCATAACCGGCATTTTTTCTGACACAAATGCGTTTTTTGCAGACATTCAAAAGCTCAGCTGAACCCCATGAGACTGCCAGTTTCGGCTCAGGCGCGTTATCGAAGAACCAACAACGCTTTATTACTGAATTAGTGATTTAACTAGGTAGTTACCTAACTATATAATGCCCTCCTCATTTCAACGGGACATTCAACGTGAAGCAGAGTCAACGCCTCTCGGGCATATCAAAATTCATTCTGGTCGGGCTGGGCGTCGTCATCGCCCTGCTCGGCTTGGCGCTGGCTGCGGGCGGCGTGAAGTTGGTCAGCCTGGGAGGCTCGTGGTACTTCCTGGTGGGTGGCTTGGTCATGGCCGTTTCCGGTCTGCTGATCGCGCGCTTCAAGCTGGCCGGTGCGTGGCTGTTTGCCGCGTTCCTGGTGGGCACCGCGATCTGGGCGGTGAGCGATGCCGGGCTGGTATTCTGGCCGGTGTTCTCGCGCCTGTTCATGTTCAGTGTGATCGGCCTGGTCGTGGCGCTGGTTTATCCTCTGCTCAAGCGTGCCAACGGCAGTGTTGCAGGTCGCGGCGCTTACGCCGTGGCTGCGGTGCTGGCGGTCGGCGTGGTTGTGGCGGCTGGCAACATGTTCGTCGCGCACCCGACCGTTGCCGCCACCGGCACTGGCCCGGGCCTGACCCCGGTCGAGCCGGACAAGGCGCAAAAGGACTGGGCGCACTACGGTAATACCGAAGGTGGCAGCCGCTTCGCCGCGCTGGACCAGATCAACCGCAACAACGTCGACAAGCTGAAAGTCGCGTGGACCTACCACACCGGTGACGTCGCCGAGAGCGATGGCAATGGCGCTGAAGACCAGCTCACCCCGCTGCAGGTTGGCAACAAGGTGTTCATCTGCACCCCGCACAACAACCTGATCGCCCTTGATGCCGATACCGGTAAAGAGCTGTGGAAGAACGCGATCAACGCCCAGTCGAAAGTCTGGCAGCGTTGCCGTGGCATGGCCTATTTCGACGCCAGCGCTGCCATTGCTCAGCCAGCCAATTCGAAAATCATCGAAGCCAAACCGGCGCCGGCAGCCAATTGCCAGCGTCGTCTGCTGACCAACACCATTGATGCCCGCCTGATCGCAGTTGATGCTGACACTGGCGAGTTCTGCCAGGGTTTCGGCAACAATGGCCAGGTCGATCTGAAGGCCGGTCTGGGTGATGTCCCGGACAGCTACTATCAGTTGTCGTCCGCTCCGTTGATGGCCGGCACCACCGTGGTGGTTGGCGGTCGCGTGGCTGACAACGTGCAGACCGACATGCCCGGCGGCGTGATCCGTGGTTTTGACGTGATGACTGGTGCCATGCGCTGGGCCTTCGACCCGGGCAATCCGCAGGATAAAAAGGCGCCGGCAGACGGCAGCACCTATGTGCGCAGCACGCCGAACAGCTGGGCACCGATGTCCTATGATCCGGCGACCAACACCGTGTTCCTGCCGATGGGCAGCTCGTCTACCGACATTTATGGTGTCGAGCGCAGCAAACTCGATCACACCTACGGCGCTTCGATCCTCGCGCTGGACGCCACCAGTGGTGAAGAACGCTGGGTGTTCCAGACCGTGCACAACGATCTGTGGGACTTCGACCTGCCGATGCAGCCGAGCCTGATCGACTTCACCAAGGACGGTAAAACCGTACCGGCCGTGGTCATCGGCACCAAGGCCGGGCAGATCTACGTGCTCGACCGCGCGACCGGCAAACCGCTGACCGACGTTAAAGAAGTCCCGGTCAAAGCGGCGAACATCCCGAACGAACCGTACTCGCCTACTCAGCCAAAATCGCTGGGCATGCCGCAAATCGGCGCACAGCACCTGACCGAATCGGACATGTGGGGCGCAACCCCTTACGACCAGTTGCTCTGCCGCATCGACTTCAAAGGCATGCGTTACGACGGGTTGTACACCGCACCGGGCACCGACAAATCGCTGAGTTTCCCGGGTTCGCTGGGCGGCATGAACTGGGGCAGCCTCTCCACTGACCCGGTGCACGGCTTCATCTTCGTCAACGACATGCGTCTGGGCCTGTGGATTCAGATGATCCCGTCGCAGAACAAAGGCCAGGCTGCTGGTGGCGGCGAAGCGCTGAACACCGGCATGGGCGCCGTGCCGCTGAAAGGTACGCCGTACGCGGTGAACAAAAACCGCTTCCTGTCGGTAGCCGGCATTCCGTGCCAAGCACCACCGTTCGGCACACTGACCGCGATCGACATGAAAACCCAGAAAGTCGCCTGGCAGGTTCCGGTCGGTACCGTTGAAGACACCGGTCCACTGGGCATCCGCATGCACCTGCCGATCAAGATTGGTCTGCCAACCCTCGGCGGCACCCTGTCGACCCAAGGTGGTTTGATCTTCATCGCCGGCACCCAGGACTTCTACCTGCGCGCGTTCAACAGCGGCAACGGTGAAGAAGTCTGGAAAGCACGTCTGCCAGTCGGCAGCCAAGGTGGCCCGATGACGTATGTTTCGCCGAAAACCGGCAAGCAATACATCGTCATCACCGCCGGTGGCGCGCGTCAGTCGACCGATCGCGGCGACTACGTGATGGCTTACGCCCTGCCGTAAACCACGGTGTTCACGTAAAGCGCGGCACCTTCGGGTGCCGCGCTGCTTTCCCCCTATTGCTCATGTTTTTTGCAGGAAGATTTACATGCTATCGGCTGTTGGTTTTTCCCGTTCCGACCTGTTCAAAGGCCTGTTGCTGGGCCTGATGTGCACCACCGCTCTCCCCGCGCTGGCCGACAACGATTCCGATCTGTTGACCCGCAGCACCCTCACTGGTGACTGGGGTGGCTTGCGTCACCAAATGGATGAGCAAGGCATCAAATTCACCGGCGACTACAGCGGCGAAACTGCCTACAACGCCGACGGTGGCTTGCATCGCTCGGCGCGTTACTCGCAGAACATCAAGCTCGGCGTGCAGTTCGACCTGAGCAAACTGTACGGCGTCGACAATGCCGGCAAGGTTCAGTTGACCATCAACGACCGCCGCGGCAACAGCGCCTCGGAAGATCTGGTCGGCAACCGTCTGCCGATCCAGGAAAACTACGGTGGCCTGTACACGCGCCTGACCGAACTGAGTTACGAGCGCACGCTGTTCACTCCAGCGCTCAATGTGAAACTCGGCTACATGGCCATGGGCAACGACCTCGGCGGCCTCGACAGCGGCATTCTGTGCAACTTCATGAACGCCGGTTTCTGCGGCCATCCGCTGAACATGTCCGGCGGCAGCGGCTGGACCAACTACCCCAACGCGCGCCTGGGCGTGCGGGTGAAATACGACCTGTCGTCGTCGTGGCAACTGCGCGTGGCCGCGTTCAACGTCGACCCCGAGAGCAACGGCAATTCCAGCCGCGCCTGGCACCTTGATCCGAAACACACCACCGGCACCGTGGTGCCGATCGAGCTGGTGTACAAACACGCGGGCGCCCTGCCCGGCGAATACAAGCTCGGCTACTACTACGACAGCTCCGACGTAAAACGCATCGGCAGCGACAAAGAAGTGTCCGGTCGCGGCGGTCATTATCTGCTGATCGACCAGGCCGTCTGGAGTTCGTCGACGTCCGAAGGCCGCAGCTTGCACGCGTTCGGCCAATACTCGGCGGCCAGCGAAGCGGCGTCACCGTTCAGCAAGTGGTACGGCACCGGCGTGGTGCTGTACAAACCGTTCGAAGGTCGCCCGCGAGACACCGTCGCGCTGGGTTATGGTCGCGCCGTGCCGAACCCGCGCAGCCGCGATGTGCAGCAGGACGCCGCATTGAACAACGGCACGGCGTTGCCGAACCTGGACAGCGCCGAGCAACTGATCGAACTCGGCTACGGTTATCAGGCCACGCCTTGGCTGACCCTGCGCCCAAATGTGCAGTACATCATAGAGCCGGGCGCGTTTTCCGGGCAGGACATCGACAATGCGCTGGTGATTGGCTTGCAGGTCAAAGCGGCGCTCTGATCTCCAAATAGCAGACAATAAAAAACCCGGCTCGAATTGCCGGGTTTTTTCTTGCCTTCAAGATCACTTTTTCTTTTTGGCCGGCTTATCAGCCTTCTTCGAATCCTTAGCCTTCTCAGGCTTGCTGTCGGCTTTTTTCGCCGACTTCTTGGGCTCGGCGTCTTTCTTCTTGTCTTTCTTGTCGGAAGACTTTGAAAGCGTCGAAGCTGCCGCTGATTTCTTTTCTGGTGATGACTTTTTGTCTTTCAGATCCTTGCTGGCTTTCGAAGCGTCACCTTTGTCTTTGCTTTTCTTTTCGTCTTTAGCCACGTTGACCACCTCTCGGAGTGTGCCGTTATTGACACAGCGCCTGTGCGATTGACCACAAGCTAATCATTAGGCGAGCGGCTCCGACAGCGGTTCAGATTATTTTCAAGCGTTGAAACAGGCCAAATGAAGGCAGCGCCGGCTATCGCCCACGCCACCTTCAGCAACACCTCGTGAATCAGGCCTTGTTGCCCGCTGCTTCCAGCGCCTTTTCAGCATTGAAACCGTCGAAGTTTTCAAACACGCCCATGAAGCCTGGCACGGTCACCTCGCGCGCCCAGTCGCGCTGCAGTTCGCAGTACATCTGTACCCGGCTGATAAGCTTCGCCCCCGCCTGCTCCATTCGGCGCAACGCTGCCTCGTGTGCGGCGAGCGACGTGCCGCCCACCGCATCGACCGGCACGTAAACTTCATAGCCTTCCTGAATGGCGTCGAGCACCGGGAAGGTCAGGCAGGCTTCGGTCCACAGTGCGGTCATGATCAGTTTCTTGCGCCCGAGCGCTTTGACTGCCTGCTTGAACCCGGTGTCCTCCCAACTGTTGATCGACGTGCGGTCATAGGTGGGCAGATGGCCGAGTACCGCTTGCAACTCTTGAATCGGCGGTTTGTTGCGACCGGTCGCGACATTGACGGTCGAGTGGATGATCGGCAGGTTGTAGTTGAGCGCCGCCTTCGCAACGCTGGTGATATTGAAGACCAGTTCATCCCGTGGCATCGAGCGGATCGAAGACACCTGAACCGGTTGATAGTCGATGATGATCAACGCTGAATTGTCGGGCGTCAGGAGTTGATCGGTGTGCGGGTTACGGATGGGTTCGCTTGCCATTTGCAGGTCCTTTTGTATGGGTAACGCACGTCGGTAAAACGGCCGGAGCCCGTGCGGCTAATGGTTCCAGAATGCACGCGAGTGACGCCGTGCCTGGAAAACCCATTGTGCTGTTCCCCTCTTCGCTGCAGTAGTAGCATCCCGAGGCGAACTGTGTCGCGCCAAGGGGAACGCGAGAATGGATATCGAAGAACTGCAAACCTTCGTCGAAGTGGCCGATGCCGGGGGCATTTCACAGGCAGCGCTGCGGCTCGGGGTTTCGAAATCAATCGTCAGCCGCCGTCTGGCGCGGCTTGAAGCGGAACTCGGCGTGCAACTGCTGGCACGCTCGACGCGCGGGGCATCACTCACCGAGGCCGGCGCGACGTTCCGCGATTACGCCGCCCGAGTCTGCAGCGAAATCGACATCGCCAAGGAAACCATCCTGCCCGCCGGCGCCCTGCGCGGTCGCTTGCGCGTGGCGGTGCCGTTGTCGTTCGGGCCGACACACTTCGCCCCCGTGCTGGCGGAAATGGCTCGCCGTCACCCTCAGTTGCACATGCAGACCTGCTACAGCGATCGCTTCGTTGACCTGATTACCGAGGGCTATGATTGCGCCATTCGCGTGGGTTACCTGCAGGACTCCAACTTGATCGCGAGGCGTATCGGCCCGGTCTACACCAAGCTCGTCGCAAGCCCCGACTACATCAAAGCGCACGGCGCGCCCGATACCCCGGACGAACTGCACGCCCATCAGGCGCTCATGCAAGGCACCGAAGCCTGGCAATTCATGGCGGCTGACAAGGTCATCACGGTTCGCCCGCAAGGACGCTTCAAGGCTGACAACGGCACGGCCCTCGCTGCAGCCGCGGCTGCCGGCCTCGGCGTCGCCTACCTGCCCGATTGTCTCACCCACGAACAAATTGCCTCGGGTGCACTCGTGCCGATCATGACCAACCATCCACCGCCCCCGGCCGGCGCCTACCTCCTCCGCGCGCCGGGCCCGCATCCCGCGCGCAAGATACGCGTGCTCACGGATCTGCTGATCGAGTACTTCGGCGAATCTCCGCACCTCGCCGTGCAGCCGCTGTCACAGCCCGATGAAATGTCGGCGTCCAGCTGAGGAAAGTTCGGTCCTGAAGCCATGAAAGGAGAAGTGAGGTGCCGCAACGCCTGCAACAGTCAACGCGTCGGACTGCATTTATCGCAGACACCACAGCGCTGATCCTGTTTTTCACCATCACCGGCATCCTCAATGAACGTTTCATTGCCGGCATGACGTGGGATCAGGTTCTGCACGCGCGCCTGCTGGGCGCGGTGCTGATGATTCCAGTCGCGCGGCCTTACGGTATCTGGCGCGATTGGATGATGACGCGTGCCGGTCAGGGTCGGGTGTCGAGATTGTTATGGGACAGCATCGCCCTGGTCAGTTTTCAGGTGCCGATCTATGCCGCGATCATTGGCTTCAGTGGTGCATCGGGCGAAGGTCTGGTGCGCGGCACACTGGGTGCGGCCGTGATGATGCTGGCTCTGGGGCGACCCTATGGGGCGTTTCTTAATCGGGTGCGGAAGCTGTTTGGTTTGCCGCCGGGTGGGGACAAGCCGATGTCGTTGAAGGGTTGAGTGGCTGGGGAAAATTTCAGAGACAGACCACATTCAGAAAAAACGTGATCAGTCCTTTAATCCCGCTCTACTGGCCAGTTTCAGCAGTTCATGCTCTTGCTCCGGTTTCATAAAAGTGGTCAACGCAATAGGCTCTTCCCTTGAGTACAGGTTGCTGGCAATCCTTCGCCAGACAAGCAGATGTATCCAGACCGCCATGATTCTCGACCATGCGCAGCTTTATCAAAGTTTCCATTCCAGCTGATTCCCAACCCTCGGGCGAGTCCAGTTTGCGGGCGTACAGGGTTTGATATTTATCCCACTCATCCGCTCGCCAAAGCTGCCCGCACCCGGCACATTGCAATAGTTTGATCCAGTCCCCCGTCGCCAGGCAGCGCATTCCTGCGACAAACGCCGTGTAACGCTGACTGATATCTACCAGGTTGTCTTGACCGTTGCAGGTGCATTGCATGGTTCCACTCCAAATCTTCTTGCTGCTACTCGTTCCACAGTCAACGTCTGCCTCTGCCCCACCGCAGCTGTCCCGGCGCGGGCACCGTTAACTACACTTCGGCGGCGCCTGTATTCCGCTTGAGACGCTCGAGGTCCCTATTGACCAGCACCTTATGGACTACGCCCACCGGCAACATATAGACGCGCCCAAAGACGTTATGCGTTACGACAGACGATGTGATTGTGAACACATGATCTGTTATCGACAGGCAAATCATGACATCCAGATGTCGGTCTCTTACGCTCAGAACGAGCACGTCGGGGGCACTATGCTCCACCAGAAAAAAATCCAGCTTTTCGCCAGCCTGTATTGCCTCTCGACGGGCGCCAGAGAAACCGCCGATGCGCTTCACGCCAACTAACGAGCAAATCGCATCCCTCGTTCGAAACGCCAGTCGCATGACCAGTCCCGGCTTGGCCCGCATGCAGTTCCAGGCTTCAAGAGTGGTTATTTCAACAGGCAGCAGCACCGATCGGCTGTGATAGTAATCAAGATCAGGCAATGCCCTCAGGGTGTGAGCAGGTGAAGGGGTGGTCATACATGATTCCTTTCAATGGGCCGATTTGTTACTCGACATCACTTTCCTTGCGTCTCTGCGCAACGCGATTTCCACGCCAGCAGACGTGCAATGCGCGCAAAAGCGGCCATTCAATGCGCGCTCTGGATAAGCACCGGGTCACAAATACCAGCGATACTCCCGCGCACTGATCTCCTGCATAAACGCCAAATGATCCTGGCGCTTGTTCTCGCAATACACATCCACAAACTCTGCGCCCAAGCCCCCACGCAACTGCGGCTGATGCTGCATCGCACGCACTGCCTCGAACATTTCTTTAGGGAAGTCGATCCCGCTGCTGCGGTCTTCATTCAGCGGTGCGATCGGTTCTTTAGCCGATTCCAGCCCGTGCTCCAGCCCCACCAGAATCGCCGCCAGCACCAGATACGGATTGGTGTCCGCGCCCGCCAAGCGATATTCAACCCGCAAATTCTTCGCGTCCGACTCGGGAATCCGCAGACACGCATCACGATCCTCAAAACCCCAACTGGCCTTGGTCGCGGTGTTCACCGTGCCGCCCAATCGGCGCATCGAGTTCTGGTTCGGCGCGAAGATCGGCATGCTGTGCGGCAGCAATTCCAGGCACCCCGCGACTGCATGGCGTAGCGGCTGCTGCTCATTGGCCGCCAACAGATTATTGCCGGCTGCGTCGTACAAACTGACATGCACATGCATACCGCTGCCCGGATGCTGCAAGTACGGCTTGGCCATGAAACTGGCGCGATAACCATGCTTGAGCGCCACACCGCGCGTGCTGCGGCAGAACAACGCCGCCCAATCCGCCGCACGCAAACCGTCGTCGAGATGGCCGAAGTTGATTTCAAACTGTCCGGGGCCGAGTTCAGCGGTAATCACCGTGGCGTCGATGCCCTGCGCCCGCGTCGCTTCGACCATTTCATCCAGCACCGGCGCGAAGCGTGAAAGCCGCTCGATGTGCAGGTTCGGTTGATCATCGGCGTCGTCAGTCAGGTCGTCGCGGGGGAATTGTGGCAGACCTTCGCGCAGCTTTTTATCGAACAGGTAGAACTCCAGCTCAAAGGCCACCACCGGGTGAATGCCTTTGCGCGCCAGACGCTTAAGCACCTGTGCGAGCACTTCACGGGGTTCGAATTCGATCGGCTTTTCAGTGCCGTCGGAAGTGATCAGCATCTGCCCCAGCGGCTGCGCTTCCCATGTCACCGGTTTCAGTGTGCCCGGCACCAGACGGCGCACGGCATCCGGGTCGCCGTCGTTGAAGCAGTAATCGCCAATCGGGAACAAGCCACCCTGCACGCCCAACAGTACGCAATTCTGCGGCAGCTTCAGTACGCTGCCGGCGGCGACTTTTTCGAGCATGTCTACCGGATAACGCTTGCCGTAAAAATGCCCCGGGATGTCCAGGCAAATCAGGTCGACATAACGCACCTCGGGGTAGCGTTGGCGAAACGCCCGTACTTCGGCGAGCAGGTCAGCGCAGACAGCGTCCATCGTGTTCATCCTTTATGGTTATCAGGTGTAGACCCAGAGCACGCGGGTGAGCTGCTCGGTGAGGTTGCCGTAGCGGCAGCGGGTATGACTGTCGAACTGAAAGCTGTCGCCGGCCTTCAACGTAGCCGGCTCTTCATCGTCGCCCAGCCACAACGTCAGTTCGCCTTCGAGGACGTAACCGCCCTGCTCGGAGCTGTCGGTCAAATGGCGATCGCCGCTGCTGGCGCCGGCTTCGAGATGGCTTTCGAGCATGGAGAACGAGGCGCGCATCTGCGGCGACACCAGAATGTCGGTGATGCCATTGGCGTAATACAGCGTGCGACGCTCGTCCGGGCGCGTCACCCACGGCAATTCCTTGGGCTTGGGCAGGCTGTAGAAATACGTGGTCGGCACGCCGAAGGTTTCGCTGATCGCAGTCAGGTCCGCCACGGTAGGCCGCGACAAACCGCGCTCGACCTGCGACAGGAAGCCGACCGAACGGCCGATCTTGTCGGCCAGTTCCTTGAGGGTCCATTTCTTGTGCTTGCGCAGGTCGTGGATGAGGATCGCCAGCGCGGCGATTTCTTCTTGCTTGTTCATGGTCAAAGTCTCATCAAATGCTGTCGCGCAGTCGATACCAGGCCTTGCCGATGGCTTCCAGCGGTGCCGCGAAATGTTTGCCACCGGGAAAACGGCCATTGCTCAGGCCCTGGTACAACGCCAATTCATCACTATCGCCGAGGATCGCATGGGACACCGCACGTGCGGCAGCCAATGTCGGCAGGACGCCGTGCCCCGAGTAGCCTTGCAGCCAATAACGGTTACCCTCGCCGCCCACGTCCGGCGTGCGGTTGATCGTCAGGTCGATATGCCCGCCCCAGGCAAACTCGATGCCGACACCCTGGAGCTGTGGGAACACTCGCTCAAGAAATGGCCGCGTTGCCGCCGCGATGTCCTTGGGCATACCGCCCAGGTAAGTGCAGCCGCCGCCGAACAACAAGCGGTTGTCCGGTGTGCGGCGGAAGTAATCGAGGACGAACTGGTTGTCGGTCACGCAAACGTTGCGCGGCAAAAGCGCGCTGGCCTGCTCAGCGGTGAGCGGTGCGGTGGCGACCTGATAAGTGCCCACCGGCAGAATGCAACTGGACAGTTGCGGGTCGAGTTCATCGAGATAAGCGTTGCACGCCAGCACCAGCACATCGGCGCGCACCGAACCGCGCTCGGTGTTGACCCGGAAACCGTCGCCCTCCTCCTGATAACTCAACGCCTTGCTTTGCTCTTGGATACGCCCGCCGGCCCGCTCGATGGCGGCCGCCAGGCCCAAGGCCAGTTTCAGAGGATTGAGGTGTGCGCCCTCAGGATCGTAAAGCCCGGCCTGATAGCGATCGGTGGCCACCCATTCCGGCAATTGTTCACGAGGGATGAACTGCAACCCATCATGGCCCCACTTATGGCTGGCCTCATGTTGCCATTCGCTGAGCAAGCTGACCCGCCGTGGCATCACCGATGTCCACAAATGCCCGGGCCGATAGTCGCAATCGAAACCATGGCGGCCGGGCAATTCGCGCAATTCGTCGGCAGCCCAGCGCATGCCATCCCAAAGCCGTCTGGCCCGCTCATAACCGAGCGCGGCTTCCAGCGGCGGCATATCGCACGACCAGCCAAGAATCGCCTGCCCGCCATTACGCCCCGAGGCCGCCCACGCCACGCGACTGGCCTCCAGCACGATCACGCGTTTACCCGCCAAGGCCAGACGCAACGCGGTGTGCAGGCCACTGAAACCGGCGCCGATGACCACCACGTCGGCGTCATGTTCGCCTTCCAGCACCACTCGATCACGCAGAATATCGGCGCAGCTGTGGGCGTAATAGCTGTCGACGTGCTGGCTGGATTGCTGAAACATTCACGACCCCATGAAATTTGTTTCTTGTAATTTCATGAAAATCTACAGAAGAAATTTCACACAGGCAACTCGACCTTCGCGATCAACCCTCCGCTCTTGCGATTGCTCAGCGTCAATTCACCGCCCTGCTCACGGACGATGGCTCGCGCGGCGGAAAGACCCAGACCCACACCGCCGGTGTCACGATTGCGCGAAGTCTCCAGCCGAAAGAACGGATCGAACACCTGCTCCAACGCCGCCTCGGGAATGCCGGGGCCTTCGTCTCTGACCTCGATGCGAATCGAATACTCGTCACGCTTCAACGCAATGACCGGACGCTGCGCATACTTCAGCGCATTCTCCAGCAGATTGACGACCACCCGTTTGATCCCCAGTGGCCGGCCTTCATACACCAAATGCGCCGGGCCGCCGAAGTCGACATTGATCTGCTGATCACGGTAATCGTCGACGATGGTTTGCAGCAGCTCCGACAGATCAAATGCTGTGGTTTGCTCGCGGTGCGTGTCTTCGCGGAAGAACGCGAGCGCGGCGTTGATCATCGACTGCATCTCCTCGACGTCGCGAATCAGTTTGCCCTGATGATCGACGTCTTCCATGAACTCACTGCGCAAACGCATGCGTGTCAGCGGCGCACGTAAATCGTGGGAGATCGACGCCAGCATGTGCGTACGCTCGGCAATGAAATGCTGGATCTGCGCCTGCATGGTGTTGAAAGCGATGATCGCTTGACGGATTTCGTCGGGGCCTTCGAGCTTGATCGGCGGTGCGCGCAGATCGGTGCCAAATCGTCTGGCGGCACGCGTGAAGCGCTGCAACGGATTGGCCAGTTGCCGGGTGGCGACCCAGGCGACGAGCAATGTGGCAATCAGTCCCAACGCGATGACGATCACGATACGCACGCCAAACTCCAGACCCCAACTGCGCTCCGGCGGGATAAATGACAACCAACTGCCATCGACCAATTGCACGACGGCGGCGTAATGCGCCTGGGCACTGCCTTTCGGCCAGTCGCCCGGGCTGAACACCTCGATTTTTCGATCATTGCCCAGCAGTTGCTGCAGCACCGGCACCCTGCTCGCTGGCAGGCGAAGGCCGTCATTGGGCAGATCGAAGTCGGCGCGCTGTGCTTTCCACGCCACTTGCAGCATGGCGCTGCTCGCCGCTGCGGCCAGTTGCGGGCGCAGGTTGGCCGGGGCGGCTTCGATCACCCGCGAGGTCGCGGCAATCTGCTCGAGCAGGCCGGTGCGTTCAATCGGCGGCCGTGCCCAGATCCCGGCGACTTGCACGAACAGGGCATTCAACGCCAGCGACGCGACCATCGCCGCAATGATCGTCAGGGCGATGCGCCGGCGCAGGGTGTCGCCACGCCACAGTCGGCGAATCACGAGCGGCTGACCTTGGCGGTGAACAGATATCCGCCGTTGCGCACGGTACGGATCAGGTCCGGGCGCTTGCTGTCCGGCTCGATCTTGCGCCGCAGGCGACTGACTTGCACATCGATGCTGCGGTCGAAAGCGTCATGGCCATGGCCGTGAGTCAGGTCGATCAACTGCTCGCGGGTCAGAATGCGTTGCGGATGATCGAGGAACACCACGAGCAAATCGAACTCGCCGCCGGATAACGGAATCATCACGTTTTCCGGCGAGCGCAGTTCGCGACAGGTGATGTCCAGATGCCAACCGGCGAAGCCGATCACCGGGCGTGATGGCTCAACCGGATGCCGCTGTTCACTGGCACGACGCTGCAAGGCGCGCACCCGCGCGAGCAGTTCCTGCGGGGCGAACGGTTTGGTCAGATAGTCGTCCGCGCCCAGTTCCAGCCCGACAATGCGATCACTCAGTTCGGCCATGGCAGTGAGCATGATGATCGGAATGCCCAGTTGCGTATGCACCTTCTGGCACAGGCTCAAACCGCTTTCGCCGGGCATCATCAGATCAAGAATGATCGTGTCCGGACGGTTCTGCGCGATCGCCGCCCACATGGCCTCGCCATGCGGCGCGACGTCGACTTCATAGGCGTGCTGCACGAAGAATTTCTTCAGCAGCGCGAGAATTTCCACGTCGTCGTCGACGAACAGCAGTCTGCTCACAGTTACAGATCCATGCGGCGAAAAACGCCAATCTAAAGCCATTTCGCCGCCCGGGTCATTTATTTCAATCGAGCAACATTTCTACGCGCCAGACATCAAGCGGACATTCTCTGGCAAAACCGCGCGGGCATTCTGCGGCCATTCCAATCCAGGGGGTTCGCATGAAGCTATTGAACGACAACCATTGCGCCGAGGGGCACAACAGCAATCGTCCCTTGATCCTCAGCCAGCGCACTGCCGCGCTCGGCCCTGATACGCCGATTGTGTTTCAGGAGTCGTGCCTGAGCGTTTCCAGCGATCAGAGCCGCATCGTCCTGCGCCGCTACTTCGAGCAGTTCAGCCCGACCAATGCGCACTGGGTCGAATACGTCCACAGCATCGCTGCCGCCGACCTGATCCAATGGATCATGAGCCACGGCCAGTTGCACATCGAATGCTCGGACAGCATCGCCACGCAACCTCACAAGGAAACCCGTTAATGACCCGCACGCATTCGCTGTCGCTGGCCCTCGCCACCACCCTGAGCCTGTCGGCCTGCAGCAGTAACAAGGTCGAGCACAGCGGCTTTCTGCATGACTACAGCGTCTTGGCCGAGCGCCAGTCGCCGTCCGGTCAGCCGGTGCTGGCGTGGGTCAGCCCGGCACTCGCCCGGGGCCGATATACCCAGGTTTACCTGGCACCAAGCCAGTTTTACCCAAGTGCCGAGCCGACGTCGCGGATTCCGCTGAGCACGCTGTCCGGGGTTACTGACTACTACGATGCGGCGCTGCGGCTGGAATTGGGCAAGGTGATGCATCTGGTCAACCAACCGGGGCCGAACACGTTGGTGGTGCGCCCCGCCATCACCCAAGTGGCGACCAGCACTCAGGGTTTGCGCTTTTATGAGTGGCTGCCCGTCACCCTCGTCGCTGCCGGTGTGAGCACGGCGACCGGCATCCGCGATCAGGACAGTCAGGTCGCCACCGAGGTTTCGTTCGAGGACGGTTCGACCGGCGAAGTGATTGCTGAAGTGGTGCGCAAAGGCACCGGCGTGCCCTTGGAGAACGACAAGCAGGTGTTAACCGCCGACGACATCAAAGTGGTGCTGGACGGCTGGGCCAGCGACCTGCGGCAATCGTATACGGCCATCCGCCGGTAAACATATATCCCCCTGTAGGAGCTGCCGAAGGCTGCGATCTTGTTGGGACGCGGAGCGTCCCCGGCTGCATTCCCACGCAGAGCGTGGGAACGATCAATCGCAGCCTTCGGCAGCTCCTACACCGGTGCGCCAGGAAAAAAAGCGCCTGGCAGTGAATTATTTCGTGTCCTCATGTATCTGAGCCAAAGAGTACGCGCCATCAAAAAGATGGCATCTACGCGGCACGATGGATCAGCAAAGAGAAGACCCGGATGAAATCACGCAAGAAAACCGTCAAGCCGATCGGCCTGAACGACATCACCATTGTCGACGACGCCAAGATGCGCAAAGCGATTACCGCTGCCGCCCTGGGCAATGCCATGGAATGGTTCGACTTTGGTGTTTACGGCTTCGTCGCCTATGTGCTCGGCAAAGTGTTCTTCCCCGGCGCCGACCCCGGCACCCAGATGATCGCCGCGCTGGCGACGTTCTCGGTGCCCTTCCTGATTCGGCCGCTGGGCGGCTTGTTCTTCGGCGCCTTGGGCGACAAGTACGGGCGACAGAAAGTCCTCGCCGCGACCATCGTGATCATGTCGCTGAGCACCTTCGCTATTGGCCTGATTCCGTCCTATGCCTCGATTGGCATCTGGGCGCCGATCCTGCTGTTGCTGGCGAAAATGGCCCAAGGCTTCTCGGTGGGCGGTGAATACACCGGAGCGTCGATCTTCGTCGCCGAATACGCGCCGGACCGCAAGCGTGGCTTCCTCGGCAGTTGGCTGGATTTCGGCTCGATTGCCGGCTTCGTTCTCGGTGCCGGTGTGGTGGTGTTGATCTCCACCACGCTGGGCGAAGCCAAGTTCGAAGAATGGGGCTGGCGTCTGCCGTTCTTCCTCGCCTTGCCGCTGGGCATGATCGGCCTCTATTTGCGTCACGCCCTGGAAGAAACCCCGGCGTTCCAGCAGCACGTCGAAAAGCTTGAGCAAGGCGATCGCGAAGGCCTCGCCGGTGGCCCGAAAGTCTCTTTCAAGGAGGTCGCGACCAAACACTGGCGCAGCCTGATGACCTGCATCGGCGTGGTGGCGGTGACCAACGTCACCTACTACATGCTGCTCACCTATATGCCGAGTTACCTCTCGCACAATCTGCACTACAGCGAAAACCGTGGCGTGTTGATCATCATCGCGATCATGGTCGGCATGCTCTTCGTACAACCGGCGATTGGCTTCATCAGCGACAAGATCGGCCGCAAGCCTTTCATCGTGGTTGGCAGCATCGGTTTGTTCATTCTGGCGATCCCGGCGTTCATGCTGATCAACAGCGGCAAGATCGGTTTGATCTTCGCCGGTCTGCTGATGCTGGCCGTGTTGCTGAACTTCTTTATCGGCGTGATGGCCTCGACCCTTCCGGCGATGTTTCCCACGCACATTCGCTACAGCGCGCTGGCGGCTGCTTTCAACGTCTCGGTATTGATTGCCGGCCTGACTCCGACCGTGGTCGCCTGGCTGGTCGAGAGCACCAATAATCTGTACATGCCGGCGTATTACCTGATGGTCATCGCCGTGATCGGTCTGGCCACCGGGGTGACCATGAAGGAAACCGCCAACAAGCCATTGCGCGGTGCCGCGCCGGCAGCCTCGGACCTCGAGGAAGCCAAGGAACTGCTGCAAGAGCACCACGACAACATCGAGCAGAAAATCGAGGACATAGACGCCGAAATCGCTGCGCTGGAAGCCAAGCGCAAGGAACTGGTGCAGCAGCATCCGCGAATTAACTGAGTCGCTTTATTCACTCATCCAAATCGCCCGGTCAGCCAAATCGGCTGACCGCGGCATCGATGAACTGGCGCACTTTCGCGGTCTTCTGCCGATGCGCCGTGTACAGCAGATGCATCGCTCTGCTCGGCGCCTCAAACCCCTCCAACAACCTCACCAACTCGCCTCTGCGCAATGCCGGTTCAAGAAAGTCGGCAGGCCCCAGCACAATCCCGAAACCATCCACCGCCGCTGACAACAACGCCTTGCTCTCGTTGACGTGCAAGCGACTGCTCACCGGCACGCGCTCGACCTGCGCACCGTTGAAAAACGACCACTCGTGATCGGCAGGCCGTGACCAATAGGCATAACCCAGGCACTCATGTTGTTGCAGATCGGCGGGCACTTGCGGTGTGCCGTGTTCCGCCAGATAGCGTGGCGCCGCGCAGACAATCAAGCGATACGCGGCCAAGGGCCTGGCGGTGAGGCTAGCCGTGGCCAACGGGCCGATCCGGAAAGCCACCTCAAACCCCTCCTCCACCAGATCCACCGCACGGTCGGTCAGGTGCAGATCAATTTCCACTTCAGGGAATTCGCGCAAGAACGCGGTCATGAACGGCATCAAGCTGTACGAACCGAAGGTTACCGGCGCGCTGATCCTGAGCTTGCCGCGCGGCGTGTCATTCATGATCTGCGCCAGCGAATCAGCGGCCTCTGCCTCAGTGACGATGTGCTTGCAGCGCTCGTAGTAGGCCTGGCCCAGTTCGGTCAGGCTCTGCCGGCGCGTGGTGCGATTGAGCAACCGCGCACCCAGCCGCTGTTCAAGGGCGGCCACGTGTTTGGCGACCATTTGCGCCGACATGTCGAGGCGTTGCGCAGCGCTGGCGTACGAGCCCGCTTCAGCCGCCATCACGAAAGCCGCCATGCTGGTCAGCCGATCCATTCGAAACTCCTGTTAGCGAAAGTAAGTAACAGAGTGCAATTTATCTGCATCTGGGCAGGAATCATCATAGTGGCTCCCCACCTGACAGAGGAACACACCATGCGCATTGGAATCGTTGGAGCCGGATTCATCGGGCGCGCCGTCGCGCAAATCGTCCTCGCCGCCGGGCACGAAGTAATGCTCAGTAACTCACGCGGCCCGAAGACCATGAGCAGCGTGCTCGCCGGCATCACCGGCTGCCAGATCGGCACGGCCGAACAGGCCACACAGTTTGCCGACGTGGTGTTGCTGGCCATCCCCTACGAACACATCCCGAGCCTGCCGCCAGCCTGGTTCGAAGGGAAAACCGTGCTCGACGCCAACAACTATTACCCTGATCGCGACGGCCACATCGCCGTACTCGACACGTTCCAGAGCACCACCAGCCGCTTGCTCGCAGAGCATTTGCGCGGTGCCACGGTGGTCAAGGTGTTCAATGCCATCCTCGCCGCGGACTTGCTTACGGATGGCCGCCCGCATGATTCCAGCGAGCGGCGCGCCCTGCCCGTCGCCGCAGATGACGCTGACGCCAAGGCATTGGTCGTGGGTTTGCTGGACGAACTCGGCTTCGATGCGGTCGACGCCGGAGGCCTCGATGAGAGCTGGCGATTCGAGCGGGCGAAACCGGCTTACTGCGCGCCGCTGGACAAGTCCGGGCTGGAGAAAGCGCTGGCTGCTGCCGAGCGCGAGGTCGAGTTACCTTTGGGCAGTTGGCGGCGCTGAAGCCTTCCGGCAGCTGGACGGAGATCAGCTAGCCTTGAATCCGATCGCACGTCATTCAAGGAGCCGTCATGTTCAAGTTCATCAAGACCACCGTGATCGGCGGGCTGCTGTTCATCCTGCCGCTGGTGCTGATTGTCGTGCTGATCGAAAAAGCCATCCACCTGCTGCGCGGGCCGGTAGAAAAGTTATTGCCGATGTTCAAGGGCTATGACGTGGCGGGCGTGACGCTGGTGAGTCTGGCGGCGTTGCTGGGCCTGATCGTCCTGTGTTTTCTCGCCGGGCTGCTGGCACGCACGTCTGCGGCGGCGCGGGCGCTGGAGGCCACGGAAAACAAGCTGCTCAGCAACCTGCCGGGTTACCAGTTGTTCAAAGACACCACGGCGCGGTTCGCCGGACTGGAAAACGAGGACGGTTCCAAGGTCGGCCTGATTGCCGAGGGCGAAGGCTTTCGCCTGTGCCTGATCGTCGAAAGCGTGGATGACTGGCTGACGATTTTCATGCCGGACGGTGGCCCGGCGGGCAGTACTGCCGGTGAAGTGCGACTAGTGCCGGCCGCACAGGTCATCGTTACTGAGCTGTCGTGGCTGACCCTCGCCACCGGGTTACGCCGAGGCGGCCGTGGCATGTTGGCGCAGATGCAAGCGTGGGTGCCGAAAGCCTGATCAAGGCGCATTGACCACCACATACGTCACATCACTGCCTTGATACTGCGGCTGGTACCAGGTCGAGCCGCATTGCATGTAGGCGACGTTGTACTGAATCACCTGCACACAACTGCTGGGCATTTGCGCCGGGGTAAAGATCGCCCCTACCACCGCCGCAGTGGCCGCGACGGTTGCCGTTACCGCCACTGCGGCCGCCACCGGATGGTAGTGATCGTCGTAGCCATAACGGCCATGGCCGTCGACATCAATATCGACATCGCGGCTGTTGTCGATGTTGACGTTTCGGTTGCCGTTGTTGACGTTCGTACGGTTACCAACGTTGTTGCCGGCATTGACCCGGTTACCCGAATTGACCCGATTGCCCGAATTGACCCGGTTACCGGCACTGACATTGTTGGTGCGCTGCGGCGCATTGATCCGCTGCGCCCGTTGCGCGTTCGGTGCTGGCGCGCGATTGACGTTGGCGCGGGCATGGCCCTGGGCGCGTTGCCCCCGGGCATCGGCTTCGGCGACATAACCGGCGGTCAGCAGCGTGGCGGTGGCCAGCGACAACAACAAACTCCACGTCATCGACTTGTTCATATCACTGCCCTCCCTGATCGCTGGCCTGTTTAAACGCAATCGCCACATCGCCTTTGCCCGGTTTGAAGGTGAACTGCGTGTCCGGAATGGTCGGCTTGAGGTTCCACTGATACACCGCGCTGTACTCGGGGAAGCTCTTATCGTCGGTGGTGGTGATCACCAGCTTGCACGGCAAGGGTTTGTCGGAGCGGGTCAGCCACAATTGCCAGTCGATGCCCTCCTGGCGAAACGCCAAATGGTCGCAGAGCTGGCCCTTGATGACCGACGGGCCCACGTACAACGCGGCTTTCAAGGCATCGATCTGCGCCTGATCACTGCCGAACAGAAACAGGTCCTCCATCGGTACCTGCACACCGTAGAAGTTTTCGACCTTGTGCAGGGTTTCCGCCACCGTGGCCGGGGCGTCGACGGTGGTGTAGTACTTCAGGTATGGCGAATACTGGGTGAGTTTTTTGCCGTTATAGAAAAACTCGCGGGTGCGCACATCGCCTTCGCTTTTCGCATACAGGCGATCATGGCCGACCACTTTCAGGGTGTTGGCGGACTCGGTCTTGATCTTCTGCCCGGACTCCAGAACCGTGTCGCGCGAGACTTGGGCGTCGACCTGGAATTTCGGCAGACTGCGCAGGTAATCGCCCATATCGATGAGCTTGTCGACCACTTGCGGGTTGATCAACGGCGCGTCGTCGGTGGTCTCGGGAGGGGGCGCCGCCGGCGGGTCTTCGGCGCGGACTCCCGGCGCGAGAACCAGTGTGAACATCAGGCAGACAATACTGGCTGGGGCTTTCATCGGTTCCGCTCCTGTCCCTGCGTGGGCGTTGCGCCCGAAGGGCGACTGACTGACCAGCCTAGACGTCCGCTGAGGTGTACGCCAATGCGTCAGCGAGAGGGATGAGTGTCACGGTAGATTTTCTTTGCGCTGGCTCTCCAGAAGCTCGGTGATATCGGCCGGTTGATAGACCCAGCCGATGAACAATTCATAGCCAACCGCCAGAATCACCGGCCCGGTGAACAAACCAATAATGCCGCTGGTGACCATGCCCCCGAGCGCGCCGATCAGTACTACTGGCATCGGCACCGCGACGCCGCGTCCCAGCAGCATCGGTTTGAGCACGTTGTCGGCAAGCCCGGCAATCGCCATCCACACCGCAAAGATAATCGTGCCGGCGCTGACCCCGTCCACGGCGAAGACATAAATCACGATGGGCAGCGTGATCAGCAACACCGGCAATTGGGTGATGCCCAGCAGCAGCACCATCAAGGCGAGAACACCGGCCGCCGGTACGCCCATGACCACCAGTGCCACGCCGACCAGCAGCATCTGAATAAAGGCGATGCCGACCACACCCTGTGCCACGGCGCGGATGGTTGCCGTGCACAGTTGGGCAATCTGCGGGCCGCGCACCGGCCCGGAAATACGTGTGGTGACTGCAACCGCTGTGCGGTGGCCGCGCTCGCCTTGGTGCATGATCAACCCGGCAACGATCAAGGCAATCACAAACACCACGATGCCTGCGCCGACGCCGGCGGCTTGATGCAACACCACTTTGCTCCAGTCCTTGAGGTGTGGCGCCAGTTCCTGAAACACCCAGCTCAGATCCTGTGACGCATGCATCCAGATGCCGTAAAGCGGCGCGCCAATCAACGGCCAGCCTTCAACACTGGCCGGTGGCGGCGGTATCTCGAACTGCCCCGCTTCGAACGTGTGCATGCTGCCCTTGATCGAATCGGCGATCGAAGCACCCAGCAGGCTCAACGGCAGCATCAGAATCACCAGGCCCAGCAGCACCAGAATGATTGCCGCCCAGCCGTAGCGATTACCGAGTTTGGCGCCCAGAGCCTGATTCAGCGGATACAGCGTGACGGCCAGGATCAGCGCCCACAGCATGACATTGAGAAACGGATGGAAAATGTCGTAGCAGAACAGCACCAGAACGGTGATCAGGCCCGCGCGAATGAGCACGTCGAGCAATGCTCTGGAACTCTGAAACGTGATCAGCGGTTTGTCTTCCATGTCGGCGCTCCTGGGTGGGCCATCGATGAACCGCTGTGAGCCTAGTTCACTTCCGGCACATCGTCTTTTAGCCTTAGCGCTCCAGCATGCCGTGACACAACAGATTCAAAACCCCGCGCATGTGCAAGGCGTGCGCGGCCCGATCCGGGATTTCCTGCGTGGCGAGGCGAATGAACGCCATGTTCGCGTATTGGTTGAACAGCGTCGCCACCACATCGAGATCGATCGATTCGCGCACTTTGCCGGCCTGCTGAAAATGCAGAAGCAGCGCTTTGGTCTCTTCGATCACGGCGGCATTCCACGGGCTCATCGCCTCAGCCAACTCACCGGTCAGCAGAAACGGCGCCAGTTCCCGCCACAGCGAAGCCGGCATCGCCTGTAGCTGGTAATCGGTCATCAGCCCTTCGAACTCGCACAACGCCTCCAGCGGATCACTGGCATCGTCGAGATTCGCCCGCGCCTCGCGCATGGCTTGCTCGTCGGGTTGCTTGAGCAGGGCCAGCAGAATCTCCTGCTTGCCGCCGAAATAATTGACCACGGTGGGGGCGGAAACCCCCGCCTGCACGGCGATCTGGTCCAGCGTGGTAGCCGCAAAACCGTTGCGCTTGAACAACTCGAGCGCCGCCTCGGCAATCACCTGCCGGCGCTGTTCCTTCTGCCGTTCTCTGAGTCCGCTCATGTTGCCTCTGTTGATCGTTGCCAATGGCGGTCAGCCTACGATTATCTTTTTTTACCGACAAATATTTTCTTTACAAAAATATTTTTAGATGACAAAACTTTCCCCGTGCAGCGCTGTGACGAACGCACCCACTTGCCCTTTGCTCTGGAGATCCGCCATGTCCGCCGAATTCGATTCGACCCGCAGTACCCGCGATTACCAAGCCTCTGACGCCGCTCACCACATCCATGCGTTCGTTGATCAAAAGGCCCTCAACGAGGAAGGCCCACGGGTGATGGTCAGCGGCGATCGCCTGGCGTTGTGGGATAACGACGGCAATCGCTATCTGGATGGCATGTCGGGTCTGTGGTGCACCAACCTCGGTTACGGGCGCAAGGATCTCGCCGCCGCCGCGACCGCGCAGCTGGAACAACTGCCCTACTACAACATGTTCTTCCACACCACTCACCCGGCGGTGATCGAGCTGTCCGAACTGCTCTTCAGCCTGTTGCCCAAGCACTACAGCCACGCGATCTACACCAACTCCGGCTCCGAAGCCAACGAAGTGCTGATCCGTACCGTGCGCAAGTTCTGGCAGGTGATGGGCAAGCCCGAGAAGAAAATCATGATCGGCCGCTGGAACGGCTACCACGGCTCGACCCTGGCCGCGACGGCGTTGGGCGGGATGAAATTCATGCATGAGATGGGCGGGACCATCCCCGATGTCGCGCACATTGATGAGCCGTACTGGTTCGCCCATGAAGGTAATCTCAGCCCGGAAGAGTTTGGCCTGCAAGCGGCGCGGCAACTGGAAGACAAGATTCTTGAGCTAGGCGCCGACAAGGTCGCCGCGTTCGTCGCAGAACCGTTTCAGGGTGCGGGAGGGATGATCATTCCGCCGGCGACGTACTGGCCGGAAATCCAGCGTATCTGCCGTCAATACGATGTGTTGTTGTGTGCGGATGAAGTGATTGGCGGTTTTGGCCGCACCGGTGAATGGTTCGCGCATCAGGCATTTGGTTTTGAGCCCGACACGCTGTCGATCGCCAAGGGCCTGACCTCGGGTTACATCCCTATGGGTGGCTTGATTCTGTCGCGGCGCATGGCTGAAGCATTGGTCGAGAAAGGTGGCGTATTTGCCCACGGCCTGACCTATTCCGGGCACCCGGTCGCGGCTGCCGTGGCGATTGCCAACCTCAAGGCCTTGCGCGATGAGGGCGTAGTGAATCAGGTGAAAACCGACACCGGGCCGTATCTGCAGAATTGCCTGCGCGAGGTGTTCGGCAGTCATCCGTTGGTGGGTGAGATTCAGGGGGTTGGTTTGGTGGCTGCGTTGCAGTTTGCTGAGGACAAAGCGACGCGCAAGCGTTTTGCCAATGAAAACGATATCGCCTGGCGTTGCCGCACGATTGGCTTTGAGGAAGGCTTGATCATTCGCTCGACACTGGGGCGGATGATCATGGCCCCGGCGCTGGTGGCCACGCGCGCGGAGCTGGATGAGCTGGTCGACAAGACGCGGATTGCGGTGGATCGGACGGCGCGGGAGTACGGGGTGCTGTGATCGGCTGAAGTGATAGGTTGGCCGGGCTGACGCCTTCGCGAGCAAGCTCGCTCCCACATTTGGAACGCATTTCACTTGGCGCCCTGGCTCCAAATTTGAAATGCAATCCTTGTGGGAGCGAGCTTGCTCGCGAAGGGCTCGCCGAAGATTCATTGTCGAACAAACAACAATCCCGCCGATTACTCCGCGCCCCGCTTGGTGTTAAATAGGCGCCAGTCTTAACCTTGTCGCTTATAGCTGTGCAACGAGAACCGATATGAACACCCACTCCAGGAAAAACACCCAAATTCAAACAGCGGTGAGCGCATGATCGAAGTCACCGAAGTTTCCATTGCCCAACTGCGCGCCGCGCTCGAGTCCGGCCAGACCACCGCAGTCGAACTGGTGCAGGCGTATCTCGCACGCATCGATGCCTACGATGGCGCCAACACCCCAACGGCGCTGAATGCCGTGGTCGTGCGCAACCCTGAAGCGTTGAACGAGGCCCGCGCGTCCGATGCCCGTCGTGCCGAAGGCAAAACCCTCGGCCCGCTCGACGGCATCCCCTACACCGCCAAGGACAGCTATCTGGTCAAAGGCCTCACGGCAGCGTCCGGCAGCCCGGCCTTCGCCGATCTGGTGGCTTATCGCGACGCCTTCACCATTGAACGTCTGCGCGCGGCCGGGGCGATTTGCCTGGGCAAGACCAACATGCCGCCGATGGCCAATGGCGGCATGCAACGTGGCGTCTACGGTCGCGCCGAAAGCCCTTACAACGCTGATTACCTCACCGCGCCGTTTGCCTCCGGTTCGTCGAACGGTGCCGGTACCGCCACTGCCGCGAGTTTTGCCGCGTTTGGTCTGGCTGAAGAAACCTGGTCGAGCGGGCGTGGCCCGGCGTCGAACAATGGTTTGTGCGCCTACACGCCGTCACGCGGGGTGATCTCGGTGCGCGGCAACTGGCCGTTGACGCCGACCATGGACGTCGTCGTGCCTTATGCGCGGACCATGGCCGATCTGCTCGAAGTCCTCGACATCGTCGTCGCCGAAGACCCGGACACCCGTGGCGACCTCTGGCGTCTGCAACCGTGGGTGCCGATCCCGAGCGTCAGCGAAGTGCGCCCCGCCGCCTACGCCGATCTGGCCGCCGACGCCAAAGCGCTGGCCGGCAAGCGTTTCGCCGTGCCGCGCATGTTCATCAATGCCGACCCCGAGGCTGGCACCAGCGAAGCCCCGGGCATCGGTGGCCCGACCGGCCAGCGCATCAACACCCGCGCCTCGGTGATCGACTTGTGGAAGCAGGCGCGTCAGGCCCTCGAAGCGGCCGGTGCCGAAGTCATAGAAACCGATTTCCCGCTGGTCTCCAACTGCGAAGGCGATCGCCCCGGCGCGCCGACCGTATTCACTCGGGGGCTGGTCTCCAAAGAGTTCCTTCACCATGAGCTGTGGGACCTGACCGCGTGGGCGTTCGACGACTTCCTGCAAGCCAACGGTGATCCGAAACTCAATCGTTTGGTCGACGTCGACGGGCCGAAAATCTTCCCGCACGACCCGGGCACCCTACCCAACCGTGAAGGCGATCTGGCTGCCGGCATGGATGAGTACGTGCGCATGGCCGAGCGCGGCATCACCCCGTGGAATGAAATCGGCACCGTGCCTGACGGCCTGCGCGGCCTGGAGCAAACCCGACGCATCGACCTCGAAGACTGGATGGACACGCTGGGCCTCGATGCCGTGCTGTTCCCGACTGTTGCCGACGTCGGCCCGGCAGACGCGGACGTCAACCCGGCGTCGGCTGACATCGCCTGGAGCAACGGCATTTGGGTGGCCAACGGCAACCTCGCGATCCGCCACCTCGGCGTGCCGACCGTCACCGTGCCAATGGGTGTGATGGCCGATATCGGCATGCCGGTCGGCCTGACCTTCGCTGGCCGCGCCTACGACGACTCGAACCTGCTGCGTTTCGCCGCCGCGTTTGAATCGACCGGCAGCAAACGCCAGATCCCGCCGCGCACGCCGCCATTGTCGTAACGCGATCAAAAGGTGTGTCAGGCAGCAAAAATGTTGCCCGACACACCGCCATCGCTGACGCAGATTTTTGCTCCCGCCACAAAACCCTCATTCAGCCCAGAACCCTGTGGGAGCGAGCTTGCTCGCGAAAGCGGTTTATCAGCCGGCAAAAATGTTGACTGATGTACCGCTTTCGCGAGCAAGCTCGCTCCCACAGGTTTTGTGTAGCCCCGTAAATTCAGCACATCCGCTCAATCCCCTGCCCTACATTCCCGCGATCATCCCAGCCACCTTAATTGCCGCTGGCCACCGACCATGATCGACCGCGCCCCTTCGCGTCTCACCCTCCTCGCGCTGCTCTGCGGTCTGACCACCAGCGCCCACGCCAGCGGTTTCTTCGACGATGCCAAAAGCGAAATCCTCAGCCGCAACTTCTACCTGAGCAACGACTACCGCTCGCCCTCACCCTCCGGCAAAAACTACAAACAGGAGTGGGCTCAGGGCTTTATCGGCACTTTCTCATCCGGTTTCACCACCGGAACGGTCGGTTTTGGCATCGATGCCCACGCCTTCGCCGGGCTCAAACTCGACGGCGGCAAGGGCCATTCCGGGACCGGTCTGCTGCCGGTCGACAGCGATGGCCGCAGCGAAAACGATTACTCCAGCGCGGGCGGCGCACTCAAGCTGAAAGCCTCGCGCACCACGCTCGCCTTCGGTGAAATGACCGTGGAAACCCCGGTGTTCGACACCTCCGACAAACGCCTGCAACCGGAGTACGCCACAGGCTTTCTGCTCAACAGCGCCGAGCTCGACCACATCAATCTGGTGGCCGGGCATTTCACCGCGTTCAAGAATCAGGACAGCTCATCCGGCAAAGGCGATTTCTATGGCTACGGCGCCAATACCGAGGCCGGTGGGATCAGTTTTCTCGGCGCCGATCTGTTCACCGACAGCCCAGTGGGCGGCGCGCTGTACGCCTCCGACCTGAGCGACACCTGGCATCAGTACTACGGCAATCTGCACTTCAAGCAGTCCGGCGTGCTACTCGACGCCAACCTCTACCACACCCGCGACACCGGCCGAGCGCTGGCCGGCGCCATCGACAACACCGCGTTCAGCCTGTCCGGCAAATACGCCTTCGGCCCCCACGCGGTAATGCTCGGCTGGCAAAAGATCAATGGCGACACACCGTTCGATTTCGTCGGCGGCGACTCGATCTACCTCGCCAACTCGATCAAATACGCCGATTTCAACGGCGCCAACGAACGCTCCTGGCAAGCGCGCTACGACCTCGACCTCGGCGCCTTCGGCATCCCCGGCCTGAAGTTCATGACCCGCTACGTCAGCGGTAGCCACATCGACGGCACCCACGCGCCCAAGGGCGGCGCCTACAACCCGTTTGATCCTGACAGCGGCAGTTATCAGCCGCAGCAAGGCGACGGCGGCAAACACTGGGAGCGCGATATCGATTTGAAGTACGTCGTGCAATCGGGCGCAGCGAAGGATCTGTCGGTGCAGGTGTCACATGTTTCACACCGGGCCAATGAGGCGCAGGCAGGCGATGACATTGACCGGATCTACGTGGTGATCCAGTACCCGTTGGGTTTTTAACCCACCGCCCATCCCGATTTGAAACGCTTTCCCCTGTAGGAGTGAGCCTGCTCGCGATAGCGTCTTTTCAGCAACATTCATGCTGACTGATACGCCGTTATCGCGAGCAGGCTCATTCCTACAGGTTTCTGCGTCGATCATCAGGCTGTGTTTACACCGCCGAACCTGTGGGAGCGAGCCTGCTCGCGAAGGGGCCAGTGAAATCAGCGCAAATCGCCTTTTAAACTCCGGTGTTTAAAAGACACCTCCAGACACGCCTTCAAGGCTACAAATTCTTGCGCCATTGCCTACAGCTACGCCAGAATCCGCCGGCTTGTGCGCCTTGGGGGCGGGTTCTATTGTGGTGCCGTCGCTGACGAATCAGCGATCGGGTTTAGCAGCCCGGGTTTTTCTCTAGACGCACAAAGTTCATTGCCGTTATGGCGGCTTTGCGTGGGGCACTTCGGTGCGCCGGGTTCTAGAGTCCTGGTCTGCTAACCCGCGTATAGCCGCCACCTCCTTCGTTAGCAGCGAACGGTGGCAGCTTCATTACTCTAGAGGCTTTACCGATGATCAAACCAACGCCCAACCCACCCGAAACAGACCTCGCTTCCCCCTACGAATCCCTCGATTCAAAAAAACTCAACGACGCCGCCGAACGCGCGCTCGATCACTACCTCTGCCCACCCGGTTCCACCCCGCCGCCCCGTAAAACCCGTCGGATGTACGCCGTCACCGCAGATTTCAAAAATGAAGAACTTCTGGCCGACGCCAGCGAAACCCTCGCCTCCGCCAGAACCATCGCCCATGACTTCGCCCATCTCGTACCCGCGTCGCAGCGACGGACGCTGTTGGGGATCGCGCAATTGATCATGCTCGGCGAGCTGGCGGTGAATCGGGTGATGGATAATCTGGAATTGCCGGGCTGATCAGTACCCCGGCAATCCTGTGGCGAGGGCGATCGCTCTCGCTACAGGGCTAAACAGGGTCAGACAACGTTCTCCGCTTTTTGCTTTTGCACACATTCGACCACCCTCCGGAGGTCCGCCCATGGCAACCGTACGAAAAACCATCACTGTGACTGATCAGCGAGACCACTGGACCAAAGCTCAGATCGAAGCCGGTCATTACACCAACGGCAGCGAACACATTCGCGACCTGATCCGCCGTGAACAGGAGCGAAGCGTCGAGCTGGAAACCATCCTAGCTGCTCTTCGTAAAGGTGAGTCCAGTGGAACACCACGCCCCTTCGATCCCGAGGCATTCAAAAAGAGAATGTCGAAAGTGCATCGTTATCAGGGATAGATCACGTTTTCCGTTCAGAACTTCGCCCGACTTTTTGCCTTTTAAACTTGAGTGTTTAAAAGACACCTCCAGACACGCCTTAGAGGCTACACATCCTTGCGCCATTGCCTACAGCTACGCCAGAATCCGCCGGCTTGTGCGCCTTGGGGGCGGGTTCTATTGTGGTGCGGTCGCTGACGAATCAGCGGTCGGGTTTCGCAGCCCGGATCAATCAAGGCGCACAGCGCTCCAGTGCATTGCCATCAAGATTAATGGCAATGATGCTTCATGGCGGCTGTGCGCGGGATACCTTCGGGTATGCCGGGTTCCTTGATTCCCGGTCTGCGAACCTGCGTACAGCTGCCACCTCTCTTCGTTTCGCAGCGAAATGTGGCGGCTCCAGCAATCAAGGAGCTTCACCATGATAAAACCAACACCCAACCCACCCGAAACCGACCTCGCTTCCCCCTACGAATCCCTCGATTCAAAAAAACTCAACGACGCCGCCGAACGCGCCCTCGATCATTACCTCTGCCCACCCGGCTCCACCCCACCGCCCTGTAAAACCCGCCGGATGTACGCCGTCACCGCAGACTTCAAAAACGAGGAACTGCTGGCCGACGCCAGCGAAACCCTCGCCTCAGCCAGAACCATCGCCCATGACTTCGCCCACCTCATACCCGCATCGCAACGACGGACGCTGTTGGGGATCGCGCAACTGATCATGCTCGGCGAACTGGCGGTGAATCGGGTGATGGATAATCTGGAGTTGCCGCAGTAGCACGGTTCTGTACCAAGCCTTGAATAAGTCGGTGCAGCGACTGACGTCTTCGCGGGCAAGCCCGCTCCCACAGTGATCGGGATCGATCACAAACCTGTGTTCACCCCGGCGAACCTGTGGGAGCGAGCCTGCTCGCAAAGGCAATCTCACAGCCAACACAAACGGCTAAACGGGGCACGACGAAGCTTTCCCGCTTTTTAGTTCAAAAGATCGCAGCCTTCGGCAGCTCCATAGATCGGTGTAGGAGCTGCCGAAGGCTGCGATCTTTTGCTTTTGACGCTCGCGCCGATGACCACTCGTCGCCACCTGTCAGATCTGACAGGTGCGCAATTCTCAATTAAGCGCTCTGATAACCCCTGCCCGTTCCCAACACGCAGGAGCCTCATCCATGACCACCTCAACCCCGCCGGACAACACCGTCCTCGTCCTGTACCCGCCAAAGGTCAACGGCCAGACCACGCCCGTGGTAGGTGCACACATCGGCGTGCCCCTGGTGGCCTCTGATCTGGTCGCCGACGGTAAAGGAGCCGTTGTTATCGTCGATCCACCGCTGTCGGGCACCATGGACCCCGGCGATGTCATGGAGCTTTGGCTTGAGGGTGAATCGGCGACACTGGATAGCGAGACCATTACAAATCCGAACGCGAAAACCCAGTTACGGACTAAGGGGCGCCTGCATCCGGACAAGGTCAACAAGATGTACTACACCGTCAGGCGTGGCAGCGACAACATCGGCACTTCCACACCATCGCTGGAAATTCTCTATAACCGCGTCCGCCCCGGCCTGAAGGATCGCTTTCCCCAAATCGACGGCCACTCCGAACTCGACCTGGACTTGTCCGACCTCATTAAACAAGGCGTCGGCAAAGACTTCGTCAGCGCGCCCGTCTGCTTCAGTTATCCCTACTGCCGCGCTTACGACACCATCAGCCTGAAGTGCAACGGCGAAATAAAGACGTTCCCGGTCAGCAAGGATCAGGCCCCCGAACCGCCGAACCCGGGCAGCGAAATGCCAACGACCGTCTGCTTCACGGTGGAGCGTGAGTTTCTCGACAAAGCGAAACGCCAGAACAAGGTCCTCAACTTTTCCTACACCGTGACCGATCAACTGCGCAATGGACCGGATCCCGATGCAGTATGGTCCGCTGCGGTGGCGGTGAATGAGGATCTGGATGGCAGGCTCCTGGACACGCCGATTTTGCGAGAAATCGCAGGCGATACAGCCGACGAGCCGGGCATCATTGACCTTAAAAAACTCGGTAGCAATCCACTGCTGGTGTACATATCGACGGTCGACCCACGCTTCGAGCCTGGCGACAAAATTGAAGCCACTTACACCGCGAAAATTGCGGGCCAAGATGACAAAACAGTGGTGCTCACCGGTCAAGTCGAAACGGACGACATCGGCAATAAAATAACCTGTGTTCTGAAAGTACTGAACAAAGACGTCATCGTCGCCACCAGCGTATCGGTCAAATACAAATTACTGCGAAAACTCGACGACACACTGAAAGCCGAATCCAACATCGCCACGGCGACGGTAGTAGGCGATTACATGGAGTTGAAACCCGCCGGCGTTCAGCAAGCCAACGGCAACACCTTGGCGCCCATGACCGCGGTTTCCAGGCTCACCATCGTCGTGCCACAAGGCACCACCCTCCCCACCGACCGGCTCAGCGTTAGCTGGATCCCCGAACCCGGCACCCACGCTGAAGGCACATACATCAGCGATCCACGGCCGATCAGTGAGGTCGGTCTGAACGTCGATGCTCCACCGGCACTCGTGGCCTTTTGTCTGGGCGGCAGAGTGACCGTCAGTTACACCATTACCCGTGGCAACGGCCAGCCGCAGCCGTCTGATCCATTCATCCTCAATGTGCAGGAACTGCCCCAGGCAGAACTCATCGCTCCTCGCTTGAAGGAAGCGAGCAATGCGGGTGAAGGATCGGAGCTGAATCTGGCCGAGCTGACACCTGAAGGCAAAATGTGGTGTTCGGGGTTTCCCTTCAATGCGGTGGGGCAATATGTCTGGTTGCTGTTCGAGGGCACCAATGCCGATGGTTCGGCCTATGAAAAATACATTTGGGCGGCGCCGTTTGCCTTCGTCAATGATGATTGGGTGAGGAATGGTTACTTCGAAGCGACCGCGCCTTATGAGGATTTGAAAGGGTTGAAGGATGGGACGCCACTGAGCATGGAGATGTGGGTGGCGTTTGGGAAAAGTGAGGATTTGGGGTTGGCGAAGCGGTTTTTGGTGCGTACTTATGTGGTTAAGGCGACGCCTGCTCTGAAAATAGATACCACTCCAATGGTACTCGATGGTTACCAGTTATACCCGGCGGCGGCCCCAAACAACCCGCCTTTCGAGAAAACGAATTATGTGCACCCTGACGCACAGCAAACTCGCGGAGCAATAGGCGGAACTCCTCCTTATCAATACAGTTCGTCAAACCTCAGCGTTGCTTACGTTGATTCTGCTACCGGCCATGTAGTTTCGACTGGAGTAGGAGATGCACGTATTACTGTCAGAGATCTGATAGGCACGACGGCTAGTTACGAGGTTAGCTGCAAAAACGTATATGAACTGGTGTGTAGCCCACATGCCACCTACCATTATCAAGCTGGTCCGTGGGTGGCGTCTGTAGGCGCACAACTATTTCCGTTTCATTTTCGAACAACTTCAACAGAACCATTCGCCTTGGTTACTTGCTATAGCTTTGAATATTTAGGACCCAACACTCTCTTATACTGGTACAGATTACAATCAGCTACGGATTGGATCCCTGTATGCGGTCCCACTAGACAAAGGGCGTATTGGCATAAACCTCCTTATGTAGCCGGGATCAACTCTATAGCAGCCTATGCAAATACCTATTTGTTTCCGACATTGGGGTATCGCCCCCGAAATGGAGATAAAAACCCTTAATTCTTCGTTAGACCCAACCATTGATAAGAAACGATCAGTCACTGGAAAAGGGGACACATTTATTTACGTCCCAGAACTTCGCCCGACTTTTCGCCTTTTAAACTGGAGTGTTTAAAAGACACCTCCAGACACGCCTCTGAGGCTACAAGTTCTTGCGCCATTGCCTACAGCTACGCCAGAATCCGCCGGCTTGTGCGCCTTGGGGGCGGGTTCTATTGTGGGTCGGTCGCTGACGAATCAGCGATCGGGTTTAGCAGCTCGGTAAATTTCAAGGCACGCGAGTACTGCCATTACGTTATGGCGGCTTTGCGTGGGGCACTTCGGTGCGCCGGGATCCTTGAGCCTGGTCTGCTAACCCGCGTACAGCCGCCACCCTATCCGTTTAGCAGCGATGGAGTGACGGCTCCACATCTCAAGGAGCTTCACCATGATCAAACCAACACCCAACCCGCCCGAAACCGATCTCGCCTCCCCCTACGAATCCCTCGATTCAAAAAAACTCAACGACGCCGCCGAACGCGCCCTCGATCATTACCTCTGCCCACCCGGCTCCACCCCGCCGCCCCGTAAAACCCGCCGGATGTACGCCGTCACCGCAGACTTCAAAAACGAGGAACTACTGGCTGATGCCAGCGAAACCCTCGCCTCAGCCAGAACCATCGCCCATGATTTCGCCCATCTCGTACCTGCGTCGCAGCGCAGGACGCTTTTGGGGATCGCGCAACTGATCATGCTCGGCGAGCTGGCGGTGAATCGGGTGATGGATAATCTGGAACTACCACGGTAGCCGGGATCTGTGACAAGCCCTGAGTGAGGTTTTGTGGCTGCTGACGTCTTCGCGAGCAAGCTCGCTCCCACAGGGTATCGACTTCGATCACAAACCTTGTTTACACGCAGACCCCGTAGGAGCGAGCTTGCTCACGAGGGCGATCTCACAGCCAACACATACCCCCAAGTGACTAAACGAGGCCAGATCAGGTTTATCCAGCATTCCGAAGCAAAAGATCGCAGCCTTCGGCAGCTCCTACACCGATCTATGTAGAGGCTGCCGAAGGCTGCGATCTTTTGCTTTTGGCAAACTGGCGGAAGGCAGCCGGAGTCGAACCTGCCCGGGAACGGATGCCGTCCCCAACCGGGTTTGAAGCCCGGCCGCGCCACCGGGCGCGATTGCCTTCCTTGAACTCATTGTGCGCAGGCGTTAGCCAGCGCGTTGTCGGGGCGGATCTGGCGGGATTCGCCGAGGCGTCGGGTCAGGCCGACACGGTCGAAATATTCGAGGTACTGAATACAGCGTTTGCGTCCCAAGCCTAGCGCATCGCGGAAGGTTGTCACCTGGACCTGCGGATTTTCCTTGGCGAGTTTGAGCAGCACGTTCGCCATTTGGCGCAGTTGCACGTCACTCAAAAACAGGTCGCGCACAACTTGATGCATCAAACCCAAACGCGCCAGTTTACGCAGCAACAAGCGCACGACGGCGTCGTCCTGCCCCAGGACGTTGGCCACATCACGCACCCACGGCGGGTCGAAACCGGCTTGTTCAAACAACGGCTGCAGCCCTAGCCAGAGACTTTCATCCTCGGCATTCAGGCGCACCTGATGATCCGGCAGGTGCAGCCACGGCCCACTTGCCTGGATCGAGCCGGCCGCGAGCAATTCATCCAGCAAACTGACAAACGTCGCACGCTCCAGCGCCAATCCACTGAAACGCCGCAAGCGATCGCGATCCGGCCCCATCTGGTCGGGTTCCAGTTCATGGAACTGCGTCAGTTGCTCCAACAGGGTGAACTTCAGCTGTGCCCAGCGCTGCACGTTGAACAGCAGCGGGCCTTGACGGGTGTCGATGAGGCGGACGTTTTCCGCTAATGCCCAAGTCGAGCGCGGGCGATTGAACTGACGTTCCAGACGCAGCGGGTCGAGGCCGCCCGCGCTGTAGTTGAGCAGTACGGGCAAGACCTGTTCGAACTCATCGCCCGAGACCAAAGCGCGCAATTGCTCCAGACGTTCAGGGCTGCGGCGTTGCCGTGCCGGGGCGAACGGGTCGAGGACCTGGCCGCCGCCCAAGGTGCGTTGCGCGCTCTGGTCGCGCAGGATCAGTCGATCGCCCTTCACCGCGTGCACCGGCGCATTGATCAGCAGTTGCGCGAACATGCGTTCGCCGGGAATCAAGCGCGGACCTTCGAGCAAGGCCACCCGGGCGATAACATCCTGCGTGCCGAGGTGCACGTGCACCGGGTGAAAGTGTTCGAAGGTGCGTTCGCCGGGCAGCAGTTGAAAGTCGATGTCGACCCGTTGCGTCGGCGCGTGCAGCCACTCGCTCAGCAGCCACTGGCCGCGATGGATCTGCGCCAGTTCGAGGCGCTCGCCGGTCAGGTTCAACGCCACCCGTTGCCCGGCGAAGGCCTGTTCGGCGGGTTGGTTCTGCGCATATAGGCCGCGCACTCGTACCGATTTGCCCGAAGGCCCGAGGCTGAGCTTGTCGCCGACAACCACCGCCCCCGACAATGCCGTGCCGGTCACGACAATCCCCGCACCGGCGACGCTGAACGCGCGGTCGATGGCCAGGCGAAAACCACCTTCGCAACTGCGCTCCAGTACTTCACGTTGCGTCTGCAATAACGTCTCGCGCAAATCATCAACGCCCTGCCCGGTCACGCTCGACACAAGCACGATCGGCGCTTCGGCAAACGGCCCGGCCTCAAGCAGATCCAGCACCTGCCGCTGAACCTCCTCCACCCTGCCCGCTTCGACCCGGTCGCATTTGCTGATCGCCACCACGGCGCGCGGAATACCGAGCAATTCGACAATCGCCAAATGCTCGCGGGTCTGCGGCATCACGCCGTCGTCTGCGGCAATCACCAGCAAGACCAGATCGATACCCTGTGCGCCAGCGAGCATGTTGTGGGTGAATTTCTCGTGGCCGGGCACGTCGATAAACCCGGTCAGCCCCGCGCCCGGTTCCAGTTCGGCGTAGAGATAACCAAGGTCGATGGTCATGCCGCGCGCGCGTTCCTGCGGGCGGCGGTCGCCGGTTTGTCCGGTCAGCGCTTGTAGCAGCGACGTCTTGCCGTGGTCGATGTGCCCCGCCGTGCCGACGATCACGGGTCGACCTGCAACTGCGGCAATTGCGCGAGCCACGCCGGTTCATCGTCGAGCTGACGCAGATCCAGCCACAGCGCATCGTCGTCAATCCGCCCAAGCACCGGGATCGGCAACGCGCGCAACGCCGCTTCCAGATTCAGCAAGCAACGCCCGCGCAAACGCTTGGAGACTTGCGGGCGCATACACAATGCCGCACTCGGCAAACGCGCCACCGGTTGGCTGCCGCTGCCGATCATGCCCAAGGCCTCGACTGCGCTAACCTGCCAAACCGACCCCAGGATTTCAGCCAGCAAGGGCTGCAAGCGTGAGGCCTGCGCAAAGATATCTGCCTGCGGCCGGGTGAGCAGACGCAAGCTCGGCAGACGTTCGGCCAGGCGATCAGGATCGCGATACAACCCGAGCACCGCCTCCAGTGCCGCCAGGGTCAACTTGTCCACCCGCAGCGCACGTTTCAACGGGTTCTTCTTGATCTTCGCGATCAGTTCTTTGCGCCCGACGATCAACCCGGCCTGCGGGCCGCCGAGCAATTTGTCGCCGCTGAAGGTGACGATGTCCGCGCCGTCGAGCAGCGCCTGCCGCACCGTGGGTTCGGCAGGCAAACCCCAACGGGTCAGATCCAACAGGCTGCCGCTGCCCAGATCTTCCAGCAACGGCAAGCCATGCCGATGGGCCAACTCGACCAATTCCGCAGTCGGCACGCGAGCGGTAAACCCTTCGATGCTGTAGTTGCTCGCATGCACACGCATGATCAAACCGCTGCGCGGGTTGATCGCCGCTTCATAGTCGCGGGCATGGGTGCGATTGGTCGTGCCGACCTCATGCAGGCGCACGCCGGCGCGGGCCATGATGTCGGGGATGCGGAAGGCGCCGCCGATTTCGATCAGCTCGCCACGGGAAATGATGCCTTCCTTGCGCGCGCCGAGACTGTTGAGTGTCAGCAGCACGGCGGCGGCGTTGTTATTGACCACGGTGACGGCTTCGGCGCCGGTCAGTTCGCGGATCAGGCCTTCGATCAAGTCATCGCGATCACCGCGCTTGCCGCTGGCCAGATCGAACTCCAGATTGAGCGGATAACGTGCGGCCATTTGCACCGCTTCGATGGCTTCGTCGGGCAACAAGGCCCGGCCGAGGTTGGTGTGCAGCACCGTGCCGGTGAGGTTGAAGACCCGGCGCACGTGGCTGCGCTGTTGCTGGACCAGACGTTCACTGACGCGGCCAGCGAGCACTTCAGGGCTGATTTCGACGGCTGACAATTGCCCGTTCAACACACCGGGGCGCAGTTCATCGAGCAACTGGCGCAAACCCGCCAGCAGTGATTCACGCCCGTGACGCTCAAGCAAAGGCACACAGGCCGGATGACGTAACACACCATCAATGGAAGGTAACCGCAGGGACATCAGCCACTCCTGAAGACAGTTCACTGCGCAAGAGTGTAGACGTTGTAGTCATTCGTCTCCGGGGGCCAGTAATAGATTAGGCGCCAGACGCTGATAGCCGTCCTGGGCCAGACGCATGTCCAGTAACAAACTGCTGAGATCCGCCGACAACCCCTCCGCATCGGCATCGTTTTCCAGATAAACCAGTTTCAGATAACTGTTACAACCCGGACAGACCTCCGCCCTTATCGGCGCCTGATTGGCCGCATGGCGATCGTCCTCAAGGCTGAAATAATCCAGACCCTTACTTGACTCGCAATACACGCACTTGACCCGCACCACATGCCATTCGCAGGCACACAGCGAACACACCAGATAACGCAGACCGTTGTGCTTGCCGCGATGGCGGATCACCCCGGCCATGGCCGGTGAACCACAGGCCGGGCATTGGCTGAGGCTGTCGCCGGGTTTCAGTTGCAGATTCGCCGCGCTGAGCAGCCAGTGACTCCACGCCACTTGCAGCGCCGCGCCAAGAAACGGCACCAGTTGCGCCGGCACCAGCGAATATTGGCCACTGACCAACGCCACGGCCCACGCGCGCAATTGGCCGGGACTGGCGGCGCGCAAAGTGTCCACCGCGTCGACGACAGCAGGCTGTTCAACCGGCGCATAACGCTGCAACAAAGCATCGAGATAAGCCTGCCAACCCTCTTCACGCACCAACGTGTCCGCCGCAAACGGCGGCAAACCATGCTGCTGACAGGCCTCGATCCGTTGCTGATCGAACGGTGCGGTCAGCGGCGGATCATCAAACACCTGCTGCTGCACCCGGCACAGCCCGGCAATCAGTCGCAGGTACTCTGCCAGCGCATGCCCCTCGGCCAGTTGTTCCAGCCGATCAGCCCGCAGCGTAAACAGGTTCGAAGGCGGCAGATGCAGAAACGGCGGTGAACTCGCCGCCGCTTCGATTTCCCCAGGTTCCAGAATGGTTGGCAAACGTCAGCCCTTTTTGGTGATCGGTCGTTCCGGCGCGTCCGGTTGGCGTTCATCGCGGGTGATGTCGCGATACCAGAGTTCATGGTGTTTCTTCGCCCAGGCGCGGCTGACCCAGCCGTGCATCATCGCGTCCACCGAACCCTTGATCCACAGCCCGGCGTAAATGTGAATGATGATGCTCAGCACCAGAATGAACCCGGCCAGCGCATGCAGGAGCATTGCCCAGCGAATCACAGTAATGCCGAAATACGCACTGAACCAGGCGCGCCAGATCACCAGTCCGGTGAACAGCAAACCCAACATGCACAGGAGTAAAGTCCAGAACAGCAGCTTTTGCCCGGCGTTGTATTTGCCTACCGGTGGCACGCTTTCTTCATCGTTGACCAACACTCGGTCAATGCGGCGCATCCACTTCCAGTCGTTGTCGATAAAGAAATTCGAACGCCAGAAACGGAACACCAGACCGAGGAACAACACAAACATCGCGATGCCCATGTACGGATGCAGAATCCGCGTCCACGGCCCGCCGCCAAACAGGTTGCTCAGCCAGAACAACGACGGATGAAACAACGCCAGCCCCGACAGCCCGGCCATGAAAAACAGGATCGCCACCAGCCAGTGATTGGTTCGCTGGTTGGCGGTATAACGCAGGATCGTCTTGTTGCTCATGGCCGGTCCTCCCCGCGTGGATCGAAGGTGTGCACCGCCGGGTCGACGACGTGCACCGAGGTGTCGGGTGGCGTCGGATGTTCATCCTCTTCGACGCGATTCGGGCCGATGCGCACGTAATGGAAGAACCCGGCCAGCACCGCCGCACCCATGGCCAGCAGGCCCAGCGGTTTACTGATGCCTTTCCACAGGCCCACCAACGGACTGATTGCCGGATCTTGCGGTAAACCTGCATAGATTTTCGGCGTGTCGGCGTGGTGCAGCACGTACATCACATGCGTGCCGCCAACACCGGCCGGGTCATACAGACCGGCGTTTTCGAAGCCACGGCTTTTCAGGTCGACGATGCGCTCGGCGGCGTGTTCCTTCATGTCTTCCTTGGTACCGAAGACGATGGCGCCGGTCGGGCAGGTTTTCACGCAGGCCGGTTCCAGCCCTACTGCCACGCGGTCCGAACACAAGGTGCACTTGTAGGCCTTGTGATCCTTTTGCGAAATGCGCGGAATGTTGAACGGGCAACCGGTGATGCAATAACCGCAACCGATGCAGTGGTCCTGATCGAAATCGACGATGCCGTTGGCGTGTTTGATGATCGCACCGGGACTCGGGCACGCCGCCAGGCAACCGGGTTCGGCGCAGTGCATGCAGCCGTCCTTGCGGATCAGCCACTCAAGGTTGCCGGCGTCGGTTTCGTGCTCGGTAAAGCGCATCAACGTCCAGGTTTCCGCGCTCAGGTCTTGCGGGTTGTCGTAGGTGCCGTGGTTGTGGCCGACCTCGTCGCGCAGCTCGTTCCATTCCGAGCAGGCGACCTGGCAGGCCTTGCAGCCGATGCATTTGGTGGTGTCGATCAGCTTCGCCACCGCTTCCTGATTCCTCACCGACGGCGGCACGGTTGTGGTGGCCGAGCGGGCAATAATGTCTTGGCTGGCCATTTAAAGATTCTCCATCAGAGCTTCTCCACGTTGACCAGGAATGACTTGGATTCCGGGGTCTGGGTATTGCCATCGCCGAGGAACGGCACCAGGGTGTTGGTCAGGTAACCGTGGCGCGTCAAACCGGTGAAACCCCAATGCAGCGGGATGCCGATCTGATGCACGACCTGGCCGTTGACCTGCAGCGGCCGGATCCTTTTCGTCACCACCGCCACCGCTTCGATAAAGCCGCGCTTGCAACTGACGCGCACACGATCACCGGCAGCGATGCCCTTCTCTTTCGCCAGCACTTCACCGATTTCGACGAACTGCTCAGGCTGGGCAATCGCGTTCAACTTGCAATGCTTGCTCCAGAAGTGGAAATGCTCGGTGAGCCGGTAACTGGTGCCGGCGTACGGGAAGTCCTTGGCCTCGCCGAGGGTTTCCCAGACCGAATCGAAGATCCGCGCCGCCGGGTTGCTGGTGGCTTTCTTGTTTTGCGGGTGCAGCGGGTTAATGCCGATCGGCGTTTCGAACGGCTCGTAGTGCTCGGGGAATGGCCCCTCGTTCATCTTGTCGACGGCGAAGAACCGCGCCACGCCTTCGGGGTTCATGATGAACGGGTTCATCCCGGCTTCCGGCGGTACATCGGCCTTGTAGTCCGGCACGTCGGTGCCGCCCCAGGCCTTGCCGTTCCACCAGACCAGACGTTTTTTCGGGTCCCACGGTTTGCCGGCGACGTCCGCCGAAGCGCGGTTGTAGAGAATCCGCCGGTTGGCCGGCCAGGCCCACGCCCAGCCGAGATGCTGATGCATGCCGTACGGATCGGCGTTGTCGCGGCGGGCCATCTGGTTACCGGCCTCGGTCCAGCTGCCGGCGAAGATCCAGCAACCGGACGCAGTGCTGCCGTCATCCTTGAGCAAGCCGAAACCTGCCAGTTGCGAGCCGGCCTTGACCGCCACCCCCGTGGCATCGGTGAAATCTGCCACGGCGCTGCCGTTGATTTCCTTGGCCAACTCTTCCGGCGAAGGCTCGTCGGGGATCTTGTACGGCCACGTCAGTTTCAGCAGCGGATCAGGGAATTTGCCGCCCTCGGCCTGATAGCGCTTGCGCAGGCGCAGGAATAGCTCGCTCATGATGCGAATGTCGGTCTGCGCTTCGCCCGGGCCGTCGGCGCCTTTCCAGTGCCATTGCAGCCAGCGACTACTGTTGACCAGTGAGCCGTCCTCTTCGGCAAAACAGGTGGTGGGCAGGCGAATGACTTCGGTCTGGATTTCGGCGCTTTTCACATCGTTGTACGGTCCGACGTTGTGCCAGAACTCCGAGGTTTCGGTGGCCAGCGGATCCATCACCACCAGCCATTTCAGCTTGGCCAAGGCGCCCATCACACGGTTTTTGTCCGGCAGCGCGGCGATCGGGTTGAAGCCCTGACAGAAGTAGCCGTTGACCTTGCCCTGGCTCATCAGGTCGAACATCTTCAGGACGTCGTAGTTGGGGATGTCGAGTTTCGGCAAATGGTCGTAGCACCAATTGTTCTCGGCGGTGGCGTTGGCGCCGTACCACGACTTCATCAGGCTGACGTGGAATTTGCTGTAGTTCTGCCAATAGGACAATTGCCCCGGCCGCAGCGGGACTTGCGTGCGTTTGTGGATGAACTGGGCGTAATCCTGCTCGGTGTCGCTGCCCAGTGTCAGGTAGCCCGGCAGCGCATTGGAGAGCAAGCCAAGGTCGGTCAGGCCCTGAATGTTCGAGTGACCGCGCAAGGCGTTGACCCCACCGCCGGGCATGCCGACATTGCCTAGCAGCAATTGCACCATCGCCGCGCTGCGAATGATCTGCGCGCCGATCGAGTGCTGCGTCCAGCCGAGGGCGTAGAGAATCGTCATGGTCTTGCCCGGCGTCGAGCAGGTGGCGATCTCTTCCCAGATTTTCTGCATGGCATCGACCGGCATGCCGCAGATCTGGCTGGCGAGGTCGATGGTGTAGCGGCTGTAATGCTGCTTCATCAGTTGATAGACGCAGCGCGGGTCTTGCAGGGTCGGGTCGACTCTGACGAAACCGTCGTCGCCCATCTCGTAACCCCAGCCGGATTTGTCGGTGTAGCTGCGTTTCTCCGCGTCGTAGCCGCTGAAGATCCCGTCTTCGAAGCCGTAGCCTGCTCTGACGATGAACGACATGTCGGTGTAGTTGCGCACGTATTCGTGCTGGATCTTGTCCTCGGTCAGCAGGTAATTGATCAAACCGCCCATGAAGGCGATGTCGGTGCCGGTGCGGATCGGCGCGTAATAGTCGGCCACGGACGCGGTCCGGGTAAAACGCGGATCGACCACGATCAGCCGCGCAGCGTTGTGCGCTTTGGCCTCGGTTACCCATTTGAAGCCGCACGGATGCGCTTCTGCTGCGTTGCCGCCCATCACCAGGATCAGATTCGCGTTGGCGATATCGGTCCAGGTATTGGTCATGGCACCACGGCCGTACGTCGGGGCAAGACTTGCCACCGTCGGGCCGTGTCAGACACGCGCCTGGTTATCGAACCCCAGCATGCCGAGACTGCGAATCACCTTTTGGGTGATGTAGCCGGCTTCGTTGGACGCCGCCGACGCCGCGAGAAAACCGGTGCTCAGCCAGCGATTCACCGTTTGCCCGTTGGCATTTTTCTCGATGAAATTGGCATCGCGGTCGGCTTTCATCAGGTCGACGATGCGGTCGAGCGCTTCGTCCCAACTGATTCGTGTCCATTCGCTGCTGCCCGGTTTGCGGGTTTGCGGGTAGAGCAAACGGCCGGGGCTGTGAATGAAATCGAGAAGGCCTGCGCCTTTCGGGCAGAGGGTGCCGCGGTTGACCGGGTGGTCGGCGTCGCCCTCAATGTGAATGATGCTTTGCGCGACGTTCTTCGCAGCATCGCCCTGGCTGTACATGATCAACCCGCAACCGACCGAGCAATACGGGCAGGTGTTGCGGGTTTCATGGGTGTGGGCAAGCTTGAAGTGGCGCACCTGCTCGGCGAAGGCTGGCGTCGGGGCCATGCCCAACGCGCCCAGGCTAGAGCCTGCAAGGCCGATACCGGCGACCTTGAAGAACTGACGACGGCTGAGATCCATCGTGCACTCCTGATCAGGTGGAACCCGGTACTCGTGCCGGGTTTTATCTGGACAATCACGGTTGCGGCAAACGTCTGCCGATTTTTTCACTGTAGACAATGACCACACGATCTGTGTGAAAACCGACCGTCGGCCGTTTGTCGGTTCTTTAACTGAAGACCACCAAACCCTGTGGGAGCGAGCTTGCTCGCGAAAGCGGTGTGTCATTCGACATCGATGCTGACTGACACGACGCCTTCGCGAGCAAGCTCGCTCCCACAGGTATTGTGTGAACCTTATAAGCAGCAAGCTCGCCCCCACAGGGGATGGAGGCTTAGAATGGCCGGCAGGACCATTCCCGCCTTCACGAGACCGCGCATGACTTTCGATTTTGATCAGGTATTCGACCGCCACAACACCGGCAGCACCAAGTGGAGCCGCTATTGCGCCGACGTGTTGCCGATGTGGGTCGCTGATATGGATTTCGCCGCGCCGCCGGTGGTGATCGAGGCGCTGCAACAACGCTTGCTGCATCCGCTGGTGGGCTACAGCGTGGCGCAGGACAACTTGCGCGAAGCCATCGTCGCCGACCTCTGGAGCAAGTTTTCCTGGAAGGTCAAACCGCAAGAGCTGATTTTTCTGCCGGGCGTCGAGTCGGGCTTCAACATGGCTTTGAAAGCGCTGGTGCAGCCACAGCAGAACGTCGTGGTGCAAGTGCCCAACTACCCGCCACTGCGCCACGCGCCGGGGCATTGGGGCTTGAACAAGGTTGAACTGGAGTTCGTCGCCCAGGCTGACGGCACTTACCTGACGCCGCTGGACGTGTTGCGTGAATCGCTGAACGGCGGTGGCGCGCTGTTGCTGAGCAACCCGCACAACCCGATCGGCAAGGTGTTTGGCCGTGACGAGCTGCAAGCCGTGGCCGATATCTGCGCGGCGCAGGACGCCTGGATCATCTCCGACGAAATCCACGCCGAGCTGTGCTTCGACGGTCGCGTACACATTCCGACGGCGTCGCTGAGCGCGGAGATCGCCGAGCGCACCATCACGCTGATGTCGGCGAGCAAGGCCTACAACATCGCCGGCCTCAAGACCTCGTTCATGATCATCCAGAACGCCGCCCTGCGCGAACGCGTCAATCACGCCCGTTGCGGCATGGTCGACAGCGTCAACCCGCTGGGCATGGAAGCCACTCGCGTGGCGTACAGCGAAGGCGGGCCGTGGCTGGCCGAGCTGAAAACCTACCTGCAAGCCAATCGCGACTGGCTGGTAGAAGCAGTGCGCAACCGCTTGCCGGGCGTGACCATCAACGTTCCGCAGGGCACCTATCTGGCGTGGCTGGACTGCTCGGCGCTGGACCTGGACAACCCGCAGCAGTTCTTCCTTGAGCAGGGCAAGGTTGGCCTCAGCGCCGGTCTGGACTTCGGCGATCAGCACCAGCAGTTCGTCCGTCTGAACTTCGGCTGCCCGCGTTCGCTGCTCGAAGAAGGCATCGCCCGCATGGAGCGTGCGCTGACTACACGCAATACCTGAAACCTCAGATGATCCCCTGTGGGAGCGAGCTTGCTCGCGAAGGCGAAGTATCAGCCGACATCAATGTTGACTGAACCACCGCTTTCGCGAGCAAGCTCGCTCCCACATTCGTTTTGCATTTCCAAGTCAGAAATGCAGCGTAAATCCGATCGAACTCACGGCAAACGTACCGGGTCAACCACCCATACCTGCCTTGAGACCTCGGAGACCCGCGATGACCGACTATCCAAAACCACCCTTCCCCGCACAAGCCCAAACCGTGCCCGGCGCCCAGGGCAAGATGCAGCCCTATCCCGATTGCGGCGAACAGAGCTATGTCGGCTCCGGACGACTGGCCGGCAAGATCGCCCTGATCACCGGTGCCGACAGCGGTATCGGCCGCGCCGTGGCCATTGCTTTCGCCCGTGAAGGCGCCGACGTTGCGGTCGCCTATCTGAATGAACACGAAGACGCCCAGGAAACCGCGCGCTGGATCGAGCAGGCCGGGCGCCAGTGCCTGCTGTTACCGGGCGATATTGCGCAAAAGGCCCATTGCCAGGCCTTGGTCGACAAGACCGTGGAACGCTTCGGCCGCATCGATGTGCTGGTCAACAACGCCGCGTTCCAGATGACTCACGAAACCTTCGAAGAAATCCCCGACGATGAATGGGTGATGACCTTCGACGTCAACATCACTGCGATCTTCCGCTTGTGCCAGGCCGCGATAAAACACATGCGCGCCGGTTCGTCGATCATCAACACCAGCTCGATCAACTCGGACATGCCCAAACCCACCCTGCTCGCCTACGCCACGACCAAAGGCGCGATCGCCAACTTCACCGGCGGTCTGGCGCAGATGCTCGGGCCAAAGGAAATCCGCGTGAACTGCGTGGCACCTGGGCCAATCTGGACGCCGCTGATCGTCTCGACCATGCCCGATGAAGAAGTGCAGAACTTCGGCGGCAACACCCCGCTCGGCCGCCCCGGCCAACCGGTCGAAGTGTCGCCGATCTACGTGTTGCTGGCCTCGGACGAAGCCAGTTACATCACCGGCCAGCGCTATGGCGTGACCGGTGGCAAACCGATGCTGTGATGACGCCTTCGCCAACGCCTACAGTAAAACTGAAGGCCCATTGAACACGGTGCGATTGCCGTCACATCAAACATTTGAAGGCGGCAGATCATGAGTTTTATCGTGTGGGTCGCCGTACTCGGCGCAGTCCTGCTGACCCTAGCGCTGACGTCGTCATACCTGCGCTGGATGCCGGTGACCACCTCGGCGGTTTGTCTGCTGCTGGGTATCGGCATCGGCCCCAGTGGCCTCGATCTGCTGAAACTATCCCTGGAAGACGCTTCGCTGTGGATGGAGCACCTGACGGAAGTCGCGGTGCTCTTCTCTCTGTTCGTCTGCGGCCTGAAATTGCGCCTGCCGCTGCGCGACAAGCGTTGGCGAATCGCCTTCGGCCTCGCCGGCCCCGTAATGGTGCTGACCATCGCCGGGGTGTGCCTGCTGCTGCATTTTGCCTTGCGCTTGCCGTGGGGGCCGGCGTTGTTGATCGGGGCGATGCTGGCGCCCACCGACCCGGTGCTGGCGGCGCTGGTGCAGGTCAATGATGCGCGGGATGTCGACAGCGTGCGTTTCGGCCTGTCGGGTGAAGCCGGGTTGAATGACGGGGTAGCGTTTCCGTTTGTGATTCTCGGCTTGTTGTTGATTCACGGTGATGGCTCTGCCGCCGAGTGGCAGGGCTGGGTCTTGCGCAGTTTGTTGTGGGCGGTGCCCGCAGGTCTGCTCACCGGTTACTGGATGGGCCGAGGTATCGGCCGCGTGACCCTGTCGCTGCGTATTCACAATGACGACAGCACGCTCAGCCCGAACGACTATCTGGCGTTGTCGTTGATTGCCCTGGCGTATGTCGTTGCCGAGGCGATTGGCGGCTATGGTTTTCTGTCGGTGTTCGCTGCCGGGTTGGGCCTGCGTCAGGTCGAAGTCAAATCCACCGGCGCCGGGCAACCGCCCGCCGAGCACTTGGTGCAGCCGGTGGTCGGTCATCAGAACGTCGAACCGCAGCACGCGGTGCACGGCAACACCGAACGGCTGGAAAGCAGCCAGGTCGCCGCCGGGATCATGATGGGCGACATGCTGTCGTTCGGCAGTCTGGTCGAGCGCGCCATGGAAGTATTTCTAGTGACCCTGCTCGGCGTGGTGCTGGTGGCGCACTGGGACTGGCGGGCGTTGCTGGTGGGCGGCGTGCTGTTCTGCCTGATCCGCCCGGCCTGCGTCGCGTTGATGCCTTGGGGCGCACTGCTCAAAGGAAGGCAACGGCTGTTGATCGGCTGGTTTGGCATTCGCGGTATTGGCAGCCTGTTTTATCTGTTTTATGCCTTGAACCACGGGTTGACCGACACGGTGGCCAGCCTGTGTACCGATCTGACCTTGTCGGTGGTGGCGCTGAGCATCTTGCTCCACGGCATCAGCACGCAACCGATCCTCGCCCGTTACGAACAGCGCAAAAACAAAAAAACTGATTTTTGATTTGCGGATTTAGCCGGGAATTGATCGAATTTTTTTCTATAAAAAAATGGATCCCTGATTAATGGCCGGCAGTCACAAGCATAACCCCTCGCCGGATATGTCCGGCGGGGCCTGGCAGGTTCGGTTCCCCTGCGGCGCTACGCCTATGAAACGGAATCATTGAAGATTAAGGTCACGGTCATGAAAGAATGCTCGACTCCTGCGCAAATCAAGGCTTGCAGAGCACTGGCTCTGGAACGCAATCGTCAATTGTTCGATAACGCCCACACCCTCAACCGCGCGGCCAATGCGCTGCTCGACGTTGAACATCTGGATATCGAGCAATTTGAACATTACCGAGCGCTGCGCAAGAAAGCCGATTTGATGTTTGAAGATGCGATCGATCATTTGTGCGTCTTGAACGAAGACTTCCCGCCGATTCCGGTGTCTTCGCAAAACTCGGTGGCGCTGCGTCGAGAGCTTGAGACCGTGGAGTGAGGCAGAAAAGCCCCTCACCCTAGCCCTCTCCCAGAGGGAGAGGGAACTGACCGAGGTGAATGGTCGAGGTACGCCGACCTGAGATACCGAGTCGAACGCAGATTTTGAGTACAACGAAGATCTGCTCCCTTCCCCCTCGCCCCCATTGGGGGCGGTCCGACGTTTCGGGAGGGTTGGGGTGAGGGGGATCGATCTGAATGGCAACACAAAATCCAAGCGAATGAAAAAGCCCGGCCACATAAGCCGGGCTTTTCTATTTTTGCCCATCACCCGCCCGGATTGGTCACCTGAATAAACACCGCATAACTCCCCAGCAACACCCAGAACGTCGCAAAGATCCACGGCGTACGCACCGAAAACAGCAGCGACTTGCGATAGCCCTTGTGGCTCGATTCCATCTCGCTAAACAGCGGCGATTCGTCATACGCCAGGCCCATCAGCGGCTCGCTGTGCAGCAAGTGGCTTTGCTTGAAATGCCAGTGGTCGATGATGTCGTACGCCGCGCGAATCCCCGGCCAGGCGTTCAGTGAGCTGAGCAGCCCGAGCAGCGCAAGAAACGGTGGCACCACCAGCGTGAACAACTTGCCCCACTCCGGGTTGAGGTTGGCCATACACGAGGCAAAGGCAATCACCAGAAACGACTGCGCCGCCAGATAAGCGTCGGTACGGTTGGCGAGGATGCTGGTTTCGTACTGGATCTCCCGCCGATAGAAATCCAGCCGTTCCTTGGGTGAGCCAAACATCTTGGCGTCATGTTCGGTCAGGGTTTCTTCAGCGGTGGGCTCAGTCAGTATGCGAGACAAAAGATGCACGCTCCGGGGCGGGGAAAACGTTTAGAAGTCCCCGTTGGCGCGCAAGTTCAGACGGATTGACCGACGCCTTGTTTCATCGATTGGGCAATGATTGCCACCAGATTCATCTGCGTAAACGGCTTGGGCAATCGTGGCAGTTGCGCGGCAAAGCCTTCCAGACGTTCGGCGTAGCCGGTGGCCAGGATGATCGGCAGATCCGGTTTGAGCACGCGCACGGCATGGGCCAGTTGCGCGCCGCTCATCTTCGGCATGGCCATGTCGGTGATCATCAGGTCGATGACCTCGCCCTGATCGAACAACGCCAGCGCTTGCGCACCGGACGTCGCACTGACCACCCGATGGCCGAGGTCTTCGAGCAGCAGACTGGTGCTGGTCAATACCAGCGAGTCGTCATCCACCACCAGCACGCTGAGTCTTGGTACCACCACCGGCTCGGCGTGTGGCTGCAGCGACTTGCTGACGGTACCCTCGCCGGCCACCGGAATCCACAGTTCTGCCGTGGTGCCCTGGGCCTTGGCACTCTTGAGGATGAAACGGCCACCGAGTTGCTCCATGAAGCCGTGGACCATCGACAAGCCCAGCCCGGTGCCCTTGCCCAAGCCTTTGGTGGTGAAGAACGGATCTCTGGCCGACGCCAGCGTGTGCTCATCCATGCCCTCCCCGGTGTCGATTACGCTGAGGCAGACGTAACGCCCCGCAGGCAGATCCGAATGCCCCAGTTCAAGCACCACTTGCGGTTCAGCGCTGATGCTCACCGTACCTCCATCGGGCATGGCGTCGCGGGCGTTGGTCGCCAGATTGAGCAAGGCCAGCTCCAACTGGTTGGTGTCCGCCAGCACCGGCTCGAGATCGTCGGGAAACCGCGTGTCGACACGGATACCCGGCCCCAGCGAACTGCGCAGCAAACCGCTGATGCCCTGAACCAATTGCGCGATATCGACCGACTCGGTCTTCAATTCCTGACGGCGGGCAAATGCCAGCATGCGCTGGGTCAGCGACACACCACGCAAGGCGCCTTGGGTGGCGTTTTCCAGCAGGCGGCTGATTTTCGCATCGTCGCCCACGCGCTTTTGCACAATCTCGAGGTTACCGAGAATCACCGTCAGCAGATTATTGAAGTCATGGGCAATGCCACCGCTGAGCTGACCGATGGCCTGCATCTTCTGCGCCTGGAACAGCGCTTCACGGGTTTTCTCCAGCGCCTGTTGCGCCTGGTGGGTCTCGGTGATGTCGCGGGTGATCTTGGCAAAACCGAGCAATGTGCCGGTGTCACCACGAATCGCATCGACCACCACATGAGCGAGAAACCGCGTGCCGTCCTTGCGCATGCGCCAGCTCTTGTTCTCGAAACGGCCCTCGCGGGTGGCGATTTCCAGCGCCCGTTGCGGCTCGCCGAGTTCGCGGTCCTCGGGGGTATAGAACAGCGAAAAATGCTGACCGATGATTTCTTCCGGCAGATAGCCTTTGATCCGCTGCGCGCCCTGGTTCCAGTTGCTGACCCGGCCTTCGGGACTGAGCATGTAGATGGCGTAGTCGGTGACGCCCTGCACCAGCAAGCGGAACTGCTGCTCGCTTTGCTTGAGGGTTTCTTCGGCCATTTTGCGGTCGGTCAGGTCGCGGGTGATCTTGGCGAAACCGAGCAATTTGCCGTCGGGATCAATGATCGGGTCGATGACCACATGCGACCAGAAATTGGTGCCGTCCTTGCGCACCCGCCAGCCCTCGCCTTCGAAACGTCCCTCACGGATCGCCGTGTCGAGCGCACGCTGCGGCAGACCGGCGGCGCGATCCTCAGCTGTATAGAAGCGGGAGAAATGTTCGCCGAGGATTTCCGCTTCTTCGTAGCCCTTGAAGCGTTTGGCGCCAGAGTTCCAACTGGTGATGATGCCGTCGGGATCGATCATGTAGATCGCATAGTCGACCACCGCATCGATCAACAGACGAAAACGCATCTCTTCGATCGCCGCGGTCTTGTTTTTCTCGCTCATCACACTCACCAGCCATTGTCATGAGCAGAAGTATGCGGTAATCCGGCAAATTGGGAAGCGTCCGTCTCATGATTGATTGCCCACCAGCGCGGCAGCAGCTGTTTGATCCGGCTCTCGGCAAAGCGATCGTCAATCAGCATGACCACGCCGCTATCCTCACGGGTGCGGATGACTCGCCCGGCGGCCTGCACCACTTTCTGCACGCCCGGGTACAGGTAGGTGTAGTCGTAACCGGCGCCGAAGATGGCGGCCATGCGGTGTTTGAGTTGTTCGTTGACCGGATTGAACTGCGCCAGCCCCAGGGTGGCAATGAACGCGCCGATCAGCCGCGCACCGGGTAAATCGATGCCTTCGCCGAACGCACCGCCCAACACGGCAAAGCCGACGCCCTGGCTGTGCGCGGTGAACTGATCGAGAAAGGCCTGCCGCGCCCCTTCGAGCATGCCCCGCGATTGCTGCCACAGGCTGATGTGCGGGTAACGCTCAGCGAGTAACGACGCCACTTGTTGCAGATAATCGAAGCTGCTGAAAAACGCCAGATAGTTACCCGGACGCTCGCTGAACTGCCGCGCGATCAATTCGACGATCGGCTCCAGCGACGCCTGACGATGATTGAAACGTGTCGAAATGCGGCTGACGATCTGCACCTGCAACTGCTCGGCGCAAAACGGCGATTCGACGTCGATCCACACTGTGTCGGCGGGGGTGCCAAGCAAATCGGCGTAATAGTGACGCGGGCTGAGGGTCGCGGAAAACAGCACGCTGCTGCGCGCCGCTTTCAGGCGCGGGCCAATGAACGCGGCCGGCACCACGTTGCGCAGGCATAACTGCGACAGCGGCTTTTTGCGGTCGAGGTCGCGCTTGCTGATATCGAACAGGTAATGCTCGTCGTACAGCTCCGCCACCCGGGCGAATTGCAGCAGGTCGAAATAGAAGTTCTGCAAGGCGCTGTCGAGGCCCTGCGGATGGTCATTGAGGTAATCGCCAATGGCCGCGCAACACAACGAGATCGCTTGCAGGAGTTTTTCCGGGGCCTTGTCGTACGCCTGATACGCCGCCAGTTGCGGCGCATGCAACGCGTTCCATTCACGGTTGATCCGTTGCAGGGCATTTTTCAGCGGCGCGGGCGCGGTTTTGCGCACGCTGCCCAGGGTGAATTGATCAAGACTGGCGCTGTACATCTGCCGGCCGCGCTCGACGAGGTTATGCGCCTCGTCCGCCAGCACCGCGACTTTCCATTGATTGAGCTGGGCCAGACCGAACAGCATGGCGCTGAAGTCGAAGTAATAGTTGTAGTCGGCGATCACCACGTCTACCCAACGGGCCATCTCCTGACTCAGGTAATACGGGCACACCGCGTGTTGCGCGGCGATCTCGCGCATGGCGGCTTGGTCGAGCAGGCGGATTCGGCTGGCCGCTTCCCGCGCGGCCGGCAGGCGATCATAAAAGCCCTGGGCCAACGGGCAGGATTCGCCGTGACAGGCTTTGTCCGGATGTTCGCAGGCCTTGTCGCGGGCGACCATTTCCAGCACCCGCAAGGGCAAGGCTGGTGACTGATCGAACAGCACCTGACTGGCATCCAGCGCCAGTTTGCGCCCAGGTGTCTTCGCGGTCAGGAAGAACACCTTGTCCAGTTGCTGCGGCGCCAGGGCCTTGAGCATCGGGAACAGCGTGCCGAGGGTTTTGCCGATGCCGGTCGGTGCCTGGGCCATCAGGCAACGGCCGGTGCTGACGGCTTTGAACACCGATTCGGCGAGATGCCGTTGACCGGGACGAAAATCGGCATGGGGAAACGCCAGTTGCTGCGCGGCCAGATTGCGCGCCTCGCGATGGGCCATTTCCTGTTCGGCCCATTGCAGGAACAGCGTGCATTGCTGTTCGAAAAAGGCCTTGAGGGTTTCGGCGCTGAAGACCTCGACCAGGCAGGTTTCCTTCTCGCTGACGATATCGAAATACACCAGCGCCAGATTGATCTGCTCAAGTTCGAGTTTGCGGCACATCAACCAGCCGTAGATCTTCGCCTGCGCCCAGTGCAACTGGCGGTGATTGGCCGGTTGTTTGCTCAGGTCGCCACGGTAGGTTTTAACTTCTTCCAGGCAGGTTTGCGCCGGGTCGTAGCCGTCCGCCCTGCCCTTGACCTTCAACTGCAGAAACTCGCCTTCGAGCGCCACTTCGCTTTGATACTTTTCGCTGCGCCGCGAGGCCACAGTGCGGTGGCCGGCGATGCCTTCCAGCGCCGTGGGTGATGGCGTAAAACGCAGGTCAAGGTCGCCGGTCTTGGCGGTGAACTCGCAGAGTGCGCGCACGGCAATGCTGTAACTCAAGCGCTCTGCTCCGCCCATTGCACATAACACACGGCCACGGGCATCTGGTGTTGGTGACAGAACTCAAGCCAGCGCAGCTGGTTGTCCTGCAGGCGATCGCCGGGGCCTTTCACTTCAATCATTCGGTAGGTTTTGTGCTGCGGCCAGAACTGGATCAGGTCGGGCATGCCGGCGCGGTTGGCCTTGATGTCGAGCAGCAAACGGGTGAACCAGTGCTTAAGGTGCTCGGCGGGTAGACAGGCCAACGCCTGCTCAAGCAATTGTTCATTCACCGCGCCCCAGAATACAAATGGCGACTGGACACCCCATTTGTCGACAAAGCGCTGGCGAATGGTCGCGGCATAGCGGCCGTCGTCGAGTTCGCTCAGGCACGCCTGGAACAGCTCGGCGCGGCGTTGCTGGAAATCTTCGTTGAGCAGGTCCACCGGGCCGCGCTGGAACGGGTGAAAGAATGCCCCGGGCAATGGCGCGAAGATCGCTGGCCAGCACAACAGGCCAAACAGCGAGTTGATCAGGCTGTTTTCCACGTAATGCACCGGGCCATCGTCATCGTGCAGATGCGCCTGCACGTAAAACTCCACGGACAAGGCTGGGTCGGTGCGTGGCAATTGCAGATCCAGCCGCTCGACCGGTCTGGCCGCTACGCGTTTGAGCGGCGGGCCGCCGAGTTTGCGCCGCACCCTTGGCAATATCCGTTGCAGGCCTTGCTGCTCGGCAGCGCTTTCCGGCGCCTGTTCGGCCAGCGTGGCGAGTTCCAGTGCCAATGAGTATTCGCCGCTGCGCTCCAGCACGCGGATCATGCGTAAACGGGCGCCGGGATAGGCGCAGTCGCGGTAAATGCTCAGGGCCAGGGCAAACTCGCCGATGCGCTCGCAATACTGGCCGATCTGGAACAGCACCTTGCCACGCCGGCGCTGCAGCCACGGGTTGTCGAAGTGCAAGGCGCTGACCTGCGCAACAATGGTGTCCAGTGGCTCACCGGCCTCGAAACGCAATTGACAGTTGTGCAGGAACAGGCACGCATCGACGTCTTCGCGACTGCGCAGGCCCCGCGAGTCGGCGCAGAATTCGACTTTTTCATAAGTGAAGATGCCAAGGTCGGCGAGGACGAATTCCGACCAGTCCTGATACAGGTTGCCGAAGAACATCAGCCGCAAGCGATCGCACAGGTCCATGATCGTCAGGCTGAACAAGCGATCATCGAGCAGCGGCGCCCAGTCGCGCAGGCTGCGAGCTTCTGCAAACTGCTCGGCGAGGAGCGGCAGCCAATCGTCCTTGCGGCCCTTGGGTTGCTCGATAAAGGCTGCGAACGCTTGCAGGATCTCGGCCTTGAGCAACACATCGAACAACTCGGCGAGGACCAGCGGCGCGTGTTCGTCGATCCAGCCGTACTCCAGCAAGGGCTGCGCGGCCTCGGCGATGTCACCGATTTCAATGTAATTGAGTTTGCCGGCACGAAAATGCACACCCTTGCGCATGACCATCCGCACCAGCAAACCCTGCGACGCGCGCGGCAAGGCCTTGAAGTCGCGGATGAACGCGTGTTCCGGTTCGCTCATTACATCGGCATAACGAAGCTCAAGCCAATCAAGCACTTGCCGGAAGTTGTTAAGGTAATAGAACGGGTCGTCGAGGGGATTGGCAGTCACGGGGATTCTGGGCCATGGCAAGCGAGTACTGGTTATGCGTACAGATACCAGCTGTGCCCTGCCCGGCGCAAACGGAAAATGATCAATGGCATTTTTTCGCCGGGCTATCGAACTTTTCCTCCGGGGATGGCACCAACCGCGTTAGAGAGCCGACAATGCTCGGCATCACATCGAATGAGGATTTAGAGGTGGGTATGAAAATTAAGTCACTGGGCATCCCTTTCGCCATCGCCGCCGCGCTGGCACTGGCCGGTTGCTCGACGCCGACGGTGGTCACCCTGCAGAACGGCACCCAGTACCTGACCAAGGACATGCCGAAGACCAAAACCAAGGACGGCTTCTATGAGTTCGAGGATATTTCCGGGGCCAAGGTGAAGGTCCGTGCCGATGAAGTGGCGACCGTTCGCGAAGAAGACTAGGTTTCGCTCGCGTCGATCGCTCCCACGCTCTGCGTGGGAACAATCATCGCGTGTTATTCGAAGGTCGGCATGCCCGGCAGGCTGCCGTCGCACGGCATGTACGTGCCACCCCGCTTGACCACTTCGCCCTGCAAACGCCGACAACGATCCAGATCCTGCTGCGTCATGCGATCGATGCTCAGATTGCCGGTGGTTTGTGGCTGCTTGCCGTCACCCAGGCGCAGGGTCACGAACGGTTGTTCGGGCTGAATCTGAAAGCGGCTCTTCTCTTCGACCGGTTCGACTGCCTCGGTTTTCGGCGGGCTCGGCAGTTGCTCGGTGGTGACGCCGTAACGGCTCAGAATCGAACTTTGAGGCAGATCGGCGCAGGCATTGGCCGAACACAGCGCCAGTGCGACGAACCCGACATACCCCTTGAAACCTTTCACGTTTGAATCTCCTGTACCCAATGGCGGCTAGCTATAGAACGTGTGTGCACGTGCTGGCTTTAGGCCGCAATTCCTGTTTTGCAGGGGTTTGAGTCAGGTCGTGGCCATCGAGTCACTTTTAAACCGCGTTATCGTTCTTCGCGAGCAAGCTCGCTCCCACAGGGGATTTGCGTCGTTTACAAATTCCCTGTGGGAGTGAGCTTGCTCGCGAAGGGGGCCTTAAAGGCGCCCCATCAACCTCAGGCGATCACTACACCGTCAGCACTCAGGCTATTCAGCGACACCCCGACCAACGTCACCGAATCGTTGCCAAACGTCAGCACCGTGTCCTGCCCGACAGTCGCAGCATGAGCCCGGAAATCCTCCGCCGGCAAAACGCCCTGCACACCGAGAAACACCAGTTTGTCATTGGACGTGAAACCGAGCACCCGATCCTGCCCAAACGCACCGTTGAACAGAAACGTATCCGCCCCGCCCCCCGACTCCATCAGGTCGTTACCGGCGCCGCCGACAAACACGTCATTGCCGACGCCACCCATCAGGTGATCGTTGCCGTCCAGCCCGAACAACCAGTCGCCACCGGCATGCGCCTTCAACGTATCGGCGCCGCTGGTGCCTTTGACGCTGGATTCGTACGCGGTGACGTTGTTGCCGACCTTCAAGCCGCTGGCCGTGACGCTGTGGGTCACGTCGTCCTTGAACAGGCCCCAGAGAAAGCCCGGTTCCTTGGTGACAATGCTGCCGATATCGCGGGTGATGCTGATCCCGCCGTTGGCGTCGCGCACGTACAAATTGCCGGTACCGTCATTGGCGAAGTCGAAGTTCTTCACCGCACTTTGCAGATCGAGGGTGTTGCTGCCCTGCCCGCCGAGGATAACGTTGTAGCCACCACTGTCGCGGAAGGTGTCATTACCGGCGCGGCCTTCCAGGTAATCGTTGCCGCTACCGCCCTGGATCAGATCGTTGGCGTCACTGCCAATGATGAACGTGCTGCCCTTATGGGTTTCGGCGTTGCGGTTGAGGTCCTGTACCCAGGTGTTGGCCCGCGCCGGGTCCGAGAGGTTGGCGACAATGATCGTCGAGTCGCGGCTGGTCAGGTCGTAGAATTTTGAGTCGATCACCCGATTCATGCCGTCGCCATACGCGGTCGGCAAGTGCGAGATCCAGGTGGGAATGTTGAGGATCGAGTACGGCAGCAGATTCCACGCGGTCGAGGCGTAGTGATCGTTGAAGCTGACGATGTTGTCGGTGGCCGATACTTTGGGCGCATCGTGCACGCCGATCGAAGCACCGGTGAAGGTCGAGCCGTCGAGGGCGCGGAACACCGGGTCGTTTTCGTAGCCGACGTTGAGCACTTTGTCGGTGCTGCTTTGCGTTGGCGAGGCGTAGGCGATGTAGTTGGAGTCGGCAAAGAAACCACCCCACTTGCCACCGCTCAGGTCGGCCATGCTGTTGACCGCCAGGCCACCGAGGCTGTGGCCACTGACGAGAACGTCCTTGCCGCTGAGGCCGTTGGCCTTGGCAAACGCCACCACGTCATTGAGCAGATTGCCGAAGGCTTCGCCGACGTAATTCTTCGCGTAATCCTTGGGACCGAAGGCGGCGAGCAGGTCGTTGATCACGTCGCCGATGGAGTCGAGGATCAGGTTTTCCCGCGGGCCGCTGGTGCCGCGAAAGGCAACGCCGAGTTCGGTGAGATGGCCCTGGGCGTCGTACTTGCCGAGGATTTCCACTTGCGCGGTGGTGTAGCCGGCCTTCTCGCCGAAGAAGGTTCCGCGCGCATCGGTCTTGCCGTCATAGCCCAGTTGCGAGGCGGTGATGGGCGTCCAGCCGGCCTTTTTCACCGCGTCGAGGGCGAGTTTTTCCGAGTCGGGGTTCCACGGAATGCCGGGAATCACCCCTTGCGAATCGGTGCCGCCGAGCAGCGCCGTGACCAGCGTGGCGGGCAGGCCGAGGCCGAAACCGTTGTGCTGATAACCGGCGGCAAAGCCGTTATCGAGGTTGTGATAGGAATACAGCGTGATCGCCATGGCATCGTTGAACAACGCCTTGGAATCGGCTGTGCCGAAGTTCTTGTAGTCATACACACCCATTGCTATTGCCTCTCTCTTGTTGGAATTGTTAGAGATAGCTCACAGCCAGGGCGCCCCACGGGGACGCCCCGGAGCATTTCAGTACTACTTGTTGCTGTTCACTGTGGGAGCGAGCTTGCTCGCGAAAGCGGTGTGTCAGGTACCAATACTTCAACTGACCCTACGCATTCGCGAGCAAGCTCGCTCCCACATTGGATCTACGCGAACATGAAACTGGAGTCCGACAGGTTAGCCACTCCCACCCCGACCAGGGTCACGGCAAAGTCGCCAATCTTCAGCACGGTGTCGTTGCCGGCCTGCGCCGCGTGCTGCTTGTAGTCGTAGCCCTGCCCCGCGCCTTCGACGCCCATGAACACCAGTTTGTCGCTGCCCTGATAACCGTTGATGGCATCAAAACCGAACGCGCCACTGAACAGGAAGGTGTTGTTGCCACCCACGGCGGTCATCACGTCATTGCCGGCGCCACCGACGAAGGTCACATGACCCTTGTCGCTGATCAGTTTGTCGTCGCCACCGAGGCCAAACAGCCAGTCACCGTCAGCCGTGGCGTGCAGCGCATTGCCGTAGCCATCGCCGCTGAGCGAATGGTTGTACTGGGTCAGTTCGTTGCCATTGGTCAAACCCTTGGCGGTGACGCTCCAGGTGATTTCCTTGCTGCCCCACCACGAACCCGACTCCTTGCTCACCAGCGCGCCGATGTCGCGGGTCATGCTGATGCCGCCGTAGGCGTCGCGCACGTACAGCGTGCCGTCCCCATCGTTGGCGAAGCTGAAGTTCTGCAACGGTTTCTGCAGTTCGAAGGTGTTGTGGCCCTGGCCACCGAGCAGGATGTTGTAACCGCCGTCATCACGGAACCGATCATCACCGCCCAGGCCTTCGAGGAAGTCGTTGCCCGCGCCGCCCTTGAGCCAGTCGCTGCTCTGGGTGCCGATGATGAACGTGCTGCCGGTGTGCGGCTCGCCACTGCGGCCGAGATCTTCGACCCAGGTCTTGCCGCGAGAAGCTTCTTCCAGATTGGAGACGATGATCGTCGAGTCTTTATGCGTCAGGTTGTAGAACTTCGAATCGATCACCCGATTCAAGCCATCGGCATAGCCCAGCGAGCTGTGGGCCGACCAGTTCAACGGATTGATGATGCTGAACGGCACCAGGTTCTGCGCGGTGGACGCGTAGTTATCGTTGAAGTTGACGATGTTGTCAGTGGTCGAATCGTGCGGCTTGTCGTGCTTGCCCATCGACGCGCTGCTGAAGGTGGTGCCGTCGAGTACACGGAACACCGGATCGTTCTCAAAGCCGATGTTCAGCACATTGTTGCCGGTGCTGCTCTGGGTTGGCGAGGCGAAGGTGATGTAGTTGGCGTCCTTAAAGAAGCCGCCCCAGTTGCTCGCGCTCAACTCGGCCACGCTGTTGACCCCGAGCCCGCCGAGGCTGTGGCCGCTGAGCAGCACGTCCTTGGCGCCGATGCCGTTGGCAATGGCGAACGCGGCGACAGCCTTGAGCAGATTGTCGAAGGCGTTTTTCGCGTAGTTGCTCGCGTAATCCGAAGGCCCGATGGCGGCCAGCAGGTTGTTTTTCAGGTCGCCGAAAGTATCGCTGTAACCCAGCCCACCGGTGCCGCGAAAGGCCACGCCGATGCCAATCAATTTGCCGGCAGCATCATACTTGCCGAGCACTTCGGCCTCGGCACTGGTGAAGCCGTCCTTCTCGCCGAAGAACGTGCCTTGCGGCCCGACCTTGCCCTGATAACCCAGCGCGGTTGCCGTGAGCGGCGCCCAAGCAGTGGCCGGCAACGGCTTGCCTGTCGGCGTGTAGGCATACAGCGTCAGTGCGATGGCGTCGCTGTACAACGCTTTGCCATCGGCATTTTTATAATCGAACAGTCCCATGTTGTGCTCTCTCTTCCTTCAAAAACCGGCAGCTCCGCAGAACTGCCGGAACGCCTTAGAACTGCCAGTCGAGGGTCAGACCCACGCCGTGGTCTTTCTCGTTGTTACCGATCAGGCCGTTGTAATCCAGGTTCACCCGCACATCGCGATTGAGCGCCAGACCCGCACGCACACCGACCACCGCCGCATCGCGATCCATCGACACGCTCTGCACGGTGAACGCGCTGTTGCCATTGGCAAACGCCAGATGGCTGTCGGCATCAACGTTGCTCAGGTTGTGCTGCCAGCCGAGGCTCGCACCCAGCTCAAGTTGATGCTGATCCGACAGCGCGAAGCTGCGCTTGGCGCGCACGCCGAGGGTCGACAGCACCACATCGCGGTTGTCCTCACCGCCCTTCAGCGCGGCGGCGTCACCTTTTTCAGTGAAGCTTTCGGTGTTCAGGTGCACATAGGACAGATTGGCGAACGGCTCCAGGTTCATCGGTTGCAGGCCCAGATCATAGGCGGCCTCGGTGAACACTTGCGTGGTTGCGGCATCGTGCTTGGTCTTTTGTTTTCCGCTCACGTCCCCGAACTGCAGGTCACGTTTGACATCGACACGGTGCCAGCTATAGGCGCCACCGACGGTCAGACGCAGCGCGTCGATCTGATGGCCCAGGTACGCACCCAAGTGGTAGCTGTCGACTGACGCCGACGAATGCGTGCCGCTGCCCATGCTCAATGAGCTGTCGCTATAACCGGTAACGAAACCCAGACGGGTATCTTCAGCGATCAAGCCGTCAACACCGGCCAGCAGGCCGCCAATGGAGCTGTTGGAGTCGGCATTGTCATGCCCGCCATCGCTCTTGCCCCACGAACCCAAGACCTTGACCCAGGCGTTGCTGCGATCGTCAGTCGGTGCGCCAGCGTTGAACAGATCACGCTCGCGCAGACGTTCGCCAACGGCTTCACGCAGGTATCGGCTGTCGTTGATCAGCATCGTGCCAATGGCCGGATGGATCTCGCCGGACAACTGCTGGAAGGCTTGCTGCGCCGACGCCGCATTCGGCGACAGCAACAGGGTTTCAAACAGCGCGTTACCAGCGCCCAGACGCTCGGCCGCCGCACCGACCGCACGCTGGTTCGGCGTCAAACCGACGCTGGCGAACGAAGCGTCGTTACGCCCGACCGCCAACTGGATGCCATCGGCCGAGTACGCCAGCGTGCCGCCGAGAAAGGCGTAATCCGGCAACACCTGACCGAAGCGGCCTTCAATACCGCCCGCCGCTTGCAGGATGTTGTAGCGCGTGCCGAGCAGGCTTTGCACTTCATTGGTGCTCAGCAGCGTCGGGCTGTTTTCCAGCGACATGCTCACCGTCGCGCCTTCGATGACAGCTTTGCCAGTGGCGATGATCTGATCGCTGCTGGTCGGCGACAGCTCTACGGCGTAGGTCGAACCCGGTGCAAAGGTCACGTCACCGGCCACATTCATTGTGCCGATGGAATTACCCGGCGCCACCGTACCGCCGCTGTTCACCGACAGCGTGCCGATGTGGCCATTGCCGCCGAGGATACCGCCGTCATTCACCGTCACCGCCGATTGCAGCGAACCGTTGATGGCCAGGCGCCCCTGATTGACCAGGGTCGGGCCGCTGTAAGTGTTGTTGCCGGTCAGCACCAGTGTGCCGATACCTTGCTTGGTCAGACCGCCGTGGCCGGAAATGTCGTTGCGCCAGGTGTCGAGGCCGCAGGTAATGTCGGTGCACACACGCTCGGTCGGTTTGCCTTGATCGATGATTGCGCCGATGCCCGGCAGATCCGCGACAAACTGGCCGGAGCCGTAAGCGCCGTCGATACGGAATTCCGCTGGAATGTCCTGCTCAGTGACGAACATCGACGGGCCGTCGATGCCCTTGCGCAGGTTGATCATGCCCCAGCCGTACAAGGCGTCGATGCCCGGTGCGCCGAGGTCGGTGGCCGTAGTGCGCAAGACCGTGGCGACCTGATCACCGCTCATGTACGGGAAGCGCTCGATCAGCACCGCCATGGAACCGGCGACATGCGGCGCGGCCATCGAGGTGCCGTTGTAGTTTTTGTAACCGGTGGTCAGGTTGTCGGCGTTGGTGCCTTCGATGATCGAGCTGAAAATCTTTGTGCCCGGCGCCGAGACGCAGAAACTCGCGGTATAGCCGCAACGCGAAGAGAACGTACTCATGATGTACGGGTTGGCGCTGGCCAGATCCGGGTTCTTCTGCAGCGCAGCGACGGTGATCCAGTTCGGCGCGATGTCCGGAACGAAATAGCCGAGACCGGCGATGGCGTCCGGGTTGTTGAGGTTGTAGTCGTTGCCGGCGGCGAAGATCGTCACGATGCCGCTGCGTGCGGCGGCAATCGCACCGTCGTAGGCGCCGCCGGGCTTGCTGCCGAGCAGCGTGCGGATCTCGTTGAACTGCACTTGCGCGTCATTGACGGTGAAGTGCGGGTACGCCGGATCGCGGCCGCCGAGGTCGAAACGGTCAGTGATGCCGATGCCCCAGCTGTTGTTGATGATCCGCGCGCCGCTGGCGATCAATGCGTCCCAACCGGCCTTGTACACCGCGCCGTCGTTACCGCGAACGATGCCGTCTTCCGGGCCCGGGTCGCCGTTGTCGGCGCTGATGATCTGCGCACCGAATGCCACACCGTGCATCGGCCCGCCGTCGCGACTGCCGGCGGCAATGCCGCCAACGTGGGTGCCGTGGGCGCCGAGTTTGCCGTCGGAACCGACCGAGGGCGAACCGTCATAACGGAACGCATCGCCGGCTTTGACCGGGATGTACGGGTCGGTGTATTCGCGAATCCCGCTGGTGACCAGGGTGACGACTTTATTGCTGCCGGAAAACTCCGGGTGCGCGGCATACACCGGCTGATCAAAGATCCCCAGTTTCACGCCTTTGCCGGTATAGCCGGCGGCGTAGGCGTGATCGGCACCGATCGCGCCCAGGCCCCAATCGGCCTGGAACTCGGCACTGCGCCAACTCGACGGATCGCCCGTACGACCGCTCTCCACGTAGGGTGCGGCGTGGGCGGTGCCGATGGCACAGAGCACGGCGAGCGTGAGGGTTTTCAGGGCAAAGCGGCCTCCCGTTTGCGCGGGGGTATTGTTGTTATTCATCCAGCGACCTTCCTTAGTGATGTTGCGAAAAATCCGTCTCTTCAGCTGTTGATCGTTCCCACGCTCCGCGAGGGAATGCCTCTAGGGACGCTCTGCGTCCAGTGACGCGGAGCGTCACGGGCTGCATTCCCACGCAGAGCGTGGGAACGATCGGAGCGCGGCAGTTAGAACTGCCAGTTCAGGCTCAGGCCAACGCCATGCAGCTTTTCGCGACTGGCCAGTTGTCCGTTGTAATCAAGGTTGACCCGTACATCGCGGCTCAGCGCGAGGCTGGCCTGCACGCCGACCAGTGCGGCATCGCGTACCAACGCGGAACTCTCCACCGCGTAAGGCGTGCCACCGCTGGCAAAGCGCAGATGCTGCTCGGAGTCGATGTCGCTGAGGCTGTGCTGCCAGCCGAGATGGCCACTCACGTCGAGTGATTGCGCGGGCGAAAGATTGAAGGTCTTGATCGCTCGCACGCCGAGGGTGCTCAGCACCGCGTCACGTTGATCGCCGGAGCTTTTCAACGCCGCAGCGTCGCCCTTCTCGGTCAAACCTTCAGTGTCCAGATGCACGTAAGCCAGGTTGGCGAATGGCTCCAGCGCCAGTGGTTGCAGGTGCAAGCGATAAGCCGCCTCGCCGAACACTTGCGTGGTCGCCGCATCGACCTTGGCTTTTTGTTTGGCACTGACGTTGCCGTATTGCAGGTCGCGTTTCACATCGGCGCGATGCCAGCTGTAGGCCGCGCCGGTGCTCAAGCGCCACGCGCCGAGTTCACGGCCGGCGTACGCGCCGAGGTGATAGCTGTCGACCTTGGCCGAGGAATGCGTGCCCGAACCCATGCTCAGCGAACTGTCGCTGTAACCGCTGACCAGACCGATGCGGGTCTGCTCGTCCAGCGCGCCATCGACACCGGCCAGCAGCCCGCCAATCGAGGTGTTGTAGCCCGCCGTGTCGTGGCTCGAACCGGTCGTGCCCCAGGCGCCGAGCGCCTTGACCCAGCCATTGCTTTGCGCAGCAGTTGTGTCGTGCAGACGCTCGCCTACTGCGTCACGCAACTGGCGGCTGTCGTTGATCAGCATCGAACTCAACGCCGGGTAGATCTCGCCGCTCAACTGCTGAAACGCCTGTTGTGCGGAACTCGCATCGGGTGAACGCAACAGGCTTTCGTACACCGAGCTACCCGCGCCCAAACCTTCGACGGCAGCCGCCACCGAGCGCTGATTCGGCGTTTGCCCGACACTGGCGAAGGTGGTCGAGTTACGTTCGATATCGAGTTGAATGCCATTGGCGGCGTAGTCGAGGCTGCCGCCGATAAACAGGTAATTCGGCAGCACGGCACCGAATTGGCCCTGAATGCCGCCGGCCGCTTGCAGGATGTCGTACTGGCGACCGAGCAGGCTTTGCACCTCGGTGGTGCTGAGCAGCGTCGGGCTGTTTTCCAGCGACAGGCTGACCGTGGCGCCGCTGATAGTGGCGGTGCCGCCGGCAACGATGCGGTCGCTGCTGGTTGGCGACAGTTCAACGGCGTAGGTCGAGCCCGGCGCGAAGTTCACATCGCCAGCGACATTCAAGGTGCCGATGGAGTTGCCCGGCGCCACGCGGCCGCCGCTATTGGCGGTCAACGCGGCGATGCGGCCGGAACCGCCGAGGCTGCCGCTGTCATTCACCGTCACGGCAGACGTCAGCGAGCCGTTGACCGTGAGCAAGCCGCCATTGACCGTGGTTGCACCGCGATAGGTGTTGTCGCCGGTGAGGATCAACTGGCCGCCGCCGGACTTGATCAGGCTGCCTTGATACACCCGGCTCGCCGCTGCCGTATCACGGGCAGTGCCGACCGCGTAATCGGTCTGATCCTGCTGACTGGCACCGGCAGCAACGCCGTTCTGCCAGCCCTTGTCTTGCAGGGTTTGCTGCCAGGCGCTGTGCTCGGCGAGGTCTTCCGCCTGCCGCTGAATCAACGCCTTGTCGGAGATGTCATTGCTCCAGACATCGCGCTGCCCTGCCCCCAAGTTGGCATCAAACGCACCGAGCAATTGCCCTGGCCCGCGCATCGCCCGGTTCAGGTTGACCACGCCCCAGCCGACCCGCTCGGTCGGCGCAGCGGTGACAGAGCCATCCAGTTGCGTCGCGGTAGTCAGCAGCACTTCGAGCGCCTGCTGATTGGTCATGTACGGGTAGCGTTCCATCACCAGCGCCAGTGCCCCGGTCGCATGTGGCGCCGACATCGAGGTGCCGGACTTGATCGCGTAATCACCGCCGGGAATGGTGCTGTCGATCTTCGCCCCCGGCGTGGTGATACACCAGTATTTGGCGAGGCCGCACTGGTTGTACTTTTGCTGATTGCTTTGATCGAGGCCCGACACGGCCAGCCAGTGGCCTTCCAGATCCGGCTGAAAGTACGGCAGCGCGGAACGCACGCTGGCGTTCGGATAGCCGCTGTTGCCGGCGCTGAATACGTTGATCACGCCGCGCCGGGAAACATCCGCTGCCGCATCGAGCCAGGTGCCTTTATTCCAGTGCTGAGCGTACGCGGCGTGCAGATCGGCCAGTGTCCGGTAGCTGACATCCGGCGGCTGGCTGCCCCAACTGTTGTTGATCGCGCGCACGCCGGCATCGGCGAGGGCGTCGTATACCGCCTTGAAATAGCGCGGATCGGGGTTGGGGCCGAAGAGGAAGCTGTCGTTTTTGTTGGTGTTGCCGACGTAGATCTGCGCGTTGTACGCCACGCCGTGCATGCCGGTACCGTCGCGTGAGGCGCCCATGGTGCCAACGACATGCGTGCCGTGGGAGTCGTTGTTGGGGTTGAGGATGCCATTGACGTTGAACAGTGAACCGTCAATGTAGCTGCCGCTGGCCATTACCGGGTGATAGCGGTCGCTGGCAAATTCCGGGTGGGCGGCATCGAAACCGGAGTCGAGGGCGCCGATTTTCACGCCTTTACCGGTGATGCCGGCGGCGTAGGCTTGCTCGGCCTGCATCCGGCTCAGGCCCCAGTCGCGGAGGAATTCGGCGCTGCGCCAACTGCCGGGATCGCCGGGTTGGCCGGTTTCGAGATATTGCGCCTGAGCCTGGGTTGCGGAAATCACAAGCAGCAGGGTACCGACCGAAATTGGCTTGATGCGTACGTCCATGTTCACCACTCACTTTTATTGTTTTATGCAGGTTCTTTTGCGGTGTTGCCTGTTCCCCTCACCCCAACCCTCTCCCCCAGGAGAGGGAGCTGACCTAGGTGTTTTGCGTCTTACATCGACCTGAAAAACCGCGTCGCTCATCCCCTCACCCCAGCCCTCTCCCTCAGGAGAGGGAGCTGACGGCGGTGTCTTGCGTCATGCATCGAGCTGAAAAACCGCGTCGCTCATCCCCTCACCCCAGCCCTCTCCCTCAGGAGAGGGAGCTGACCGAGATGTCTTGCGTCATGCATCGACGTGAAAAACCGCGTCGATTGTGGATTCAGCTGGTCTCGCATCGACCTGAAAAACCGGCTCGATGCTGGATTCGGTGCCGCTCGTTCACGTCGGTGTACTTCTGCAATATCCCCGGATCAGTCCCCTCTCCCCCTGGGAGAGGGTTAGGGTGAGGGCTGTTGAGCGACCACAAAAGCCTCATCCACCCGCGCCAGATCCTGCTCGTTCAAGGTCCCGGCGTAGTAATGCAACTTGGTCCAGGCCATCAAATAGTCGTACCGCGCCTGCGCCAGATCGCGGCGCGTGGTGAACAACTGCTGCTCGGCGTTCAACGCGTCGAGGTTGGTCCGCTCACCACCGAGGATGCTTTGCTTGGTGGACACCACCAGCGCTTCCGCCGAGCTCAATGCCTTCTGATAAGCGCGCAATTTGCTCACCCCGGACAAACAAGCGCTGAACTGCCGCCGCAGTTCAATCAACGTCTCACGCGTCTTGCCGTCCAGCTCGTACTCCGCCTGCTCCATAGTGCGGCTGGCCTGACGCGTCGACGCCGACACCCCGCCACCGGCATACAACGGCACGCTGACTTCAAAACCGATGGTGTTGGTTTCATAGCGCTGGTTGTAGGTGTTGCCACTTTCCGATTCGTTCTGGCGCATCGAGGCATAGGCGCTGACTTTCGGCAAATGCCCGGCACGATTGCGCTCCACTTCATACCGCGCGACTTCCACGGCTTGGCGTTGCGAAGCCAGATTCGGGTTATTGCTCACCGCCATTTCATGCCAGGTATCGTAATTGGCAGGCATCAGCGCGAAGGTCTGGAAGTTCTGATCGAGCGGCGCCAGATCCCCGATGTCCACCGCCGGCGTGCCGACCAGTGCACCCAGTTCCCGTAGTGCGGCGTCCTGTTCGTTGCGCGCTTCGATCTCTTCGGCAGTCGCCAGTTCATAACGCGACTCAGCCTCGAGAATATCGGTACGCGTGCCCTCGCCCTGCTTGAACATGTGTTCGTTCTGCTGGAACTGCTGCTCGTACGCCTTCTTCTTCGCCTGCGCGATGTCGATCTGATCCTGCGCGAACAGTGCCTTGGTGTAGTTGTCCAGCACGCGAACCAGCAACTCCTGGCTCTTGCCGCGAAAGTTCTCGTCGGCAAACAACGATTGCGCGACACCTTTGCGATACGCGGCATAAGCCTCGTAGTCGAGTAGCGGTTGTTGCAGGGTCAGCGCCGAGCCGTAACTGCTGTAGTTACGATCGTCGGTACGGTTACGCGCGCGCTCATCGAGAGACGTAGCTTTCGACGAGTTGCGCCCCTTGTTGTAGGTGTAACCGATGCGCGGCAACAGGCCGGCGCGGCCGATGGCGCGGTTTTCCAGGCCGGCATCGCGTTCCTTTATCGCGCCGAGGAACACCGGGTCATTGCGCAACGCCTGTTCGTAGATCTCGAACGGCCCCATGGCCGCCACTGCCGAGTGACTCGCGAGCAGCAAGAATGCTGCTGCGAGCGTGGAAAGCTTATTCATACAGCCGCACATCCTTATTCTTCGGTCAGCGCAGAGCCGGCCCGGTCAAGCAGCGGTTTGAACAGATAGTTGAGCAGTGAACGCTCACCCGTACGCACGAACATTTCTGCCGGCATGCCGGGCTTGATCACCAGACCGTTGAGTTTTTCCATGGCCTGGTCGCTGACACTGCTGCGCAACACGTAGTACGGCACGCCGGTTTTCTCATCGACCATCTGGTCGGCGGAAATCAGGCTGACTTCTCCCGGTACACGCGGGGTTTTGCTCTGGTTGAACGCGGTAAACAGGATGTCCACCGGCAAATGCGCGCCGACCTTGTCGATCAGGTTGATCGGCAAGTGCCCTTCCACTTCCAGCGTGGTGCCTTGCGGGACGATCTCCAGCAACGTTTCACCCTGACGCACCACCGCGCCTTCGGTGTGCACGCCGAGGTTGACCGCCACGCCATCGGCAGTGGCGATGATTTCGCTGTGTTGCAGGTCGAAACCGGCGGAAGTCAGTTGCTCCGACAGAGTCACGCTTTTCAACTGCGCGTCGGCCAGTTGCGTGCGGACTTCCTTCTGGTATTCCTCGGCGTGCTGTTGCAGTTTCAGCCGCGACTCGAGGATGCCCTGCTCCACGCGACCGCTTTCACCGGTGTTTTCCGCCAGTTGCTGCTGCACTTGCGACAGTTGGCGCTGGTATTCCATCAAGCGGTTGCGCGGGATGTAGCCGTTGTCGGCCAGCGGTTGCAAGTTGCTCAACTGTTGTTGCAGCGAGTCGGCCTGAGCATTGAGATCAGTGCGGGCGCGGCGCATGCCGGCCAGTTGCGCGGTGGCGCCTTCGATGCTTGCGCGCAGTCCGGCCTGCTCGCGGTAGTAGGCCTCGCGACGGCTGCTGAACAATTGCCGCTGACCTTCCAGTACCAGTGCCAGACGCGGGTCCGGATCATTGCTCAGCTCAGCCGGAAAGGTCACTTGCTTGAGGTTGTCACGCTCAGCCTGCCAGCGCGCGAGACTGGCCCAGGCCATGCGGTATTGCGCTTGCAGCGACTGCACGTCAGCGGCGACTTGCGTTTGATCGAGGCGGAACAGCGGCTGGCCCTGCTTGACGATTTCGCCTTCGCGCACCAGGATCCGGCTGACCACGCCGCTGCTCATCGACTGCACAGCTTTGCGCTTGCCCGACACAACGACCGTGCCTTGCACCGGAATACCTTGATCCAGCGGCGCCAGGGCCGCCCAGGTGAAGAAACTGCCGGCGCCAACGATCGCCAGAATCCAGCCCATGCGCGCGAAAAACTTCGCATCGCGCTCCGGGCGTTCGGTGATGTAGGCGTGTTCCATGCTCGCTTCGTTTTCAGTGTTCATGCTTGCGCTGCTCATACACCCGAATTCCTTGTCGAGGGCTGATACTGACGGCTCATGCTGAGCCCGCCCGGTGCCGGTGCAGGTTTTTCCCGTTGTTGTTCTTGCTGGCCGGAAAGTGCCTTGAGCACGTCCTGACTCGGGCCGAAAGCTTGCAGACGCCCGTCATTGAGGACCAGCAATTTGTCGGCCTGGGCCAGTACCGAAGAACGGTGCGTCACCAGCACCACCGTGGTGCCTTGCGCTTTAAGCGCGGCGATGGCGCTGGCCAATGCGGCTTCGCCGACGGTGTCGAGGTTGGAGTTCGGTTCATCCAGCACCACCAGGCTCGGTGTGCCGTACATTGAACGCGCCAATGCCACGCGCTGCTTCTGGCCGCCGGACAAACCACTGCCGTCCTCGCCCAGTTGCGTGTCGTAGCCTTGCGGCAGGCGCAGGATCATTTCGTGGACGCCGGCCTGTTGCGCAGCGGCGACGACTTTCTGCGGATCGGCCTCGCTGAAACGCGCAATGTTCTCGGCGATGCTGCCGCTGAACAGCTCGATGTCTTGCGGCAGATAACCGATATAGGGTCCGAGTTGGTCGCGGTTCCAGCGATGGATATCCGCGCCATCGAGACGCACGGTGCCGCCGAGGGTCGGCCAGACCCCGACCAGCACACGGGCCAGCGTCGACTTGCCGGAACCGGAAGCACCCAGCACACCCAGCACTTCACCGGCGCCCAAGTTGAAATTGACCATTTGCAGGGTCGCCGCACGTTGCCCCGGTGGACCGGCGCTGACTTGTTCGAAGGTGATCTGGCCTTTCGGCGCCGGCAGCGCCATAGCGTCGTCACTCGGCGGGAACGCTTGCAGCAATGCGTCGAGACGGCGGTAAGCCAGCTTCGCCCCGCTCCACTGTTTCCACACCGCAATCAACTGGTCGATCGGACTGAGCACGCGGCCCATCAGGATCGAACCGGCGATCATCATCCCGGCGGTCATATCACCCTTGATCACCAGCAAAGCACCCAGGCCCAACACCAACGATTGCAGGCACAGGCGCAGGGTTTTGCTCAACGAGCTGATCACCGCACCGGTGTCACTGGCCTGGTTTTGCAGGCCGAGGAAACGCGAATGCACCTGGAACCAGCGCTTGCGCAGCGAACCGAGCATGCCCATCGCCTGAATGGTTTCGGCATTGTGCAAATGGCTGGTGGCCAACTGGCTGGACTTCTGCGAATAACCGGCCGCTTCGCCCAGCGGCTTTTTGGTCATGTATTCGTTGAGGCAGGCCAGGCCGATCAGCAGCAGTGCGCCTGCTGTGGCGAGCACACCGAGCCAGACGTTGAACAGGTAAATCACAAACAGGTAGACCGGGAACCATGGCGCATCGAAAAACGCGAACAGCGCAGGCCCGGTAACGAATTGACGAATGTGTGTTAGATCGCCCAGTGATTGCCCGGCGTTGCCCTCGCCCTTGAACAGGTTGCGCTCGAACGCCGCCTGGTAGACGCGCAGGTTGAAGCGGCGCTCCAACTGGCTGCCGATGCGAATCACGATAAAGCTGCGCACCACTTCCAGCAGGCCTATAAAGGCGAAGAAACCGACCACCATCAGCGACAACATCGCCAGGGTCGTTTCGTTCTGCGACGACAGCACCCGGTCATAGACCTGGAGCATATAGATGGAGGGCACCAGCATCAGCACGTTAATCAGTGCGGTAAAACAGCCGACGCTGATCAGGATACTTTTGTAGTCACCCAATGCCTTGAATAAGGGAGCGGTGGCTGGGGCCTTCGCCATCTTCATCGATTTTTCCTGAAATGATTGGGCCCGCCACACTTGGGCGGGGCTTCAATTAATGTTCCGCTTACCTGCGAAAGATGACTTGCAAGTACCCGTTTACACTTTCATAACAACTTGCGCAAATAACAGCGGTGCAGTTGTCGTTCGGCGTTTCTTATAACCAGCTTGTGGCGCTTTATATTAAAACCTTGTCGAAAACTGGATCATCATTACTATTGCGCTGCGCGCTCAAGTGTAATCACCAGGCCCGACTTCAAAGTGGTCAGATAAAGCCCGTCACGTTGTCGGCTGAAGAACTGGATTCTTGAGCCTTCCTTGCCGGTGATGGACAGGCCGTCAGGGTCGGGAAACCAGCCGATCGATGTTTGCTCAAGCCATGCACCGAGGCAATCGGCGCCCTCTCCCAAGGTCTTGTTTACATTCAATACCAGGGCGCAGGTATTGGAAGGTTTGTCCTGCTGCTTTTGCGCTTGCGGGTCCTCACCTCGGGTGGACAACGTCGCTTGCCACTGCCCGGCAAATACTGAAGGTTCTTCAAGTCTGAGGCTGCTTGCCATGCTGGTTTCTCCTGAAATCATGATCAGCGCCGCCGAGAGCCACGCCATTGCCTTGTAGGTAAAAGCTTTACAGATCATAGGAATATTCGCTCCGGCGTGTAGCCTTGCTTACCGAGCAACACGATGCAAGTGGAGAAAGCGGCGTATCACACGCCGCTTTCCACTTCTACATCACGCCACGATGTCGCTGGTGGCTGCCTGGCCAACGGTGCTGACCTGGAAGTCCGCCACGCCGTGCCCGGAGAAGTCCACCGACAGCAGGCTATTGCCACCCGACGAAGTCAGGATGGCGTCACCGGCAGAACCGGTGAAGCTGCTGACGAAGTGCAGGCCGGCACCGTTGGTGATACCGGTCAGATCGATTTTGTCGAGACCGCTGACGAAATCGAGGATCTGATCAATCGCACCTGGCTTGGAGTCCGAGCTGGCCGCGAACACAAAGGTGTCCGAACCGGCGCCGCCCCACAGCTTGTCAGCACCACCGCCACCCCAGAGGATGTCGTTGCCGGCACCGCCCTTGAGTTCGTTGGCCACGCTGTTACCGATCAGCAGATCGTTGCCGGAACCGCCGATAGCGTTCTCGATGATCGCGCCTTTGGCGATGGATACGTTGCCCACCATGCCGCCAACGTCGGAGAACGAGGCGTCATTGAGGTTGATCTTCTGGTTCTGGGTGAAGCCCGAGAAGTCCAGAGTATCCTTGCCGCCCGCGTCCCACACCGAGAACACCACTTTGTCACTCGACGACGAAGCGCTGAGGAAATCACGGCCAGTGTTGGAGTTGAAGCCGTAGGTGGTGTCACCGGTACGGGTGGTGGTGTTGGCACCGTACAGCTTCTGGATGGCAGCGATATCGTCCATCAGCGGGCCGGACGAATACGCTTCGACACCGCCCTTGCTGAAGTTCTGATTGGTGTTGCTTTCGCTCCAGTAGCTCATGACGCTATAGCCGCGAGTGTCTTGGCCGTAGGACGCGTCGTTGTAGGTCGGATTGCCATTCCCGGCGTTGTAGTCACCAGGGTGAGCGAGGCCCAGGCTGTGGCCGATTTCGTGAGTCAGGGTCTGACGACCGTAGTTGTTCAGATCCGGATTCTTGTTCTGCGTGTAGCCACTGTTGATCAGGTACCACGAGGTGCCGTCATAACCGGCGCCGGTGCCTGGCAGATAGGCGAACGCTGCAGCGCCATCCTGACCACCGCTGTAGTTACCGAAGGTCATGTGGCCGTCACCGCCCGAGGCTTTCTCGGTGAAGGTCACGTTGGCCACGTCAGCCCAGGATTGCATGGCGAGCTTGGCCTGGGCCTGTTGTTGTGCACTGAACTGACTGAACCCAGTGATCCCGTGCTTGTTCATCGTGCTGGACGATGCCGAGGTCAGGAACGTATAGGTGAGTTCGATCTTGCCGCTGCCATCCTTGTCCTGGTAGGCAGCGCCGTCGCGCAGCAACTGGGTTGCGGCCTGGTCGACGGAAAAGGAGGGTTTGCCATTGACCGTGAGGTTGCCACCGCGGTCGTACTGATGGCTGAAGCTATTGATCTGGTTGTACGCCGAGCTGAAGGCTGACAGCTGGAAAGCCTGTTCGGCGGTATCAATAGCATTCGTTTTAACTTTCGACATAAACACACTTCCTTGTTTAGCAATGGAACAGTTTTTGTCCGATAGGACTCTCTCTGGCGAGATCGTCCTATCACTCGCCCAATGAAGGCGTAAGAAACCTGACACAATTTGAAATCTGCCGTAAAGGATTTTTTTGAGATCAAATCGAGCTGTTTCCGGAAACTGCCGTAAACAAAGCGTGCGAGGTCGAAAGAATGTTTTAGTTGCGGTGCTTTTGCCTAATTGTCTGACGATTTTCTATTTAAATATTAAATATGGGTAAGTTGTTTTTTGTTAGATGCGTCTCACTTTGCTGCACTTTATTAGTGCAATGACATTGTATTGATATCAACCCTTTAAACGCTGAAAGACATTGTGGGAGCGAGCCTGCTCCGGGCGGCGTTCCGACGAAGGCGTCGAGTCAGACAACATTGATGTTGAATGACAGATCGCCTTCGTCGGAACGCCGCCCGGAGCAGGCTCGCTCCCACAGGGATTTATGTATGCCTGGGTGATTAGCTACCAGTCCGGATCTTGTTCCACACCCGCGTGCGGATCCGGTCAATGTTCAACGGCATCGCCTCCAGCGCAAACAGCTTGCCCATCATTTCCGGGCTCGGGTAAACCTTGGTGTCGTTCTTGATCGCCGGGTCGATCAGGCTGTCGGCCTGCTCGTTACCATTGGCGTAGTGCACGTAGTTGCTGATGCCGGCCATCACATCCGGGCGCAGCAGGTAGTTCATGAAGGCGTAACCGGCCTTCTCGTCCGGCGCATCGGCCGGCATGGCGACCATGTCGAACCAGATGGCTGCGCCTTCCTTGGGAATGTTGTAGCCGATGTCGACACCATTCTTGGCTTCCTTGGCGCGGTTCTCGGCCTGCAGGATGTCGCCAGAGAAACCGACCGCCACGCAGATATCGCCATTGGCCAGGTCGCTGGTGTATTTCGAGGAATGGAAGTAGCTGACGTACGGCCGCACTTTCATCAGCAGTGCTTCAGCTTTTTTATAGTCTTCGGGATTTTTGCTGTGGTGCGGCAGGCCCAGGTAGTTGAGCGCCGCCGGCAGTAATTCCGGGCCGTTGTCGAGGATCGCCACACCGCACTTCTGCAGTTTTTCCATGTACTCGGGCTTGAAGATCAGGTCCCAGGAATCCACGGGCGCATCGTCACCCAGCACCGCTTTAACCTTGGCGATGTTGTAGCCGATGCCAGTGCTGCCCCACAGATAAGGGAAGCCGTGTTCGTTGTTCGGGTCGTTGGTCTGCAGCGCTTTGAGCAGCACCGGATTGAGGTTTTTCCAGTTCGGCAACTGGCTCTTGTCGAGCTTCTTCAGCGCCCCGCCCTGAATCTGCCGGGCCATGAAGTGGTTGGACGGAAACACCACGTCGTAACCGGATTTGCCGGTCATCAACTTGCCGTCGAGGGTTTCGTTGCTGTCGTAGACGTCATAGGTGACCCCCACGCCCGTCTCTTTTTCGAAGTTCTTGGTGGTGTCCGGCGCGATGTAGTCGGACCAGTTGTAAACCTTGACCGTTTCCGCTGCCTGAGCAAGGGAAACGGCGAGCATCAGCGGTGCCAGAGCGAGGGTCTTGCGGATCATGGATCGATTCCTGTGTGGGTTTTCTTTTTTGTTGGCAGGCAATCAAAGGATCAAACAATCAGAAAATCAGCACGTAGCTCTTGCGCACGGTTTCCTGGATATCCCAGATACCGAGCGTGTTGGCCGGCAACATCAGTGCGTCGCCACCTTGTATGTGCAGGGTTTCGCCGCCACCGTCGGGGGTGAACGTGCAGCGCCCGGAAATGAAATGGCAGAACTCCTGCGCGGTGATCTGCCGACGCCAGCGCCCGGGCGTGCATTCCCAGACGCCGGTTTCGACGCCGTCATCGCGCTCGACGCTGGTGGTCGAAGCAATCGCCACCGGCTCGCCGAGGGGCACGGCCACCGGGTTGGACTCATCCAGTTGCAGGGTTGCGGTGTTTTTAAACTGGGTAATGCTCATGGTCTGACCTGTCTTTTGGGCTTTCTTAAAGTAAATCGACGTTCAATGCATGAAGCCTTCCATGAAACCCGCCACCTGGCTGGCGAGTTTGCGCCGCCATGGCGCGGTCGCCGGGTTGGCCAGGGTCTGGTCTTCGTGGACGAAACTTTTGATGATCGCGTTGTAGCCAAGCCAGCGGCACGGCTCCGGCTCCCACGCGCGCAGCGCATGAATGCCGCCGTCCGGCAGCACCCACGGCTGGCGAACCAGTTCGGTGTCGCGCTCAAGAATCAAGTCCGCCAGGGTGCGGCCGCCGAGATTGCTAGCGCCGACGCCCTCCCCGCCATATCCGCCGGACAACGCGATGCCGTTGGCACGATCGCAAAGCATGTGCGGTTTGAAGTGCCGGGACATCCCGAGGTTGCCGCCCCAGGCGTGGGTGATCTGCACGTTTTTCAGCTGCGGGAACAGTTCGCCGAACAGATAACGGCGCAACTCGACTTCATCACGAGTCAGATCAAAGTTATGGCGCAGCTTGCCAGCGAACTGGTAACCGCCACGGGCGCCGAAGATCAGCCGATTGTCGGCACTGCGCTGGCCGTAAGTGACCTGACGACTGAATTCGCTGAACGCCTGACCACGGTTGAGGCCAATTTCGTCCCAAGTCGCGGCAGACAATGGCTCGGTGGCGACAATCAGGCTTTGCACCGGTAGCTGATAGCGGCCCAGCGGTGGCAAGGTCACCGAATAACCTTCGACGGCTGGCACAATCCAGCGACTGCGCACGGAGGCTTTCGCCGTGCGTAGACTGCCCGACTGCCAATGGGTAACCGGGCTGTTTTCGTAGATCTTCACGCCCATGCTCTGCACGATGCGCGCCAGGCCGCGCACCAGTTTCGCCGGGTGGATGGTCGCCACGTGCGGCGCGTAAATCCCGCCATAAGGCTTGGCGACGCGGATCTGCTGGGCCAGTTGCTCGGGGCTGAGCCAACGATAATCGTCATCGGTCAGGCCTTGGGCGTGCAGTTTGCCCAAGTACTCGCGCAGAGAGGCTTCTTGTTCCGGATAACGCGCCGCGCAGTACAGCACGCCGCCCTTGCGGTAATCGCAATCGATGCCTTCGCGTTCGAGGACGACTTCCACTTCATCGGGAATGCTGTGCAGCAGATCGAAGGACGCGCGACGCTGCTCTGGCGAGAGGCCGCCCAATAACCGATCTTCGCCGAGCAGGTTGCCCATCAACCAGCCGCCATTGCGACCGGAAGCGCCGAAACCGGCGGTCTGTGCTTCGACAATCGCGATGTCGAGTCCCGGCGCGAGTTTCTTCAGGTAGTACGCGGTCCACAGCCCGGTGTAACCGGCGCCGATGATCGCCACGTCGACGTCCAGATCACGCTCAAGCTCGGGCCGCGCGGTCAGCGGCTCATCGAGTTGGTCCATCCACAAACTGATAGTGCGCCACGCCGGCATGCAAGACTCCGCCACTGAAAACCTTCGATGGCGTCGATCCTAGTGGCTGTGCTCAGTGGATGTCTTGCGCGCGTGCCCGCAAAGAAATTTGTTTGGCGTAAGCCTTCGGCGACTGGCCGGTGTGCTGGCGGAAACAGCTGTAGAACGCCGATAACGAATTGAAACCCGCAGCGAAAGCCAGTTCATCGATGCGCACCGGCGGCGTGGCGTTATCGAGCGAGCGCAGCAGATGTTGCAGGCGCGCCTGATTGACGTAGCGATAGAAGCTTTGCCCAAGCACCTGGTTGAGCAGATAGGAAATCTGATTGCGGCTGTACCCGCACTCCTTCGCCACCCGCTGCAAATCGAGTTCGGGATCAAGATACGGCTGTTGCTTTTCGAAATACTGCTGCAGGTCTTCGGCCATAAAACTCAACTGACGCGGCGACAAGCCCAGGCGACTGACTGCCGGGCGCTGACTTGACGAGGCCTTGCCCGCCGTTTGCGTGCGCACCAGCGAAGCGTATTCGTTGACGCGCCAGATCAGCCCGTCCCTGACCGTGAGCGCCTCGCTGGAGCGAAACGACACCAGTCCGTCGCCGCCGCGCAAGGTCACTTCGTATTGAATGAAAGCGGTGTTGCCGTCGACGCGAATACGGTCGCAATGCTCAAGCAGTTCGTCGGATTCTCGCGGCATGCTGACGCGCACGTACTCGCGTAACTCGTTGAGGCCGAGCACGCGGTTCTGGAAGAAATCGTTGTACTGAATGTCCGGATGATACAGCGCCATGACGCTGTCGAGGTCGCGGTGTTTCCAGCTCAGGTGATAGCGCATGACCGTTGCAGCCGTGGCTTGGGTCTGTTCAGGGCCGTCGTCGTCGGCGTGCATAAAAGGCTCGGCGCAAAAAACCCGAGCTTGCCCAAGTTCGCCACAGGCTTCAATGACTAATCCGTAATGGCGTTTTGGCGATGATTGCGTAGGCCGTGACTTACATCAAAAAATGCGAAGCAATCGCAAAATGAACTGAAAAATCTCACAGGAATTTCACATGCGGATGCTACTTTTAATGTCAGTCACCGGTTGAGCCAATGAAGGCTCTTCCCACCTAACATGAGCAAACGGAAGCGCTCGATGAAGAAGGCGGGCAACATATGAATAAAGGGTCAAGCAAAGTCACGTTTCCCAACGCATGCCAGTTGATGCGCTGGCATTTCCATCCGATGGGTTTCGAGGCAACGATGGACGCACCGGGCAGTATGATCGCCCGACTGTTCGATCGTGCCAGCGGCGAAACCATGATCGCTATCGCCGGGATCCCGTGCGCGACGGTGATGAATGCAGCGGATGTCGAGCGAATCATCGAGGCTGTGGAGGACGAACTTGAAGCGTTCGTTCCACCGGAGTCTCTCAGGAGTTACGCGTAAGCTTATGATTTAAAACGAAAAGCCCGCAGCGATGCGGGCTTTTTTGTGCTCACGCGGTTTGCTTGGCGGTGCGGTGATCAATGAAGAACGGCTTGCCCTTGGCCACCCGGTCGGACGCCCGGGGCATGTTCACCGCTTGCGCTTCCTGCGGTTCGACATACCAGTAGCAATGGCTGACCGCCCGCGTGATGCCGACATACGCCAGGCGCAGGATTTCGTCTTTTTGCGCCGTGTCGTAGGGCTCGCTGTCGCCCGACTTGCCCAGGCCCGCCATGCGATAGACCTGATTCTTGTAGGGCGAACTGGTCAGATGCTGGCAATCGCCGAGCAGAAACACCGCGTCAGCCTGCAAGCCTTTGGCGCTGTGGTAGGTCAGTTGCTTCAGGCGTCGCGCTTCGTACGGCAAGCTCGAATCAACATTAACTACAGACTGAATATGCTGTTCAATCAATAACTTATCGCTGCTTTTTCGATAAAGCATCAAGATCGAATGACCTTGACGATAATGTTCGGCAAGGCGCTGGCCCAAGGCCTGATCGTCGCGTTCCAGCACGTTGACCGGTTGCAACGGCTTGGGTGCGCCGCTGGCCTTGGCTTTTTTGCCCGGAATCGCCGGCGCCGCGCGAACGATATGTTCAGCGGCATCAATGATGTGCTGGTGACTGCGGTAGTTATCACTGAGCATTACCCGCGTAGTGCTCGGCGACGGGAACTCCTTGTCGAACGCCATGAAATAACTCGGCGAACTGCCGCGCCAACCGTAAATCGACTGCCAGTCATCACCGACGCACAGCAACGACGAACGCTGCGCGCCCCGCCCGACGTGCATGGCCGGGCCACGACTGCGGATTTCCGTCAGACTTGCGCGAATCCACGAGACGATCTGTGGTGAAACGTCCTGAAATTCGTCGATCATCAAGTGCGACAACGGCCTGAGTAACTCGTCGCTCAACAGCTTGAGGTTCTCCGGTGAATGTTCGCTGAACAGCGCGAACATGCGGTTGTAGGTCATGATCGGCGGTTTCTGATCGAGCAAATGATCTTCAAAGGCGCGCCAGAACAGACTCAAGGCCTCAAAGAAGAAACGATCCGGGTCGTCCTTGGCAAAACTCATGCGACCGACGGCGTCAGGCACATCCAGGCCGAGGTTCTCGATGAAGCCTGCCGCCGCCACAAAACAGTCGAGCAATGGCGCGGAAGCCAGCTCACCCTTGACCTTGTAATCGAAGCCCGGCCCGGCACTGGCATCGCCTGCCAATGAAGCCAGAACACGTTTTGATGATTCATAACTATCAATCCAGATCAAAGGCTTACGACAGAAAGCTTGAAACAGGGTGCGCTTGACTGCCCACTCTGCGCGCACGCTGAGCTTGGCGTTTGGCCGACTGACCTGCGGGTTTTCCCGCGGATCGAAACCGAGCACCACCCACGCATCCAGGCTCGGAATATAACCATGACAATGAAATTTCGCGCCGTTGATATCGAAACTCTGCCGATTCGGCTCAATGCCCTTGATCGGCCAGGCACCCGCACGGAACCACAGATATTCGATGGCGTCGCACAGCTCTTCGTCGCGCCGCGATGCCAGCTCCGTTACCGCGACGCGCTTCTGCACATCCGGGTGATCACGCTCCAGCTCCTTGAGCTGCAAACCGGCGCGGGACAGTGGCTGAATCAAATGTCGAAAACGCTCGTCCTCGTTGAACAAGCGGTGATAGCAGGCGTTGAGTTGCTGACGTTGCGCATCGTTGATGCGCAGGTCGAACGGATTACTGTCGACCTCCTCCTCAGCACCCTGAACTCGATGACTGAGGTTTTCAAAGGCCTGCAAGCGCTCGAAACCCGGCAAGCTGCGCACCATCGGCAGGATGCGCGAGTGGAAGGTGCGCACCAGTTCGCGTGCCTGCCGCAGGTTCAGCGCGTGCCCCCAGAGCGCGAACAACTCGATCAGTTTGTTGATGAAATCCTTGCGCGACTCGCGGGTGAAGGTCACTACGGTCATCGAATCCAGCTCAAAACCCAGATAGTGGTTGAGCAACAGAATACGCAGAACCAGCGTGGTGGACTTACCCGCGCCCGCGCCGGCAACCACTGAGGTTGACGGGGTTTCGCTGAAAATCATCTTCCATTGCGCGGTACTTGGCTGAGCATGCTCAGGCAACAAATGGGCAACATCGGCCTTCATGCGTTTTTTCAGCTCGGCCGTCAACGGCAGGCGCCAATCATCGAACAGATGATTGTCGACGCTGGGCGGGCGATGCTCGGTGTTGCGGCTGTCACGGATCAGCAGCACCTGCCGGCCCTCTTCCAGCCCCTCAAGCTTGCCTTGCTTAAAGCCATATTCGACGCCAGCGGTATGGCCACTGCGGAAACCATCGGCCTGACCGTGCAACCACGACGCACGGTGCTGCGCGCGCAGTCGGGTCAAACCGTGGCCGAAGAAGCGTGCAGCCAGGCGTTTGAACCATGGCATCTCGGCCAAGGGGCGAAGTTCGGGAGGAAGATCGGGGGTGTGTTGCGCCACGCTGACGGGCTCCAGTGTGTGAGGCTGTTGCGGCTATGGTGTCTGTATTTGCCGCTCAGTTCTAGCGAAATGCTTTCAGGTCATTGGTTTAGGCGATGAACTGAAGGTGGGATGAGATGCTTCACAGCTATTTTCTTATCGAGTATTTCGATTATAACGCCGCACTTTTTACGCTTTTTATCGATTATTGACTGATAGATGATGGCCGTCATAAACCACCGGTCTCGCGTCGGGTGCGCCCTTCACACCTCGCGTCGAACCTTTTGAGGAGACGATCATGCTTGAACTCAGACCCTTCAGCTCGCTGGGCGGCGCCCATCACGGCTGGCTGGATGCCCATCACCACTTTTCGTTCGCCGAGTACTACGACCCGCAGCGCATGAGCTGGGGCAACCTGCGGGTGTGGAACGATGACGTGATCGCAGCCGGCACTGGCTTTCCCCAGCATCCGCATCGCGACATGGAAATCATCACGTATGTCCGTGAAGGTGCGATCACTCACCAGGACAACCTGGGCAACAAGGGCCGCACCGAAGCTGGCGACGTGCAGGTGATGAGCGCGGGTACCGGCATTGCTCACAGCGAATACAACCTGGAAGCCAAGGACACCAAGATCTTCCAGATCTGGATCCTGCCAACGGAAACCGGCGCACCGCCCTCCTGGGGGGCCAAACCGTTCCCGAAAGGCCAGCGCGAAGGTTTTGTCACCTTGGCCAGCGGCAAGGACGGCGACGACCAGAGCCTGCGGATTCGCGCTGATGCGCGATTGGTCGCAGCCAACCTCAAGGCGGGCGAAACTGCCGAATATCATCTGGATGAAGGCCGTCGCGCCTATCTGGTGCCGGCCACTGGCCTGATTGAAGTCAACGGCCTGCGCGCACAAGCTCGAGACGGCGTGGCGGTAGCGCAGGAGCGAGTGCTGAGCGTTACGGCCCTTGAGGACAGCGAAATCGTCTTGGTGGATCTGGCCTGATGGCTTGAATGGCAGACAAAAAAAGGGGCAACCATCACGGTTGCCCCTTTTTTCATGCGCTCGCCAACATCATCAGCCGGCGATTGCGCCATCCACCAGCGCCTGCGCTTCGACGACCAGTTGCTTGAGGTGGTCGTCACCGATGAAGCTTTCGGCGTAGATCTTGTAGATGTCTTCAGTGCCCGACGGACGCGCGGCGAACCAGCCGTTTTCCGTCATCACTTTCAGACCGCCAATCGCCTGATCGTTGCCCGGTGCATGGCTGAGAATGCTCTGGATCTTCTCGCCAGCCAGTTCGGTCGAAGTGACCTGTGCAGGCGACAACTTGCTCAGCAACGCTTTCTGCTCCGGATTGGCCTTGGCGTCGACACGTACCGAGAACGGCTCGCCCAGCTCATCGGTCAATGCCTTGTAGGCCTGGCTCGGATCGCGACCGGTGCGTGCGGTAATTTCAGCGGCGAGCAACGCAGGGATCAGACCGTCCTTGTCGGTGCTCCACACGCCACCGTCCTTGCGCAGGAACGATGCGCCCGCGCTCTCTTCGCCACCGAAGCCGAGCGAGCCATCGAACAGGCCGTCGGCGAACCATTTGAAACCGACCGGAACTTCGTACAGACGACGCCCCAAGCGCTTGGCCACGCGATCGATCAGACCGCTGCTGACCACGGTTTTACCCACGCCGGCATCCGCACGCCACTGCGGGCGGTTCTGGAACAGGTAATCGATCGATACGGCCAGATAGTTGTTCGGCGCAAGCAGTCCACCGGACGGCGTGACGATACCGTGGCGGTCGTGATCCGGGTCGCAAGCGAAGGCCACGTCGAAACGTTCTTTGAGACCGATCAGGCCTTGCATCGCGTGGCTGGACGACGGGTCCATGCGAATCTGGCCATCCCAGTCGACGGTCATGAAACGGAACGTCGCGTCGACTTCCTTGTTCACCACTTGCAGATCGAGGCGGTAATGCTCGGCAATCGCCGACCAGTAGCGCACCCCTGCTCCACCCAGCGGATCAACGCCCAGACGCAGCTTGGCGTCACGGATGGCGTCGAAGTCGATCACGTTGATCAGGTCGGCGACGTAGGTGTTCACGTAGTCATGACGATGCGTGGTGCTGGCCTTGAGCGCCTGTTCGTAGCTGATGCGCTTCACACCGGCCAGCTTGTTGGCCAGCAACTCATTGGCTTTGGCTTCGATCCACTTGGTGATGTGGGTATCGGCCGGCCCGCCGTTGGTTGGGTTGTACTTGTACCCACCGCTTTGTGGCGGGTTGTGCGACGGCGTGATGACGATGCCGTCCGCCAGGCCCGAAGTACGGCCACGGTTGTAGCACAGAATGGCGTGGGAAATGGCGGGTGTCGGCGTGTACTCATCACCTTCGGCAATCATCACGGTCACACCGTTGGCGGCCAGGACTTCCAGCGCGCTGGCGCCGGCCGGAGTCGACAGTGCGTGGGTGTCGATGCCGACAAACAGCGGCCCGGTGATCCCTTGGGCTTCGCGGTACAGACAGATCGCCTGGCTGATGGCCAGAACGTGCCACTCGTTGAAACTCAAGTCGAACGAGCTGCCCCGGTGCCCGGACGTACCGAACGCCACACGCTGAGTGGAAATCGAGGCGTCGGGCTGTCCAGTGTAGTAAGCCGTCACCAGTCGCGGGATATCGACCAACAATTCTGCCGGTGCCGGTTTGCCCGCAAAAGGACTGAGTGTCATGCAAAACCTCTGAAATAGAGTGGTTCAGGAATAGAGCGCAGTTTACTGGCAGTTTGACCGCAGTGCGATGGGATCTATCCGGGACTCTCCCGATGTTTTTTAACGTTAGTCAGCAGGTGCAAGGCGCAAGGCGTCACCGATTAGCCCGACCACACTGGCCAGGTCATGCTCACCATGGCTCAGCGGGCTCAACCGCAGATGGTGCGCATGCAGGCTTTGCAGGCTGAATAGCTCACCAGGTGCAATAACGATCTGCTGTCTGAGCAATCGCTGGAAGACCTGCGCCATGTTCACTGGTCGCAGCGAATGTACCCACACGGTCGCGCCACCCTCGGGTTCGACAACCTGCATCGCATCGCCAAGACGTTCGCGCAACAATTCGATCAATTGCGTACGACGCTCCTTGAGCATTCGCCGCAGTACCAATAAATGCTGATCCAGTCGGCCTCCCCCCAACAACCTGGCAATGGCTTTCTGGCGAATCGGCGACAACCGAAACGCGCGCAACAGGAAATGCCGCTGCAACTCACTGCGCCAATGACGCGACAGCACATAACCGAAAGGCGCCTCGGCCCCGACGAACTTTTCGAACGTGGAAAACACCACTAAACGATCGGGGTCCAGCCAGTCGCGCATCCGTTGCGCGTCATTGCCTTCATGGAGTTCGCTGTAACAATCGTTTTCCAGCACCCAGGTACCATGACGGCCAAGCAAATGCGCGACTGCCTGCTGATTGCTCAGCGGTAGAAGACTGCCCCGGGGCATGCTCAACACTGACGACAAAAGCATCAAACGCACCGTCTCGCTCTTGAGCACCGACTCCAGCCGCTGAAGATCAATCATGCCCCCGGGAAGCAGCGGCAACTCGATGACCCGTACTTCGGCGGCCTCCAGCAGACGCAGGATCACCCAGTCACAGGGCGATTCGACGACCACGGTGGCCCGACGCAACTCAAGCACGGAAATCAGAATTTCCAATACACCGCGCAGGTCGGCGCCGATATAGACGTCATCCGCACGCCAGTAATTGGCCGTGGATGAGGTGTAGCGGGCGGCCAGCACCGTGCGCAACTCCAGCTCTCCACAAGGTTGCACCAACGCATGTGGCTGACGCGGGTACTGACGCAGCAATTCCCGCTCCAACATCAATAACGGGCTATCCAGCGGCTGTAGCGAGGCCGGCTCATCGGCGCTCAGCACGCACATGCCCGGGCGCCTGGCATTGACGTAAACGGTTTCCAGCAAATCACTGCCGCTATCCGGCGAATCCATCATGTGCAGCGCTTGCGCGTAGTACCCGGACTTGGCAATTGAATAGACTCGACCTTCCTTTTCCAGCAGCGAGTAGGCGTACTGGACGGTCGAGATCGACACATTGAGCCGGTCAGACAATTGCCGGAGTGAGGGCAGGCGCACCGCCCCACCGTTCCCCGCCTCATCTATCAGCAGCGTCAGGTATCGATAAACCGCCTGATAAACGAAGTCATTCTCCCTCGACCCCTTCACAACCCCGTATCCGTGGGCATGGGTTCATCTCCAGGCAAGCGGCTCACGATCAACCTTCCGCCGATCGATCAGCGGTCGGCTCGGCCGCCGCGTCAACCGCACCGAGGTTCTGCGCGGCCGAATCTCCAGGCGCAGACATACGAACCGCCCCCATTGCATACAAACGCACAATCAACCTGACCGGCAGCCCACTGACATCCGTCATCCATTTCATCACCTGTTCCGGCGCATGCAGGCCCTGCATCGCCCGGTGCAGATCCGGCAATGCCACCAACATGCCGGGGTGACAATTACGCAAAAATCGCTCAAGTCCGGCCCCCGCGTTAATGAACGGTGAAAACAACAGGCACGTCAGCTGGATTTCATTCAGTTCAAAACTGGCCAGCAGAGAGCTTTCCGCCTGGGCGCGCAGATTCCCGGGCTCCTGCAAATTGTCGAAGCTGGCCAGCAACTGTTCGCATACCGGTTCAGGGACCTGTTTTTGCCGCATCGTTATCAGGCTGCGTTTGAGGTAATCACCGACGCCGTCCTCATAGTTCCGCTCCTCGATGAGTTGCGCCTGCAAACCTCGTAAATGTGCAGCCACCTTAGGCTCTACGTGTTCGTCATCACCTTGATAAAGCGTCAGATCGTCAACCTGAAACCCTAGAAAATCACTCAACAAAGGCCAGCGCTCTTCGAGTTTGCCGACAATCATGTCGTTGATACTGATAAAGCTGGTACGCCGACAGGCCTCGAATTGACCCTCCGGACGCCACGCCACCCGCTCCTCTTCGGGATAAAACTCACGGTAATAATCACCGCCCAGCCCGTCGAGCAGCGTAAACAGCATTTCAAAGCCGCAAGAACTCTCCGGCGGCGCGGCAATCTCAGCCTTCTGCGCGGCACGCCCCAGCCCTTCGAGGAAGTGGCTCTGTCGACGCGGGGACTCACTGCCGACCATGGCATCGACGCCATTGTTCCAGCGGGCCACCTGACCATAGAACTCGGCAGTTGCCAGATAAGCGTCATCCCATAGCTCAAGTGGTTCGTTCCAGCTTCGACGATGCCCGATCAGCAGCAGGTTGATACGGTTGGCCTCGCGCCCGGCTTCGCTTATGGGTAGCTGGTGATCAAACGGCAATACCTCGCGGTGGTCGACCATCACCAGTTCTACCCGGGGATCGTCATACAGGAACAGTGCGCTGTAGCTGCGATGCATGTTTTGCAGGGACACCTGGCTGCTGCCGTTCCAGCGCAGGTTGGCCACCCGCAACTGAAAGGTCGCGGGTGAACGGCCAGCGATGGTCAACTGCGCCGCCCGCAGTAACGCCAGCGTGTAACAACTGTCGCGCGACCCTGACTGGTTCACCAGCACCTTGAAATGACCGATGTTCTCCATGCCGCCGGCGGCCACTGCCAGTCGCTGGATCAGCAGTTGCAGCGCCGTGCGTTCTGCGCGCGAGAAGAAACTCAGCAAACGTTGCAATACTTGCTGGTAGACATAGTTCATTGCCTGATCATGGATCGTGCTCATCGGTATTTACCCGGTATAAAAAGTTTCATGCCGCGCAGACTGACACATCAGCCCAGCGACAATTGATCAATAAGTAATAGACGCTCAGATGCTAACACTTACAAGTTTGAAGTTATTTGAAACACTTGAACTGACAAAGCGCCTTCCGCCGCTCAAAAACGGTCTCAAACCTCTGTAATTACTGGGATATTTTTTTCGGAACGCAGTCCTAGGAAATTTCCCACAGAGTCCCACGCCAAGTGAGCACAAGAAAAAGAGAAGCAGTTTCCGAATAGCCCTACAACAATTAAACAAAAGTTGCCGCGATCAACGGTTTTCGACGCGTTATATCGAACAGGACAAATTGAATGCACAGACATGGCTCATTCCTTGAGATGAAAGTAATCATTCAATTATCAGGGCTTATATTGTGATTAGAAGATACAGATAGAGAGCAAAAACCAGTTCAGTTGCTGAACGGACCCGGGCATAGCGCCAGGGAGCTCGGTTTTCAGGGGAGGATAAACGCACAAGAGTCCGTGGGGCCACGGACTCTGATTAAAGGGGCTTACGCCGGTTCGACCTGCAGAGCGACCCGTTCGCGGCATGGGCATTCGTCCATGTAACGATGCGCTTCGACGAACTCGTTGAACGGAAATACACGCGTCTTGAGCGGCAGCAGCACGCGGTCAGCGGTCAACTGGTTGATGTCACGCAAGGCACGTTGCAAGGCGACGTGATCCTGAGTGATGCCCAATTCCGGCTTGCCGGTGAAGTTGCCGATGCAGTGCACAAAGAACTGGATGTTCTTCTGGAACGCTGCGCAGGCCGGGAATGGCGTCTGGTTGCCGCCTTGCAAACCGTACAACACCAGGCTGCCACGTGGCGCCAGCACATCGCCCAGCAGCGACATCTGCGGGCCACCGAGACCGTCGAACACCACGTCGACACCACGGTTGTCGGTGATCTTGTTGATTCGCATCAACAGATCTTCCTCTTCGGTGACGATGACCTTCTCAGCGCCCAGCGACAGCAAATACTCGCGCTCCTCGGCCTCCTTGGTCGCGGCAATCACCCGCACGCCCATCGCCTTGCCCAACTGGACAAACGAAGGACCGGCGCAATGGCTGGCGTCAGTGACCAGCGCGAACTGCCCCGGCTTGACCCGCGCCAGATCGGCGTAGGCAAAGTAGGCGATCAGCAGCGGCGTGTAGTGCACGCTGGCTTCGATCGGGCTGAGCACATCCGGATAACGGGTCAGCGCGGTACGCGGAAGTACAATCGATTCGCCGTAGACCGGGTAGTCGTTCGCACTCTCAGCCGGAAAGCTGGCGACCTTGTCACCCACTGCCAGATCATCGACACCGTCGCCGACAGCGGTGATCACACCGGCCATCTCGTGACCAAGACCCGCAGGCAGTCGCGCCTGAGACGAGGCCAGATTCTGACGCCAAAGGGTGTCATACCAGCTGATGCCGATCGCCTCGACACGCACCTGCACTTCGCCAGGACCTGGCTGAGCGGCCGCATGCTCTTCGCATTTGAGCACCTCGGCCGGACCAAACTTGTGAAAACGGATCGTGCGGGACATCGCAAACCTCGTCAAAGTAACCTCTAATGCCCTGAACTCTATCTGGGCTTTTGACCCAAGACTATCAGTGGCTATTAATAGTCGACATGCCTGTCATTGATTCCGCACCAGGGGCGGCATTGGCAAAATCCATGAAAAAACTACTGCCAACGTCTCACTCAAGCTGAATTTTCCGGTGCAGAGTACCAGTCTTTCCCCGTAAGATTCATGCCGGCCATTGTTCTCATATGGCTGCTCTCGTCAAGCTTGATGACTCTGCCAGGACTCCAGATGAATCGTAATGACCTGCGTCGTGTCGACCTGAACCTGTTGATCGTATTCGAAACATTGATGCACGAACGCAGTGTGACCCGGGCGGCAGAAAAGCTCTTTCTCGGTCAGCCAGCAATCAGTGCGGCCCTTTCGCGCCTGCGCAGCCTGTTCGATGACCCGCTATTTGTACGCACCGGGCGCAGCATGGAACCGTCCGCCCGCGCGGTGGAAATCTTCGCCCTGCTCTCGCCGGCCCTCGATTCGATTTCGACCGCCGTCAGCCGTGCGGCCGAATTCGACCCGGCAACCAGCACCTCGGTTTTTCGCATTGGCCTGTCCGACGACGTCGAGTTCGCCCTGCTGCCGATGCTGCTGAAGCGCCTGCGCGCGGAGGCACCGGGAATCGTGCTGGTGATCCGTCGCGTCAATTACATATTGATGCCGGGCCTGTTGGCCTCCGGCGAGATATCCATTGGCGTCAGCTACACCACAGACCTGCCGGCCAACGCCAAGCGCAAGGTCCTGCGCCGCAGCGCGCCAAAATTGCTGCGCGCCGATACCGTGCCGGGGCCGTTGAGCCTGGATGACTACTGCGCGCGTCCACATGCACTGGTGTCGTTTGCTGGCGATCTCAGTGGCTTTATTGATGAAGAGCTGGAGAAACTGGGGCGCAAGCGGCATGTGGTGCTAGCGGTGCCGCAGTTCAATGGTTTGAGTACGCTGCTCGCGGGCACCGACATCGTGGCGACCGTACCGGATTACACGGCGGATGCGCTGACGGCGGCTGGTGGGGTTCGGGCGGAAGATCCGCCGTTGCCGACGCGCACGTTTGAACTGCACATGGCTTGGCGTGGATCGCAGGATAATGATCCGGGTGAGCGGTGGTTGCGGTCGCGGATTCAGATGTTTTTCGGCGATCCAGATAGCCTGTGAATCCGCGCTGGCAGTTCTGAATATTATTGAACGCAAGCGTAGCTTGCGGCATTCTTCGCAACGAAATTTCCAGGGACGGTAAAATTTGATGCGTACTTCACGTATGCAAGCGCTTGTGCCCCTCGCCTCTTCAAACACCACCGGTGTGATTGAAGGCGAACACTCGCATCCGTCCGGATGCACATGGGGTCAATGTCTCGCAGAGCTGACACCACATCCTCACCATTCCCGATTACTACGACCACCAAGGCTGTCGATCCAGCGAACAGCCCTGGCTGTTCTACGATACGGCTATTCATCACGGCTGCCCGATCTGACCTCTTGAAACGGAACTTCGCATGAGCGGAAAACCTGCTGCACGCCTCACGGACCCCACTAGCTGCCCTCTTCCGGGACATGGCACGAATCCCATTGCCAGTGGCTCGCCCAATGTGAACTTTGACGGGCTTGCTGCCGCCCGGATGACCGACAAATCCGCTTGTGGCAGTCCGATCACGGGAGGCGTCAGCTCGACCGTTTTCATCAATGGTTTGAATGCTGCGACGATCGACAGCACGGGCGGACACGGCAACATCGTTGTGGGCGGTTCCGGAACAGTCATCATCGGCGACACCTTCGTCTCGGCACCTTTCAGCGGTCTGCTGCCGATGCCGGTGCACTTCAGCGACAAGATCAAATTGATCGACGAAAGCACCGGTGAGCCCATGCCTAATCATGCCTACGCGATTCAGCGCGCGGACGGCAGTTTCGAGTACGGCACCAGTGATTCGCTGGGGTTCACTCACGTCGTGAGTTCACACGTGGCAGAAACCTTCAAACTATTTCTGGAAGATTGAAAACATGCCGGCAGAGCAAATCCAGCTTCCCAATGGAAATACCGCGAGTCTGGCCGTCACGCCGACGTTAACACTCGTGAAGGATCAGTCGGTAAAGACGGCTCCCGTTCCCGTAAAGAAGGCGATCGTTTTTTTCATTGGTGGGGCTGCCGACCAAGAGAAATACTATTTTCAAGGCGCGTTCCACAATATCGACGACGCAAAAAAACAGCTCGACGGCAAAATTGCGGGCAGCGCCAAGCTGCCGGCGAAATACACGGGGTTCCCTAAAAGTTATAAGGATGCAAGGGGTTCCGGCGATATCCAGACTCACTTCATCGACAACATTCCCAGCAAATCCTGTCCGGTTTACATCGTCGGCCACAGCCTCGGCGGATGGAACGGCGCACATCTGTCACAGATCCTTTCCGAAGCCGGTTACACCATCAAATATCTGGTGACACTCGATCCAGTGGGTGAAGGATTCCTGGTATGGCTGGGTTCCGACATCTATTTTTCGGAGCCAACGCCTGTCGCTGAAACATGGATCAACATCCGGGCCAACGCCAGTACACCTGACCAATCTGACGGTGTCGCAGAATTCGGGGAGCGTTGGATGATCGAGTCTGGTCCGACCATCAACAAGACCATTGATAGGCACCATGCATCTGCTGACTGGATGTTTATAGAACCTGTGCAAGGGACGAAGTCCGCCTGCGATCTGATTTTTGACTCAATCAACGGTATTTTCGGCCAATGAACAGCTTCCGCGCGGTCATTTACCTGGGCGTTCTACTCTGCACCGGCTGCGTAAAAACGGCCAGCATTCCGCCCGCCGACCTCACGCTATCGTCGTTTGAACTCGGCCCCGCCAATCTGTTCACGGCCCACTTCAACTCCACTGTGGATTTGCAGAACGCTTTCAATGATTACGAAAACTCCAACCAGCTCAACCCTACCCTGATCTGCTCTCTCAATCGCGACATGGAGTTCTCATCCGAGCATTCAATCGCGGTAAAAGCCGAAGGGCGAGTGAACGCAAGCGGTCAAGCCAGGCCCAATTACAAGTTTTCCTCCGACCTGATCTTCTACTACACCAATCCGGATGGTACGCAACGCGACTTGAATGACTACGACGCCATCAAACCGTTGCTGACGTCGCAAACTTCGATCCCGTGCAAAGTTCGCATAACCGCCTATGGGTATGAGGCCTATTACACGAACACGTTATTCATCCCCTCCAGGATCATGATTGAACAGATCTTCAGATAGCCGCGCTTTGCTGAACCTGGCGCAAGGATTTGGAGAAGCGCTGGTCGTCAGGTGAGCCCCCATAAAAAAGCCCGGAAACCTTCCCCGGGCTTTTTCATTTGTGCGCCTCTTTTGCATTTTTGTGCGACACATCCCCTTTCAGGACTCCCGCAAGGCTCTGACACGGTGTTAGGTTGTAAGCGTATGTGTCTCAACCTTGAGACACGCCTAACTCACTGCCCTGCAAAGGAATGCCCTTCGTAATGAATGTCCCTTTCAAAAAACTGGCTGCCACCACGTTGATGCTGGCCGGTCTTGCCGTGTTCACGGCGCCCGCGCAAGCCAATATCACCCCGCAGCAGAGCGCTGAAATTCTCAAGACTTACAGTGCAGACAAAGCCACAGACTTCCGTCAGTTCCTCGGCAGCCTGAGCAAGAGCGATCTGGCGAAAACCGCAAACATTGGTCCGGCGATTGGCGCCTATCTCGATAACAAGACTTTAAACGCCGATCAGCAGAACGAAATCTATCGTCTGCTGGGTCTCTACACGCGAGCGAAATACAGCGCTGCCGCCACTGAAACCCTGCGCGAACTGGTGGAAATCCCGACCTTTCGCAAGGACGGCGTCGAGCAGCACGACAACCCGGAATTCATCAAGATCGCCGCGAAGATCAAAAGTCTCGCCGAGTCGTTCAATCTGAAATTCCGCAACATCGACAACCGCGTCTACGAGATTTCCCTCGATGGCAGCGGTGATGAAGTGGTTGGTATTCACGCGCACGCCGACGTGGTGCCGGTGACGCCGGAAAACTGGGTGCTCAAGGATGGCACTCGCCTCGACCCGTTCAAGATCACCCTGATCGGCGATCGCATGTACGGTCGCGGCACCGAGGATGACAAGAACGGTATCGTCGTCACGCTGTATGCCATGAAAGTCATCAAGGAAGAAAAACTGCCGCTGGTGCGCAACTTCAAGTTGCTGGTCGACACCACCGAAGAAACCACGGGCGACGCGATCCCTTACTACTTCGAACGCAACCCGACGCCAAACTACAACCTGGCGCTGGACGGCGGCTACCCGGTGGTGATTGCCGAGAAAGGCTACGGCACCGTCATGGCCAACTTTGCCAAGCGCAAAGGTGAAGGCAAAGGCGCGGAAATCATCTCGATGACCGGTGGCCTGGCAACCAACCAGATTCCGTCGGCGTCGGTCGCCACCCTGGTAACCGACAAGCCTGCGGAACTGGCCGCCAGTCTGCAAAAGGCCGGTGACGAGTTTGCCAAGCGCAATGGCGGCGATTTCCAGGTGAGCGCCAAGGTCGACGGCAAAGACGTCAAACTCACCGTGACTGGCGTATCTGCGCACTCCTCCGAGCCCGAATCCGGGGTAAACCCGGTCGCGCGGATGCTGGTCTTTATCAATAGCCTTGATGGCAAAGTCGCGTTCAAGCACAACCACATCACCGATGCCGCACGTTACGCTGCCGACAATTGGGGTCTGGATTACCTGGGCAACAAGTTGAATGTCGGTTTCTCCGATGCCTTCATGGGGCCGCTGACTACCTCGCTGACCTACGTCGGCATGGACGAAAAAGCGTTCAAACTCGCGGTCAACCTGCGCGTTCCGAAAGGTAAGTCGCCGGAGAAGCTCAAAGCTGAAATCGCTGAGAAACTGGCGGCGTGGAGCAAAAAGAGCCATGTAGCCGTTGCCTTCGACTATTCGATCGCCGAGCCGATGTACCGCAACCCTGAAGGTGAGTGGGTCAAGGCGCTGCTGGCGGTATCGACTGAAAATCTGGGCATGAAACACGAGTTCGGCACCTCCGCTGGCGCCACCTCGGTGCATGAATTGCCGAACGGTGTGCAGTTTGGTCTGGCCATGCCGAACGTGAAATACACCGGTCACACCGATGGCGAGTTCAAGACTGTGGAGCAATTCCAGCTGGATCTGCAGATCGTGACTGAAATGATCGGACGCATCGGCCAGTTGCCGAAACTCTGACCGCATTGTCGAACCCGCCGCCGTGGCGGGTTCGGCATTTTTAATCCCCGCGTAATCCCCGCAGTGCAGCTTCTCTCCTGACTTTTGCACACCGGGCAACACAGAATTGCCCTCAGAGAGATTGATAGCCACCTAACGAAAGGTGCATGCTAGAGGGCTCGTTCGGGTCTTATATCATTCCGAATGATAGTTACCTTTGCTTCATTCGATTCGTGCCATCACACCCCGCCGAGCATCATCCGCCCATCTTCAATACATTGGCGGATGCATCCATGGAACAGTCACTCAAACATTTGCGCTTCCCGTTGGCCATGTTGGCCGTACTGGTGATGAGCGCCTGCGGCAAGACTCCGGAGACTGCCGCCACTATGCCCGCTGCGAAAGTCAGCGTGGCCAAGGTGCTCGAGCAACCGGTCAACGAGTGGGACGAATTCACCGGGCGCCTCGAAGCGCCGGAAACCGTTGAAATCCGTCCACGGGTCTCCGGCCAGATTGATGACGTCGCTTTCACTGAAGGCGCACTGGTCAAGAAAGGCGACCTGCTGTTCCAGATCGATCCGCGTCCATTCCAGGCTGAGGTACGCCGCCTCGAAGCCCTGGTCGCTCAATCCCGCGCCAACGCCACCCGCAGTGAAAACGAAGCCGGTCGTGGTGAACGCCTGCGTGCCAGCAACGCCATTTCCGCCGAACTGGCTGACTCGCGCACCAGCGCCGCTCAAGAAGCCCGCGCCGCCGTCGGTGCCCTGCAAGCGCAACTGGATCTGGCCAAACTGAACCTCAGCTTCACCCGCGTCACCGCGCCGATCAGTGGCCGCGTCAGCCGTGCCGAGATCACCGCCGGTAACCTGGTGACCGCCGACACCACGCCGCTGACCAGTGTGGTTTCCACCGACCGTGTTTATGCCTACTTCGACGCCGACGAGCGTGTGTTCCTCAAATACACCCAACTCGCCCGTAACGGTCAGCGCGGCGCGACCACCCCGGTGTACATGGGCCTGTCCAACGAAGACGGCAACCCGCACCTCGGTCAGATGAACTTCGTCGATAACCAGGTCAACCCGAAAACCGGCACCATCCGTGGTCGCGCGGTGTTCGACAACAGCGATGGCACCTACACCCCGGGCCTGTACGCACGCCTGAAACTGGTCGGCAGCGGCACCTACAACGCCATGCTGATCAACGATGAAGCGGTCGGCACTGACCTGGGCAAGAAGTTCGTACTGGTGATGGATGCGGACAACAAAACCGCGTACCGCGCCGTTGAACTGGGTCCGAAGATCGAAGGCCTGCGCATCGTCCGTACCGGCCTGAACAAGGACGACACGATCATCGTCAAGGGTCTGCAACGGGTTCGTCCTGGCTCCCCGGTTACCCCTGAAGTGGTGCCGATGGCCAGCGAACAGACCATCGCGGCACTCGCTCAACAACGTCAAGCGCTGGAAGCCAGCAACCTGCCCAAAGTCGCTCCTGCCAAAGGCGCGTCTGGTTCGGTTGTGAAGCTGGCCGCTACGACCCCACGCGGTTAAGGGACGACAACTCCGATGAATTTTTCCCAATTCTTCATTTCACGGCCGATCTTCGCAGCGGTGCTGTCGCTGTTGATCCTGATCGCCGGTGCAATCTCGCTGTTCCAGCTACCGATCAGCGAATACCCGGAAGTCGTGCCACCCACCGTGGTGGTACGTGCCAACTTCCCGGGCGCCAACCCTAAAGTCATCGGTGAAACCGTGGCCGCTCCGCTGGAGCAGGCCATCACCGGCGTCGAGAACATGCTGTACATGTCCTCGCAGTCGACCGCCGACGGCAAGATCACCCTGACCATTACCTTCGCCCTGGGCACTGACCTGGACAATGCGCAGGTGCAGGTGCAAAACCGGGTGACCCGTACCGAGCCGAAACTTCCCGAAGAAGTGACGCGCATCGGTATCACCGTCGACAAAGCGTCGCCCGACCTGACCATGGTTGTGCACTTGACCTCCCCGGACAAGCGCTACGACATGCTCTACCTGTCCAACTACGCAATCCTCAACATCAAGGATGAGCTGGCTCGTCTGAACGGTGTTGGTGATGTGCAGTTGTTTGGTATGGGCGACTACTCGCTGCGTGTCTGGCTTGACCCGAACAAGACCGCTTCGCGCAATCTGACGGCGACTGATGTGGTCACCGCAATTCGTGAACAGAACCGTCAAGTCGCGGCCGGTCAACTCGGTGCGCCTCCTGCCCCGAATGCCCAGAGCTTCCAGCTGTCGGTCAACACGCAGGGCCGTCTGGTCTCCGAGGAAGAGTTCGAGAACATCATTATTCGCGCAGGCGACAACGGTGAAATCACTCGCCTCAAAGACATCGCTCGCGTCGAGCTGGGCTCCAGCCAATACGCGCTGCGTTCGTTGCTGGACAACCAGCCGGCAGTGGCCATTCCGATCTTCCAGCGCCCAGGCTCCAATGCCATCGACATCTCGAACGAAGTTCGCGGCAAGATGGACGAGCTGAAGAAAAACTTCCCGCAAGGCATGGATTACAGCATCGTCTATGACCCGACGATCTTCGTGCGAGGCTCGATCGAGGCGGTGGTTCACACCCTCTTTGAAGCGCTGATTCTCGTAGTGCTGGTGGTGATCCTGTTCCTGCAAACCTGGCGTGCCTCGATCATTCCGCTGGTGGCAGTGCCGGTGTCGTTGATCGGTACGTTTGCGGTGATGCACCTGTTCGGCTTCTCGCTCAACGCTTTGTCGCTGTTCGGTCTGGTACTGGCGATCGGTATCGTGGTGGACGACGCCATCGTGGTGGTGGAGAACGTCGAGCGCAATATCGAGCTCGGATTGAATCCGGTCGAAGCCACCAAGCGCGCCATGCGTGAAGTGACCGGCCCGATCGTTGCCACGGCTCTGGTGCTGTGTGCGGTGTTCATTCCGGCCGCGTTTATCTCCGGCCTCACCGGGCAGTTCTACAAGCAGTTCGCACTGACTATTGCAATCTCGACCGTGATCTCGGCGTTCAACTCGCTGACCCTGTCGCCAGCACTGGCCGCTGTGTTGCTGAAAAGCCATGACGCACCGAAAGACCGCTTCTCCAAAGTGCTCGACAAGATCTTCGGTGGCTGGTTGTTCCGTCCGTTCAACCGTTTCTTCGACCGTGCCAGCCATGGTTATGTCGGCACCGTGCGCCGGGTTATCCGTGGCAGCGGCATCGCCCTGCTGCTGTACGTAGGCCTGATGGTGCTGACCTTCTTCGGTTTCTCCAGCACCCCGACCGGTTTCGTACCCGGCCAGGACAAGCAATACCTGGTGGCTTTCGCGCAATTGCCGGACGCTTCTAGCCTGGATCGCACTGAAGACGTGATCAAGCGCATGTCCGACCTGGCGCTGAAACAGCCAGGCGTGGAAAGCGCCGTAGCGTTCCCGGGCCTGTCGATCAACGGCTTCACCAACAGCCCGAACGCCGGCATCGTCTTCGTGACCCTGAAACCGTTCGACGAACGTAAAGATCCGAGCATGTCCGCCGGTGCAATTGCCGGAGCCTTGAACGGCCAGTACGCGAACATTCAAGAGGCGTACATGGCGATCTTCCCGCCACCGCCGGTACAAGGTCTGGGCACCATTGGTGGTTTCCGCCTGCAAATCGAAGACCGGGGCAACCTGGGCTACGACGAGCTGTACAAAGAGACCATGAACATCATCAACAAAAGCCACAGCGTGCCGGAACTGGCCGGGCTGTTCACCAGCTACACAGTGAACGTGCCTCAGGTCGATGCCGCCATCGACCGTGAAAAAGCCAAGACTCACGGCGTGGCCGTCAGCGACATCTTCGACACCCTGCAGATCTATCTGGGTTCGCTGTATGCCAACGACTTCAACCGCTTCGGGCGCACCTATCAGGTCAACGTTCAGGCCGAGCAACAGTTCCGCCTCGAATCCGATCAGATCGGTCAGCTGAAAGTACGCAACAACAAAGGCGAAATGATCCCGCTGGCGACCTTCATCAAGGTCAGCGACACCTCGGGTCCGGATCGCGTGATGCACTACAACGGCTTCATCACTGCAGAAATCAACGGCGCGGCTGCCCCGGGCTACAGCTCCGGCCAGGCCGAGAAAGCCATCGAGAAACTGCTGAAGGATGAACTGCCAAACGGCATGACCTACGAGTGGACCGACCTGACTTACCAGCAGATCCTGTCCGGCAACACCGCGCTGTTCGTGTTCCCGCTCTGCGTACTGCTGGCGTTCCTGGTGCTCGCCGCTCAATACGAAAGCTGGAGCCTGCCACTGGCGGTGATCCTGATCGTACCGATGACCCTGCTGTCGGCCATCACCGGCGTGATCATCTCGGGCGGTGACAACAACATCTTCACCCAGATCGGCTTGATCGTACTGGTGGGACTTGCCTGTAAGAACGCGATTCTGATCGTCGAGTTCGCCAAGGACAAACAGGAAGAAGGCCTCGATCCGCTCGCGGCGGTACTCGAAGCCTGCCGCCTGCGTCTGCGGCCGATCCTGATGACCTCCTTCGCGTTCATCATGGGTGTGGTGCCACTGGTGTTCTCCAGCGGTGCAGGTGCCGAGATGCGTCACGCCATGGGTGTGGCGGTGTTCTCCGGCATGCTCGGGGTGACCTTCTTCGGTCTGTTGCTGACACCAGTGTTTTACGTACTGATCCGTAACTTTGTCGAACGCGGCGAAGCCCGCAAAGCGGCCAAAGCTCTGAAACTGGAGGCGCAACAATGAGTCTGAAAGTCTTCCTGCCGAGTCTGCTGGTGCTGGCCCTCAGTGCCTGCGCCGTCGGCCCCGACTACAAGACCCCAGCCACGGAGGCAGCCAATATCAAGGCCGCCACCGACGGCGCCGCCGGGCAAAAGAACTTCGACCGTTCTAAATTCGAAGGCATCTGGTGGCAGCAATTCGACGATCCGACCCTCAACCAGTTGGTGACCCAATCACTGCAAGGCAACCGTGAACTGCGCGTGGCGTTCGCCCGCTGGAAAGCCGCCCGGGCGATCCGCGACGACGCCAGCAACGATGCGATGCCGACCATCACCAGCCGCGCCAGCAGTGATCTGGCCAAGGGGCAAATCCCTGGCCAGACCACCGACCGGGTCAATAGCGAACGCTATGACCTCGGTCTGGACATGGCCTGGGAGCTGGACCTGTTTGGCCGCATTCAGCGCAATCTGGAAGCCAGCGACGCCGACCAGCAAGCGGCCGAAGCCGATCTGTACCAACTGCAAGTCACCATGATTGCCGAACTGGTAGACGCTTACGGTCAACTGCGTGGTGCCCAGTTGCGCGAAAAAATCGCCGTGGCCAACCTGAAAAACCAGGAAGAGTCGCGCAAGATCACCATCAGCCTGCGAGACGCCGGTGTCGGTGATCAGCTCGATGTCGAGCGCGCGGATGCGCGTCTGGCCAACGTTGAAGCCACTGTGCCGCAATTGCAGGCTGAACAGGTTCGGCAGAAAAACCGAATCGCCACCCTGCTCGGTGAGCGTCCGGACAAGCTGACCGTTGATCTGAGTCCAAAAGACTTGCCGGCGATTGCCAAGGCCTTGCCGATTGGTGATCCGGGCGAACTGCTGCAGCGTCGTCCGGACATTCTCAGCGCCGAACGCAAACTGGCTTCGGCCACGGCGCGTATCGGCGTGGCGAAAGCCGATCTGTTCCCACGGGTCAGCCTCAGCGGCTTCCTCGGCTGGACGGCCGGGCGTGGTTCGCAGATCGGTTCCTCGGCGGCCAACGCCTGGGCACTCGGCCCGAGCATTACGTGGGCAGCGTTCGACCTTGGCAGCGTGCGCGCGCGTTTGCGTGGCGCCGATGCTGATGCCGAAGGCGCATTGGCGACTTACGAGCAACAAGTGCTGCTGGCACTGGAAGAATCGGAAAACGCCTTCAGCGATTACGGCAAGCGTCAGCAACGCCTGATCTCGTTGATCCGTCAGAGTGAATCAAGCCGCAAGGCTGCTGACCTGGCTGAAATCCGCTATCGCGAAGGCACCACGGACTTCCTCGTACTGCTCGACGCTCAGCGTGAACGTCTGAACGCCGAAGACAGTCAGGCCCAGGCCGAAGTCGACCTGTATCGCGGCATCGTCGCGATCTACAAGGCCCTTGGCGGCGGCTGGCAACCGGAGACTGTCGCCAGCAAGTAATCGATTGTTAAAGAGCTCCTTTGGTTGGCCGCAACCAACCAATTTTTTTGCCCCGCGTATCATTCGGTCGCGGGGCTTTTTTTATTTTTGATCAATGAAATCTTGTGGCAGCGAGCCTGCTCGCGAATGCGGTGTGTCAGGCGACACCATCGGGGCTGTTCCATTGCTTTCGCGAGCACGCTCGCTCCCACAGGGTTAACGGTGTTCTTCAGATTGGGTGTTTTCCAGCACGGTGACGGTCGCTGTGGTGCCCGCACGCAAGCGGTTTTTGCCGGCGTAGTCGCCATCGATTTCGATCCGTACCGGCACCCGCTGCGCGAGTTTTACCCAGGTGTAACTTGGATTGATGTTGGCCAGCAGCCGGCTGCCCGGTGCGTTTTCGCGGTCGGCAATGGCGAAGGCAATGCTTTGCACCGTGCCGCCGAACGTCTCCCCGCTCATCAATTGCACGCGTACCCGATCGCCCTCGCCGATTCGTGGCAGCTTGGTTTCTTCGAAATAACCACTGACGTAGAACGAGTCACTGTCGACCAGCGCCAACAAAGCACCGCCGCTCACCGCATAGTCACCCTCACGGGTCAGGAGGTTGGTCACGTAACCGCTGACTGGGGACTCGACGCGGGTGCGCTGCAAATCCAGTTCGGCCTGGGTCATTGCGGCAATCGCCAACTGCACGTTCGCCTCTGCGAGGCCGAGATTGGCTTGATTGCGCAGCAGATCCGCCTGGGCCACCGCCACATCGGTACTGGACTTCTCCCACTCCTCCCCGGAAATCGCAAAACCCTGCTTGAGCGTACGCCGCCGACGCTCTTCGCTTTGCCGCTGCTTGAGCAAGGCTTCACTGGCAACAATGGCCGCTTGCGACTGCCCCAGCGTTGCCTTCGCCACTTCCACCGAACGCCGCGAGTGCTCTACCGCCAGGCGGTAGCGCGCCGGGTCGATCTCCATCAACAGCTGCCCCTTCTGCACATGCTGGTTGTCCTGCACCGCCAGACTGACAATACGCCCCGACACATCCGCCGACAGCGTCACCACGTCTGCCCTGACCCGGGCATCGCGAGTCCATGGCGCGCGCGTGTAATGTTCCCAGGCAAACCAGCCGAGGACGATCGCCAGCAACACCACTGCCAATGTAATCAATCGCGTGAATAGCACTTTCAAGGCATCAGGCTCCCATCAGCAAAATCAGCGTGGCACACACACAGGCATACAAGGCGCCCTCGAACAGCGCCTCATGCCAGACCAGACGCAACACGCCCAAACGCCGCAATCCCCAGTCCAGCAGCATGAATATCGGGATGGCCAACAATAGCGCCTGAGCAATGGGCGGCAGATAGACACCGCCAATCTCGAAATCAATGGGCAAGGGCTGCTTCTCCTTCCGGAACAGAATGCTGGATGGCGTCACCGTGGCGCTGCAGGAATGACACCACGATCAGCAGGGCCACGCGCATACGAAACAGCGACCACACATGCTCATGGCTGGCGACGTGCAGTTCATCCAGCTCGTCGCCCAATGTGTGTAGCGTGGCCAACAATGGCGCCAGTTGAACGTCCTGCCGCCCGGCGACAAAGCGCCCGGTCTTGCGCACGGCCGAAGCCAGACGCTGATTGAAAGCGTCCGTCAGCAATGCATTGTTGTGTGCCTGCTGCCTCAATTGATGCATCGCTACACCCAGAGCTACGCAAGCCAGACTGATTTCATACAGTTGCTGCATGGGCCGGCTGTTCACCGCCGGCAGCAGGCCGAGCATGCTGGTCAGGCGATCGACCATGCGGCTTTCAAAGGCAAACTGTTGCTCATCGGTCGCGGGGGCTTTGGTCAGCGCATACACCTGCTCGCGCGCTTCGTTATACAAACGGCGAAGGCGCCACGCCGGGCGAAACGGGAAAATCCACGCATAAACGATCAGGGCAAGCATGGCCGCACTGACATAGGCGCCGGCAAATTCGAACCATTGAATCGCGGTGTTCTGCCCGGTACCAACATTCTGCGGACCGAGCATCAGGAAACTCGACAACCCCAGCCCCATGCCGATGCCTGCCGTCGCCGGGCTGGCCAGACCGATCGCGATCACATACAGCAGCGGCGCCAGCAGCATTGCCAGCAGCTCGAAATCACTGATCGCCGGCACCAGCATGAATTGATAGAACGCCGAGACCACCAGCGCCAGCCCCAGGCCACGGGCGTAACTCTGCGCGGCCATCAGCGGGCGCGGGAACGTTGCCATCAGCGAGCAGAGGATTCCCACCAGAATCATCCCGCCCCGCGCGCCGTCCCACGCGGTTTCGATCCAGATCAATCCGGCGACCAGCAGCGCGGTGAACGCACGGATCGCATTCATCGACGCCAGGGTGAAATCCAGATGCAGAGGGCTGACCTGACCGCGATAAAGACAACTGGCCTCACGCCCTTCCTGAATGGCATCGCTCAGTTCAAGGATTTGCTCCAGTTGCTGCAACAGCCGCGCCTGCTCCCAGCGCAGCGCCCAGGCCAGCGAGCGCAAGGTGGCGCTCATGTTTTCAGTCAACTGCTCGGCCTGATACGCCAACGCCTCGAACTGTTGTTGCAGCTTGACGAAGTGCTGGCGTGCGGGTTCGGGCAGCGCTCGCCCCTGCTCCGCCAACTGATCGAGCAGCGCCAGCTCTTCGGCGCGCAAGCGCTGGATGTCCACCGGCAGATCGCCTTCCCAGCGTTCGGTAAGCAGTTCGCGCTGATGACGTAATGCGGTCAACCGAGAGGTCAGCAGCATCAGTTGGTTGCCCAACAGCAGCACCAGATGGCTGGCGCTGCGCAAGCGCGGCGCATCGAAATACAAGTGCCGCCGCAGGCCTTCAAGGGCGCTGATCTCGCCGAGCAGTTGCATTTGCCGGCTCTGAAACTCGGCCTCGCTTTCCTCCGTGCGAAGCACTGCCGCAGCATGGCTGGCGGCCAGTTTGATCACCTGATCGACTTTGGCGAAATACCCCTTGGCCACCGCTTGCGGCCGCGCCGTCAGCAGACTGACCACACATACACACGCCACGGCCAGCAAGGTTTCCGTGACGCGGGTTACCGCCAACAGAAACGTGCCGTCCTGGTCGGGAATTGCCAATAGCGCCACGACCACAGCGGTGTAACCACTGAGCACAAACGCTTGCGAGCTGGTGTAGCGCAGCAACGTGCCGCCGGCCGTGCACAGCGCCAGCCACAGGGCCAGGGTGGTAATGAATGGCAGCGGGGCCTGGGGAAAGATTGCCATGATCACTACTGCCACCGCTGCCCCAAGCGTCGTGCCGATCACCTGGCCGAAACTGCGTGCCAGCGCCATCCCGGCCAGCGGCTGGCTGACAATGACCACCGCCATGATCGACCACTTGGGCTGATCGAGATCGAACAGAAACGCCAGATACAGCGTCAGCAACCCCGCCGCAATGGTTCGCAGGGCAAACAACAGGACGGCCTGACCAGGGTGAATAACGGCCTTGAAGTAATTGAACAGGGCTTGCATGGGCACACTCATCGAAGCGACTTCTGCAAGCGTAGACACTGCAACGAAAGACTGACGGGTAACTGAGTCGACGCAGTTTGTAGGGCGATTCGCATGCAAGAGTTTGACTCATGGCCGAAGCTGACCGAAGCTTGCCGCTCTGCTCAAGAACGCCTGTTTCGGAAACCTGCATGCCTCAGTCTCGCCGCTACTTGCTTATCAGCCTGGGCCTTGTGCTTGTCGTCATTGTCGCTTGGTTGTCCGTGCGCAGCACCGTGCCGGTCATACCCGATGCGATCAAACACGGCTATAGCGAGGCGTTGGATGCCGCGCGCAAGGGTCAACCGGGCGCGGCGCGTCAGCTGTATCAGCAACTGGGCCGTCCGGACATTTCGGTCAAGCGCCGCGTGTGGCTGCATGGCGAGCTGCCCAATTACCCTAGTCCCCAAGCGTTGAAGCTCGCTGATACGGACCTGCAAAACGAATCCCCCGCCGTGCGGCTGGCGGCGATCAAAAGCGTGGTCGGACTGGTGCCGGGCGGGCAACGGAGCCTGTTGCTCGGGCCAATGCTCGAGGATGAGGATCAAACTGTTCGCTTCGCCGCGATCAACGCCCTGCTCGGCTTGACCCCGGATGAGCTGGGGCTGTATTTCGCGCCGCTGCAACAAGCGATCGACGGTTGGGAGCAAACGCTCAAGGCACTGCCGGAAAGCGCTGCCAACTACGCGCAACTGGCCCGACTGCATCTACACAACGCCGAACTCAAAGAGGCACAGGTCGCGCTTGAGAATACCCTGCGCATGGAACCCGGCAATCTGCAGGCGCTGGTGATGCAGATCGATGTCCTCGATCGCCAGGGCCAAACCGATGCCGCCCGCCAATTGCTGGGCCAACAACTCAAGGCACAACCTGACTCGGCTTATCTGCAACATGCCTTGGGCCTTTGGCTGTTGCACCACGATCAGCGCGAATACGCCCTGCTCGGTTTGTCCAAAGCCGTGGAGCTTGAGCCGGACAACAAGGATTATCGCTACGACCTCGCCACCACCCTGCACAGCGCCGAAGAACTGGAAGCGGCGCAGAAGCAGTTGCAGGAAATCGTCCAGCGCCACCCCGCCGACCGCAAGGCGCGGGTCTTGCTGATCAATTACTGGAAGGAAAGCGGACAACTGCAGAATGTGCAGATCCTGCTGGCGCAACTGGAGCAGCTGAACCCGGATGATCCTGAGTTACAGCAAGGCCTCTGAAGTACTTTTGACCGCTCGTTGGATACATCCGGCAAGGAATTTCGGAACTGCCATCACGCCATAGGGTCAAGTTAATCAGGCCGCTCAATTAGTTGGCGGCCTCGCTTCCCTTAGTCATGAGAGGGCATTTTTTGTCTACTTCTAACGAGTTGATCAGTGCGAAAGCCGCTACCGGCATTGTGGGTCTGGATGACATCCTGGCCGGTGGTTTGTCTCGCGGTCATGTTTTTTTGCTGGAGGGTGAACCCGGTACCGGCAAAACCACAGTCGCTTTGCATTTTCTCCTGGCCGGCGCGAAAGCCGGCGAACGCTCGTTGTACATCACGCTCTCGGAAACCGAGCGCGAACTGAGGCAAGGGGCGTCGTCCCACGGCTGGACGCTGGATGACAACATCAAGATCTTCGAGCTGACGCCCCCGGAAAGCCTGCTCAATGCTGAGCACCAACAGAGCCTGCTGTATTCCTCCGACCTGGAACTGGGCGAAGCCACCAAGCAGATTTTCGAAGCGGTCGAACGCTTCAAGCCCACGCGTGTGGTGCTCGACAGCCTGTCGGAGATCCGCTTGCTGGCACAAAGCTCTTTGCGTTATCGCCGGCAGATTCTGGCCATCAAGCATTACTTCGTGCGCTACAACGCCACGGTACTGCTGCTTGACGACTTGACCACCGAATCCCTCGACAAAACCGTGCACAGTGTGGCCCACGGGGTGATCCGCCTCGAAGAGCTGACGCCTAACTACGGCGCCGAGCGGCGACGCGTGCGAGTGGTCAAGTACCGGGGCCAGAAATATCGCGGCGGTTTCCACGACTTCACCATCATGGGCGACGGCGTGCACGTGTTCCCGCGCCTGGTGGCGGCTGAACATCGTGGCGACTATGCGCGTTTGCAACTGTCCAGTGGCATCCCGGAAATGGACGCCCTGCTCGGCGGCGGCATCGAGACCGGCTCCAGCACGCTGATTCTCGGCCCTGCCGGTACCGGTAAATCGCTGATCTCGATGATCTTCGCCGCCGCTGCCGTGCTCCGTGGCGAGAAAGCCGCACTGTTTATCTTCGATGAAGAACTGGGCCTGCTGTTCGAGCGCATGAAAAACATCGGCATCGACCTCAAGGCCCTGCAGGCGACCGGCAATCTGTTGATCGAACAGGTCGACGCCGCCGAACTGTCACCGGGCGAGTTCTCGCACCGCGTGCGCCGCTGTGTCGATGAAGGTCAAATCAAAACCGTGGTTATCGACAGCATCAACGGCTATCAGGCAGCAATGCCGGAAGAAAACGCGCTGGTACTGCACATGCACGAACTGTTGCTCTACCTGAACCGCAAAGGCGCGGCGACTTTCATGACGGTTGCCCAGCATGGTCTGGTCGGCGACATGCAAGCGCCGGTCGACATTACTTATCTGGCTGACACGGTGATTCTGTTGCGCTACTTCGAAGCACTGGGCAAAGTCCGCCGCGCGATCTCGATCATCAAGAAACGCACCGGCAGCCACGAATCGACCATTCGCGAATACCGCATTTCCACGCAAGGCATGACCATCGGCGAACCGCTGGAAGCCTTTCAGGGCGTACTGCGCGGTGTCCCGACCTACCTCGGCGCGAGTAATCCGTTACTGCAGGAAGAGCGCTTGTGACGGTTCAAGTGCCGCTGGCCGAACGGGCGCTGATTCTGGCGCCCGTGGGTCGCGACAGCCAGATTGCGCAGATGATCCTCAACGAGGCGGGTTACAGTGGAGTCGTCACTCCGAGTCTGAGTTCGTTGTGTACGGAACTGGAAATCGGTGCCGGTCTGTTGCTGGTCGCCGCTGAAGCGTTGCGCGGGCCGGAACTGGAAGCGCTGTTCCTGTATCTGCAAGAGCAACCTGCCTGGTCGGATCTGCCGATTGTGCTGTTGACTCATCACGGTGGCCAGGAACAAGGCCCCTCCTCACGCCTCAGCGATCTGCTGGGCAACGTGACGTTCCTTGAGCGACCGTTTCATCCGGCGACGCTGGTCAGTATGGTTTCCGCCGCATTGCGCGGCCGTCGACGACAATACGAAGCCCGCGACCGGCTGATCGATCTGAGTGAAAGCGAACGGCGCCTGCAGTCGACTCTGGAAACCCTTGAGCAACAGGTCGAAGAGCGCACCGCACAACTGCGCCACAACGAAGAAGCGCTGCGCCAGTCGCAGAAAATGGAAGCGGTCGGCCAGCTCACCGGTGGTATCGCCCACGACTTCAACAACATGCTCACTGGCATCATCGGCAGTCTTGAGTTGTTGCGTCGACGTCTGGCCCGTGGTCGCACCGATGACCTCGACAGCCTGATCGATCTGGGCGTGACTTCGGCCAACCGTGCCGCCGGTCTGACCCACCGCTTGCTGGCGTTTTCGCGTCGGCAGTCGCTCGACTCCAAAGCAGTGCAGATGAACGCCCTGGTGCAGTCCATGGGCGAGTTGCTGCAACGCAGCCTCAACGAAAGCATTCAGCTGGACATGCGCCTCAACGACAATCTGTGGGTTGCGGAGGCGGATCCCAATCAGCTGGAAAGCGCCCTGCTCAACCTGGTGATCAATGCCCGCGACGCGATGCCCGACGGCGGCAAACTGGTGGTCGAGACCAGCAACCAGGTGCTCAAGCGCGAATTCACCGAGGCCTACAACAACCTCGAACCCGGTGATTACGTGATGCTCAGCGTCACCGACAACGGCAGTGGCATGCCACAAAGTGTCATCAACCGTGCGTTCGACCCTTTTTTCACCACCAAACCGATCGGCCAGGGCACGGGACTGGGCCTGTCGATGATCTACGGTTTCAGCAAGCAGTCACGCGGCCATGTCTCGATCGACAGCGAGATCGATGAAGGCACCACGGTCAGGCTGTACTTGCCGCGCTTTCGCGGCGAAGAACTGGCCAGCCCCGTCGCCGATATTCCGCAATTGCCGGATGCGCTTGACGGCGAAACCGTGCTGATCGTCGAAGACGACCCGGCCGTGCGCGTGCTGGTCTGCGCGGTACTCGGTGAGTTGGGTTATGCCTTCGTCGAGGCCTGGGATGCGGACAGCGCGGTGCCGATTCTGAACTCGACGCAGCGCATCGATCTGCTGATCAGTGATGTCGGTCTGCCGGGCATGAACGGCCGGCAACTGGCGGAGGTTGGTCGACAATATCGGCCAGGTCTGAAGGTCCTGTTTATCACCGGATACGCCGAGCACGCGGGAGTGCGTGGCGGGTTCCTCGATTCGGGGATGCAGATGATCACCAAACCGTTCACTTTCGACCTGTTGACCGCCAAAGTGCGGGAGATGATCAAAAGCTGATAATACTGAAACTGTAGCTGCCGCAGGCTGCGATCTTTTGATGTTGATCGTTAAAAAAGATCAAAAGATCGTCCGATCGCGGCCCGAGCCTGCGGCAGCTCCTACACAGATATCAGGCGAGCAATTCCTGAATCTTTTCCTGCAACACATCCAGGTCGAACGGCTTTTCCAGGATCGGCGCCTTGCGCGTGATCGGGCTGCCGGTTTCGCGGATTTCCTGCGGATAACCGCTGATGAAAATCACTTTAAGGTCCGGGCGCAGCTTGACGGCCGGCTCGGCGATCTGCACACCGGAGATCCCGCCGGGCAAGCGGAAATCGGTGATCAACATGTCCAGATGTGGCTTGCTCGCAAGAATCTCGAACGCCTGCTCGCCGTTTTCGGCCTGCAACACGCGATACCCCTGCCCTGACAGGTAATCCGTCAGGACCATCAAGATAACCGGTTCGTCCTCGACGACGAGTACTACATCTTGTGCATCTACGCTCATGGGAAGCCTTTGTTCGGTCAATAGCTGCTGATACGACCGTGTGGTCACTCAGAGGTTGCGTCGGATTTGCCGTTTTCCTGGATTGGCAGACAAACGCGAAACAGGGCGCCTTCGTTGATTTCACTCTCGACGACGATGGAGCCGCCATGGGCGGCGACGATCTGCTCGGAAATGAACAGACCCAGCCCGAGCCCGGCCACTACCGTCTTGGCGGAAACCCGTTCGAACTGTTGAAAAATACGCTTCTGGTTGTCCTGGCTGATGCCGATGCCACGGTCCTGCACCTCGATCCGCGCTTCATCACCTTCACAGTAAACCCGCACCTGGATCGGGCTGCGACCGCCGTAACGCAGAGCGTTAGTCAGTAGATTGGTGACTACCTGCTCGATGCGGAACTCGTCCCAATGACCTTCCACCGGTACTGGCGCGGTAAACGACACTTCGGTTTCAGCGGCTTCGATCTGTTGCGCAAAGTTTTGCAGCAGGTTGCTGACCAGTTGCACCAGATCGAAACGACTCGGTCGGATCGACAATTTGCCGGTGCGAATGCGCGACACGTCGAGCATGTCTTCGATCAGGCGGATCAGGCTTTTGATCTGCCGTTCATCGCGGTCGACCATGGCGTGCATCTTGTCGAGGGTGAACGCCGCAGCGTTGTCCCGAGCCAAGTGCATCTTGCGCAACTGGGTTTCGAGGATCAGGCCGTTGAGCGGCGTCCGCACTTCGTGGGCAACGATCGACATGAAGTCATCACGCATGCGCACGGCCTGCTCCAGCTCCAGCTGGGTGTTCTGCAGTTTTTGCAGCAGCGCTTCCTGCTCGCGACGGGCCTGCTCCAGGGCTTCAAGCTGTTGCTTGAGCGCTTTGCTCTGGCGGTACAGATCGACGAAGACATTGACCTTGCTTTTGACCGCATGGATATCCAGCGGTTTGTGCAGAAAGTCCACCGCCCCGCTCTCGTAACCCTTGAACGCATAATTCAGTTCACGGCCGGCGGCGCTGACGAAAATGATCGGGATATTCTTGGTTTTCTCGGTACCACGCATCAACTCGGCGAGTTCGAAGCCATTCATGCCCGGCATCTGCACGTCGAGGATGGCCATGGCGAACTCATGTTGCAGCAACAACGACAGCGCTTCATCCGCCGATAGAGCTTTATAGACGGTACGGTCTTCGCGCTTGATCAGCGCTTCGAGCGCCAGCAGGTTCTCCGGCAGATCGTCGACGATCAGCAGTTTGGCTTGGATATTACTCAGCATGCGATTCGTTCCAGCTCGACAAGCAGACGGCCGATGCCGTGAATGGGTAGGACATGATCCGGCTGCTGAATCTTCAGTGCAGCCAAGGGCATGGTGGCGACTTGCGCGTCTTCGGGGTCCTGGACGATGGTCAAACCGCCGCAACGCTTGACCTCGGCCAACCCGCGCGCGCCATCGTGATTGGCGCCGGTCAGCAGTACAGCGGCCAGGGAAGAACCGTAGGCGTCGGCGGCCGATTCAAACAGATAGTCGATCGATGGCCGTGAATAATGCACGCGCTCCTCCAGGCTCAACGAGAGGCTGCGATCCTGCTCCACCGACAGGTGATAACCCGGCGTGGCGAAATACACGTTGCCGGCAACGATATCCTGTTTGTCGGCAGCCTCGTGCACTGGCATCTCTACACGCCGGGAGAAGACCTCGGCCAATTGGCTGCGGCGCTCTTCGGGCAGGTGCAGGACCACAATGATCGGCAACCTGTAGCCTCGGCGCAGCGGTCCGAGCAGGCTCAGCAGCGCCTCGACGCCACCGGCGGAAGCTCCGACCACTATTACCTCGACGCGAGGTAAATCCACAGCCTCATTCATGTTTTACGGTAGATCCGTTCTTGTTTGACCAGCGCTTCGAACTGATTCGCGTAACCGGAGAAATCCAGCGTTTCCTTGCTGCCCAGCACTAGAAAGCCGCGGTGGCACAGCGATTCATGAAACAGACCAAAGGCGCGGTCCTGAAGTTTCTTGTTGAAGTAAATCAGTACGTTGCGACAGGAAATCAATTGAGTTTCGGAGAACACGCTGTCCGTCGCCAGACTGTGGTCGGCGAAGGTCACGTTCTCACACAGGCTCTTGTCGAAAATCGCGTAACCGTAAGCTGCAGTGTAGTAGTCGGCAAACGAGCGCTGGCCACCAGCCTGCTGATAGTTGGCCGTGTACGCACGAACATTCTCCATTGAGAAAATCCCCTGCTTGGCCTTGTCCAGCGAGCGCGGGTTGATATCGGTGGCATAGATGATCGTGCGATCGAGCAGGCCTTCTTCGCGCAACAGAATCGCCATCGAATAGACCTCCTCGCCCGTGCTGCACCCGGCGATCCAGATCTTGATCGACGGATAAGTGCGCAACAGCGGCACCACTTCCCGGCGAATCGCGAGGAAGTGCGAAGGGTCACGAAACATCTCGCTGACCGGAATCGTCAGCAATTGCAGCAACTGCATGAACGCTGTCGGGTCATGCAGAACCTTTTCCTGCAATGCCGAAATGGTCGCGCACTCGAACTGGCTCAGCGCGTGCTGCACCCGGCGCTTGATCGAAGCGCCGGAGTAATCGCGAAAATCGTAGCTGTACTTGAGGTAGATCGCCTCAATCAACAAGCGCAGTTCGATTTCACTGTTTCGTTCGGCTGGCGTACTGCGTTCCACTAAATGCGTTCCATTTTTGGTAACCACACGCGAATCAGCGAGAACAGGCGATCCAGGTCGATAGGCTTGGCCAGGTAATCATTGGCGCCCGCCTGCAGGCAGCGCTCCTGATCGTCTTTCATGGCCTTGGCCGTCACCGCGATGATCGGCAGTTTGCGCCAGCGCGGATCCTTGCGGATTTCAATGGTGGCTTCAAAACCGTCCATTTCCGGCATCATCACGTCCATCAACACCAGATCGATGTCCTCGACTTCATTGAGTCTTTCAATCGCCTCACGCCCGTTACGGCCAATGACCACGACTGCGCCTTTGGTCTCCAGAGCACTGGTGAGGGCGAAAATGTTGCGCACATCGTCGTCCACCAACAGCACTTTGCGACCCTCGAAGACCTTGTCGCGGCTGCGCGCGGTCTTGAGCATCTTCTGCCGTTCATGGGACAACTGCGATTCGACTTTGTGCAGAAAGAGTGTGACCTCGTCCAGCAAGCGCTCTGGCGAACGTGCGCCCTTGATGATGATCGAGCGCGAATACTTGCGCAGTTCGGCCTCTTCATCGCGGGTCAGGTTGCGCCCGGTGTAGACGATAACCGGCGGGAACGAGCAGATGTCCTCGGTGGACATGCGCTTGAGCAGATCATTGCCGAGCATGTCCGGTAACTTCAGGTCGATGACCATGCAGTCGTAGATCGTGGTGCGCAGCAGCTCCAGCGCGTCCTGCGCGAGGCCGACGGCGGTGATTTCGATGTCTTCGTCGCCGATCAGACGGGCAATGCTTTCGCGCTGCAAATCGTCGTCCTCGACCAACAGCACGCGTTTGACCTTTTGGGTCAGCTTGGCTTCGAGACGGGCGAACACGTCCTTGAGCTCTTCGCGGGTGGTCGGTTTGACCGCATAGCCGATCGCGCCCATGTGCATTGCCGCTTCGACACGGTCCTCGACGGAAATCACATGCACCGGGATGTGCCGGGTTCCAGCGTGTTCCTTCAGGCGTTGCAGCACGGTGAGGCCGGAGTGATCCGGCAGCCGCATGTCGAGCAGGATCGCGTCCGGCACGAACTCTTTGGCGAGGTCGTAACCTTCGTCCGCGCCATGGGCCACCAGGCACTGATAGCCCAGTTCATGCGCCAGATCGTAGAGGATGTGCGCAAAGTTCGGCTCGTCTTCCACTACCAGAATGCAGCGCGTGGCGAATGGCGCCTTGTTGCGGTCATCGGCGAAGCGCGGAATATGCACCGGCGCCAACGGCGAAACAACCGGCGCCAGTGGCGCGCTGGCCACCGCCGCTGGCGGGGTAAAGGTCAACGGTGCGAACGCAACTTCATTGGCCTCGTTGAACTGCTGCGGCAGCAGCAATGTGAACACACTGCCCTGCCCCGGTGTGCTGCTGACGCTGATCGAACCGCCAAGCAAGGTCGCCAGATCCCGCGAAATCGACAGGCCCAGACCGGTGCCACCGTACTTGCGGTTGGTGGTGCCGTCGGCCTGGCGGAAGGCTTCGAAAATGCTCTCCTGCTGGTCGGCAGCGATGCCGATACCCGAATCGCGCACGATGAACGCGACCCGATCATCCGGCTGGCCGGCGATGGTCAGGCTGACCGCGCCCTTCTCGGTGAACTTCACGGCGTTGGACAGCAGGTTCTTGATCACCTGCTCCAGCCGCTGACGGTCAGTGTAGAGCATGCCCGGTGCGCCAGGTTGCACATCGACGCTGAAGGTCAGCTGTTTGTCCGCCGCCAAAGGTTCGAACACGCTGCGCAGGCCATCGGCCAGACGCGCCACGCTGGTGTTCTCCGGAATCACTTCGAGCTTGCCCGCCTCGACCTTGGAGATGTCCAGAATGTCGTTGATCAGGTTGAGCAGATCGTTGCCGGCGGAGTAGATCGACTCGGCAAACTTGACCTGTTCGGCGCTGAGGTTGTCCTGTGGGTTCTCCGCGAGCAACTTGGCCAGAATCAACGAACTGTTCAGCGGCGTGCGCAGTTCGTGGGACATGTTGGCAAGGAATTCGGACTTGTACTTGCTCGAGCGTTGAAGCTCTTCGGCGCGCTCTTCGAGTTGTACCTGAGCCTGATTGAGTTCGGTGTTTTTCAGATCCATGGCGTCGCGTTGTTCGGCCAGCGTCTGCGCCTGTTCGGCAAGTTGCTCGTTGGTCTGTTCCAGTTCGACTTGCTGGGTTTCCAGATGCGCCTGGGATTCCTTGAGAATCCGCGACTGCTCTTCCAGTTCTTCGTTGGCGGTTTTCAACTCTTCCTGCTGCACCTGCAACTCTTCGTTGAGTTGCTGGGTTTCCGCCAGCACTTCCTGCAAACGCTGACGGTAGCGCGCGGCTTCGATGGAGGTGCCGATATTGCCGGCAATCAGTTCCAGCAGTTCGATATCGCGATCCGAGAGCGGACGCAGGAAACCCAGTTCGATCACGCCATTGACGCGGTCGTCATCACTGGTCGGCACCACCAGCACACTATGCGGCAAGCCCTCGCCCAGCCCGGAGCTAACTTTGAAGTAGTCCGACGGTACCGAATCCAGACGGATCAACCGCGCCTGCTGCGCCACTTGGCCAACAATGCCTTCGCCGCTGTAGATCGACTGATCTTGTTCTTCCTGCTCGCGGGAGAAACCGTAAGTGGCCACACGCTTGAGGCCGCCGTGTTCTTCACGCACATACAGTGCGGCCACGGCGGTGCCGAGGTATTGCGCGCAGAATTGCAGAATATTGCGCCCCAGCAAATTCAGTGTCAGTTGCCCCAGCACCTGCTCGGCCAGTTCGGTCTGACCATTGCGCAACCACGCCTGCTGCTCCAGACGTTCGGCACTGGCTTGTTGGGCGGCAAGGTTGGCGCTGTAGTTGGTCGACAGGTTGACCAGATCACGCCGGCCGATATAGGCCAGCAAGCCACTGATACCGGCAATGAACACCAGATAGAGGCTGATGCTCCAGATCGTGGTGCGGCGCACGTCTTCATTACGCGTGGTGCGCAGGACCTGTTCGGTCTCGATAACGTCTTCGAATTGCTTGCGGATCTCGTCCGTCAGGCGTTTGCCGCGTCCGGCCTTGACCGCGCCCCGGTAATCGCCACTGGAGCGCTGCAGATCGATCATCGACTGGGCGTAATTGGACCACTCAACCTGCAAAGCTTGCAGACGGCGCAGACGATCGGTTTGCACCGGGTTGTCGGCAGTCAATTCGAGCAAGGTATTGAGCGCCACCGCGATGCGCGGCTTGGCCGTTTCGTACGGATCGAGGAAATGCTCGTCGCCGCTGAGCAGGAAACCACGCATGCCGGTTTCAAGGTCCACGGTCAGCTTCACCGCTTCGTTGGCGTTATTGATCACCCGGTCGGTGTGCTCCACCCACTGGATTACCGACAGCAGATAAGTGATCAGCGACACGAAGAACACGGCACTGAGCACACCGACGCCCAAAGGCAGACTGATGTTGCGACTCAGGAGTTTGCGAAACCGTTGCTCATCAACCGTAGACGGAGAGGACATGGGGCAGCCTTGTCGAACTGTTGAAAAACCGGCAGTTTGCCCCAAAACGACGGCGTGGATCCATTTTTCTCACACGTTTCGCCGCAAATTCCTACATGCACCAGCACCTTTACAGCCTTGAACAGTTATCCTTGCGCCCCCGTCTGCGGCTATGCTTTTTTTGTCTCGGGCAGGGAACTTGTGGCACTGCGCCACTTACTGATGAAAGAGCCCGGCACTTTTGATCGACCGGCGACCCTGAACTGACTTTCGAGAGCCTTAATATGTCTAACCCCGCCCCCACCATCCTTGTCGTAGAAGACGACAACATCGTGCGCATGCTGATCGTCGATGTGCTGGAGGAGTTGGAGTTCAAGGTGCTCGAAGCAGATGGGAGCGAACAGGCTCTGGAGGTTCTCCAGGACGCCACCAAAGAGGTTGACCTGATGATGACCGATGTCGGTTTGCCTGGCATGGATGGCCGCGAACTGGCAGACGAAGCACGGAAACTGCGCCCCGCCCTGCCGATTCTGTTTGCCAGTGGTTATGCCGAAAACATTGACGCCCCTGCTGACATGCATGTTATCGGCAAGCCATTTTCCATCGATCAATTACGCGACAAAGTCAAAAGCATTCTTCAATAGGTACATCAAGCGTATCGCTCACGGAATAGCTTTGTGCGACTTCTGCATATTGATATTTGCTTACCTCAGCCGTTGCCAGTGCCCCCGCAACACTCGTTTTTGTCGAGCCCATGGATGCCAGTCCGGCGCACGATTGCCATTTTTTCATCGGCAAAATGCTTTACCGCGAACTGGCAGAGGTTTCCTGAGGTGTCAGTTTCTCGCGTTCAAGCGATCTCGTTTAGCGTTCTGCCGCTCCCGGAAGGCACTGATATCACTGCTATCAACCTTCCCTGTCGCAGGTCGCATGCCCTCCGACGCAGACTGAGCCGCCATCACAAGCGCTTCCTGCGCGTTCAGCGCTTCGTTGCCGAAATCGACGGGTGACAACAACTCTCCGTCAGCAAATGGCTGACGTAATTTGTTGCCCACATCCCGGCCCGCTCCCGCCAGCGGGTTGATTTCACTCGCCGCAATGGCCCGATTGATCGCTTTGGGATTGGCGATGAAGTTGCCGGCCGGGTCATAGGCGCCCAGAATCAGACCCGGTGGTAGGTCAACGCCATAATTGATCTCCAGCGGTGGCAGGGTTTTCAAGCCTGAGTTGGGGCGAAAAGCCAGTTCGGTGTTGGCGTATAAATGAAAGCCTTCCACTTGCCGTGCGTCGATGAAATAGGTAAATCCACCTTTCTGTCCCCCATAGACAAAGGCTCCCGCCCCGTCCTTTTTATAGAATGCCGAGGTGGAAATACCCGCGCCATCAGGACTGAGTGCGTCATGAGCGCCGCCATATCCCCCCTTCAAACCGTTGATCTGATCGAGGTGCTTGATCGGTGCGCGCTGGGTAAACCCCTTCTGAAAGATGAGTGAAGGGTCTCGCATGTCTCCCCGAAAGACGAACCCCTGATAAACAAAGCCCTTTTCGGGACCGGACAAGCGGATGACCCGCGTCTCCGTTGCCAGCTTTTGCGCTACGTTCGGGCCGCCTGACAACTCGGCGAGATAACCGGCAACTAGCAAGCCTTTGGCTGCGTCTGGAATCTCTTTTCCTGTCGTGCTCGCCAACTGTTGACGCAGCCGTGTCGCCGAGCGGCGAAAGACCGAAGGCCGATTGCTGTTTTTGAGCGCCTGGAGCACCCGGCGCCCCACGTCTCTCTTGAGCGCAAGCGACAATGTCTTGCCGATCAGCCTTTCGGCTATCGGGCCTGCAAGTTCGGCCAGCAAACCGATCGCGGCGTTGATCCGCAACCGCTCGGTCTCGGAAGGATCATCCGATATCTCTGCACGAATCAAATCGGTCGCGGAAGCCCCGAGTCCCAGGAGAAAAGGAATCAGCATGCGAATCGGAGCAGACGCGAATGCCGCCGTTCCGCCGTAAGGCAACGAGGCGGCAAACGCAACACATTGCAGGAGATAACCGGCCGCCTCCAATGCAAAATCGGTCCAGCGTTCGGCTTCCGTTGAAACGAGCGTATCGATGTCGGCAAGTGCCCGCGCGATTTGACGATCGAACAAATCCTGACCGATATCCGAACTGGATCGAAATACCAATTCCCGATAGTTGGCACGGGTGACGAACACGGGAAATTCTGCGCCGCGATATTTGAAATCACGAACATACGGTTTCTGTTGATCGCGTAACGGCACGCGCTTGAGCAGGCGCTTCTGGAAGTCTTGGTTATTTTCAACAAAACGCCCACGGGCATCATGTCCGGCGGGAAACTCGAAGGCCGCACTGTCTTCCCCCAGGAAAAACACCAGGCCACGGTCCAGATTGCTTCGTCCGATAAAAACAGCGTTATCTACATTCAAATCAGGATCGCTGTGCAAGTTAAGCAAGCGTGGTGGAATCATGCCTTTGAGATACTCGAAAGCGATGACTTGATCATCCAGGGAGCGATCACCACTCTTGATGAATTCCACGACCAACTTGTTCAGCTCTGTTTTTTTCAATAAGCGGCCAAATGCGCTAACCGCAGGCGATCGCAAGTTATCTTTTACATACTGTTTAAAGTCCTCTTGATAATCCGCATCATTGAACACCTCCCTGAGTTTCTGCGGATAATAGGAAGGCCACTGTATGGTCACTCCATAGAGTCCTTTGAGAACACGCACGTGATAGTCAGTGCAGATTTCTGCGAGAGTGAATGCTTTTTCTTTCCAGACAACCGCTTTTTTCTCTCCTTGGAGCGAGTCGCTGCGCTTAGGCGCTTCCAACTCGTAATACTTAACGCTGACAGCGGAATCATGCTGAATACGCTTGCGAACATCGTCTTCAATGACAATTTCCAATACAGTTTCATCAATACGCTCGCGAATGAAATGAGCAGGATCAAAACTCACCTCATCCATAACTGCGGCACACCCTTGCAGTATCTCCTGAGCCAGCTCTTTTACATTGACGCCTTCCACGACATCCCCTGACGACAAGACCGAACTGGCGTTTCTCGCCCTCGACAATACTGGCGTCTCATCGGCATCTGCCAAAGGGTCCAGCAACCACAGTAACGATTCTTCGGAGCCGGCATAAAGCCCGGATAGTTGATTGTTCATATAGTCTCCTGCGCACAGTACTAAAACGCGGACCGCATCTTTCAACGACTGTGGCGCAAGCGAAACTATCAATACTGCCGCACACTTATAAAGCTAATAACCATTAGCAAATCTTGCACAACAATTACATTAATCAATAGCAGAACAACCCTCTCACCTGCATTTTTACCGTAAAGCCCAAGCATATTGATAACAGTGTTAAATACCGCCCCTGCCATGGTTTAATTGCGCCTTCATCGCATCCCTCGTTTGCTGCACAGGAAAAACTCGCATGATTCAGCCTCCCGCCACCAAAGTCCTGGTCATCGGATACGTCTGGCCAGAACCGCGCTCCTCAGCGGCGAGCGGGCACGTCATGCAGATCCTCGAAACCTTCCTGCAACAAGGCTGGGACATTACCTTCAGCAGCCCGGCCGGACCCGGTGAGCACAAAGCAGATCTTGGTGCACTCGGCATCCGCGAAGTGGCCATCGAACTCAACAACAGCAGCTTTGACCACTTCATCAGTGAACTGGCGCCGGACATTGTGTTGTTTGACCAGTTCATGATGGAAGAACAGTTCGGCTGGCGGGTTGAAAAACAATGCCCTCAGGCACTGCGCGTGCTGGAAACTTCCGATCTGCAAAGTCTGCGGCATGCGCGCCACCAACGGCTCAAGACTCGCCTCAAGGTCAATCCGGACCAGAATGATTTCAGTGATGTATTTGCCCCGGCCCTGCGCGACGAGTTCGAGCTGATGGCCGAGACCGATCTGGCCAGACGCGAAATTGCCGCGTTGTATCGTTGCGATCTGAACCTGATGATCTCCGAAGTGGAAATCGAACTGCTGATCGAGCAGTTCGGCTTGCCTCGGCAATTGCTGCACTGGTGCCCGCTGATGATCGACCCGCCGACGGCCGAGCCGGCAGCATTTGCAGATCGGGCGAACTTCTTGAGCATCGGCAACTTCCGCCATGCGCCCAACTGGGATGCTGTGCTGTGGATGAAGAGCACCATCTGGCCGCTGATTCGCCAACAGTTGCCCCAGGCCCAATTGCACATCTACGGCGCCTACACGCCGCCCAAAGCCACGGCGCTGCATAACGCCAGTGAAGGCTTCCACATCATGAACTGGGCCGAAGATGCGTTGCAGGTGATGTCTGCTGCGCGGGTGTGCCTGGCGCCTTTACGCTTTGGTGCCGGGATCAAGGGCAAACTGGTCGACGCCATGCTGTGCGGTACACCCAGCGTCACGACGCCGGTTGGTGCTGAGGCAATGCAGGGTGATCACACTTGGCCCGGTTCCATTTCAAACAGCGCAATCGAGCTGGCCAACACTGCCGTGGCGCTTTACAAGGACGAGGCGCGTTGGCAAGAAGCTTGTCTGGCGGGAACCCAGCTACTCACCGAGCGCTACCAACAAGCAATACACGGACCGGCACTTATTGAGAAACTTCGTCACTGCCAACAGCACTTGCAAACACTCAGAAACAACAACTTCACCGGCAGCATGCTGCGCCATCACGCGCACAAAAGCACTCAATATATGGCGCAATGGATTGAAGCAAAAAACCGCAACACCACAGCAAACCAAGACTTAAACCGGGCCTCTACATAACTTGCATTCAAACAGCGATTGGCCAAATACAAACTTGACTCTATAACGATCCTGCGCGCACTCATATAACTTTAAATCACTATCCACGCAGGATATACACCATGAACTTTCATGATTTCCAACCCCATCAATGGATGGTCAACACACCACAGATTGATAACTTGTCTCTCAATGAGTTGACCTTACCGGGCACACACAATGCAGGCTGCGACCTGGAAGCCTCCTACGCTCTGCTCCCCGGGAGCCTCTGGCTGGCATGCCAGGACATCCCCTTTTATGCGCAACTCAATCGCGGCTCCCGGGCACTTGATGTGCGCCTGCTGTACGACGCTCAGGCACAGGGGCTTGAGAGATTTCGCTTCCAGCACAACGGCTTTACATCTTCGCGCCATCTCGGCGATCTGATCCGCGACGTCAAGGCATTTCTTGAGCGCAGCTTCGATGAGTTCATCATTCTTGACTTCCACGAATTGGCTAATGGCAACGCGCAATTCAACCACGCTGAATTCAAACAGTTGATGCTCGAGCATTTTGGCCAACACATGATTCCTGCCGAAAACCGCCACCTGACACTAGGCCAACTTAAACAAGTCAGCCGACTACAGCGGGTCCTGGTTGCCGCGCCGATGACATGGGAAACCCGAGACAGCCGGTTCCAGGCACAAATCAATCATAAATGGATCAACCAGACCCTGGTGACCACCCACCAGTTGCACGGCTATATAAAAGAAGTCATGGGCACTTCCATCAGCCACTTGCGTCCTTGGTCTCTGAGCGCAACTTGTTATATCGCCAGCGGCCCTTTGCGCATTCTCAATAATCTGGACAACTGGTTTGATCCCGCAAAGTCAGACTGGGCAAAAAAGTGCAATATCATTAACTTCGACTTCATTAAAAACTCGAAAGTGGTGTTTTTTTGCCAACAGGCCAATGTGGAGAAAGCCATCGAGAAGTCCAGAATGCCCCTCCACCAACAGCCGGCTTGAACGAGGCTGGCGCACCACACGGCAAACGAGGCATGATCGCCTGGCGATCATGAAAAAGTACTTAGGCCATGACCCGAACCGCCCGCGTGACCGACCCCTCGTACGAGTTGATGGATGACCATAACGGGTTGTCCATCATCTACCGCCAGCACGGTTTTCCGTGCCCACTGGTGCGCTGGCATTTCCACAAGGAATACGAACTGCACTTGATCGTGGCCAGCTCAGGCAAGGTGTTCATCGGCGACTACATCGGCAACTTTTACCCCGAAACCCTGTTTCTCACCGGCCCCAACCTGCCGCATAACTGGATCAGTCAGGTGGCCGAAGACGAGGTCGTGGAGAAGCGTGACATGCTGGTGAACTTCACCGACGAGTTATTCGAGAGTGGCCACCAGGTGTTTGCCGAACTGAAAACCCTGGCGCCCCTGCTGGAGCGCGCGCAGTACGGCATCGAATTTCGCTGCAAGCGCACCATTCGCCAGGCCATGACGCTGATGCAGCGTATCGCCGACAGCAAGGGCATCACCCGCCTCGGGCACTTCTTCATCCTGATGGAGTTGCTCGCGGCGAGCGATGATTTCCAATTGCTGTCCGGTGCGACCACGCCGCAACTGGCCGATGAACACAATATCGACCGCACTAACCGCGCGGTCGATTACATCTTCAGCCACTACGCCCGCGACATTTCGCTGGAAGAAGTCGCCGAGCATCTGGGCATGACGCCGACCTATTTCAGTCGCGTATTCAAACAGGCCACCGGGCGCAATTTCATCGAGTTCGTCAATCGGCTGCGTATCAGCAAGTCTTGCGAATTGCTGGCTGATGGCGACAAACCGGTGACCGAAGTGTGTTTCGAGTCCGGATTCAACAACATTTCCAACTTCAATCGGCGCTTTCAGCAGCTCAAGGGTATGACGCCCTCGCATTACCGACGGCTCGCCGTGCAGCGTCTGACTGAACAAAACCATCACTGACAAAACAACTTTCCCCTGTAGGAGTGAGCCTGCTCGCGATAGCGGTGTATCAGCTAACAAAATTGCAAGCTGACACGACGCCATCGCGAGCAGGCTCACTCCTACAGATGCTATGTGGCGTCCTGAAACCTGTACGCATTCGATAGCGCCCCCTCGCTGAAAAGCCCTGCCCTGCGTTCGCCCCACAAATGCCCAGTGCAAAAAAGTATCGATAAAAGTGCTAGGGATGATTTGTCAGCCCCGCGATTGAAGGCTGTAATCAGCGCACATTCTTCCTGCACAGGAAGACACAAAAACAATAACTGTCCTTCTGTAACCCTCCGGGTGCAGAAAAGGAGTGCACGATGCAACCGACTGCAAAAGCTCTGCTTGCCCTCACCTGCATGACCCTCAGCAGCGTCAGCCTTGGCGCCCAGACCCTGACCATCGCCACCGTCAACAACAGCGACATGATCCGCATGCAAAAGCTCTCGAAAACCTTCGAGACCGAGCATCCGGACATCAAGCTCAACTGGGTGGTGCTCGAAGAAAACGTCCTGCGCCAACGCCTGACCACCGACATCGCCACTCAGGGTGGCCAGTTCGACGTGTTGACCATCGGCATGTACGAAGCGGCACTGTGGGGCGCCAAAGGCTGGCTCGAGCCGATGAAGGATCTGCCGGCCAGTTACGCCCTCGACGATGTGTTCCCGTCGGTGCGTGAAGGCCTGTCGGTCAAGGGTTCGCTGTACGCCCTGCCGTTCTACGCGGAAAGCTCGATCACCTATTACCGCACCGACCTGTTCAAGGATGCCGGCCTGACCATGCCCGAGCGTCCGACCTGGGAAGAGATTGCCGGTTTCGCCGAAAAGCTCACGAAAAAGGACAAGGAACAGTACGGCATCTGCCTTCGCGGCAAGGCCGGCTGGGGCGAGAACATGGCGCTGATCACCACCGTCGCCAACGCCTATGGCGCGCGCTGGTTCGATGAGAAATGGCAGCCTGAATTTACCGGGCCGGAATGGAAAAACGCGCTGAATTTCTACGTCGACACCATGAAGAAATCCGGCCCGCCGGGCGCTTCCAGCAACGGTTTCAACGAAAACCTCGCACTGTTCAACAGCGGCAAATGCGCGATCTGGGTCGATGCCAGCGTCGCCGGCTCGTTCGTCACCGACAAGACCCAGAGCAAGGTTGCCGATCATGTCGGCTTCACCTTCGCCCCGCATCAAGTGACTGACAAAGGCTCGGCCTGGCTGTACTCGTGGGCGCTGGCGATTCCGACCAGTTCCAAAGCCAAAGACGCCGCGAAAGAGTTCAGCGCCTGGGCGACCTCCAAAGAGTACGGCGAGTTGGTGGCCAAAACTGACGGCATCGCCAACGTACCGCCAGGCACCCGCGCCTCGACCTACAGCGATGCCTACATGAGCGCAGCGCCGTTTGCCAAGGTCACGCTGGAATCGCTGAAAGCGGCTGATCCGAGCAAGCCAACGCTGAAACCGGTGCCGTACATCGGCATTCAACTGGTGACCATTCCAGAGTTCCAGGCGGTGGGCACCCAGGTCGGCAAGCTGTTCTCGGCGGCGTTGATAGGTCAGACCACAGTGGATCAAGCCTTGGCTGCTGCGCAGCAAACCACTGAACGCGAGATGAAGCGCGCCGGTTATCCCAAGTAACCCGCAAAGCTCGCTCCTGCCTTTTGTAGGAGTGAGCCTGCTCGCGATGGCGGTTTTCAATCTGAAACAGACGGTGACTGACACACCGCCATCGCGAGCAGGCTCACTCCTACATTAGATCTCCATAGGTCTGTATGACTCGGTTGTGATCACCATGAATACTTCAACTGCCAAAGCCCACATCGACCTGTCGCAGCCTGCGCGCAAAGTCCGCGTACGCAATCCCGGCTGGTTTCTGGTCAGCCCTTCGGTGGCCCTGTTGCTGCTGTGGATGATCGTGCCGCTGGGCATGACCATTTACTTCTCGATGATCCGCTACAACCTGCTCTACCCCGGTGAAAACCAGTTCGTCGGGCTGGAGAATTTCAGCTACTTTCTGACCGACTCGGGCTTCATGCCCGGCGCTACCAACACGCTGTTGCTGGTCGGTAGCGTGTTGCTGATCAGCGTGGTCTTCGGCGTGCTGATCAGTGCATTGCTGGAAGCCAGTGAATTTCTCGGGCGCGGCATCGTCCGGGTCATGCTGATTTCGCCGTTCTTCATCATGCCCACGGTTGGGGCGCTGATCTGGAAGAACCTGATTTTCCATCCAGTCTCGGGGATCCTCGCCTACATCTGGAAGCTGTTCGGCGCGCAACCGGTGGACTGGCTCGCGCACTACCCGCTGCTGTCGATCATCATCATTGTTTCGTGGCAATGGCTGCCGTTCGCGATCCTGATTCTGATGACGGCCATGCAGTCCCTCGACCAGGAACAGAAAGAAGCCGCGCGCCTCGACGGTGCGGGCCCGATCGCAATCTTCTGGCACCTGACCCTGCCGCATCTGGCGCGGCCGATTGCCGTGGTGGTGATGATCGAAACGATCTTCCTGCTGTCGGTGTTCGCCGAGATTTTCACCACCACCAACGGCGGCCCCGGCTACGCCTCGACCAACCTCGCCTACCTGATCTACAACCAGGCGCTGGTGCAGTTCGACGTCGGCATGGCCTCGGCGGGTGGTTTGATTGCCGTGGTCATCGCCAACATCGCCGCGATCATTCTGGTGCGGATGATCGGCAAAAACCTGACTGACAAAGCCTGAGGCCTGCCATGACTCTTCAACAATCCCGCCGGCTGCAAAGCCTGCTGCTCGGCACCCTCGCCTGGGCCATCGCGATCGTGATTTTCTTCCCGATCTTCTGGATGGTGATGACCAGTTTCAAAACCGAAATCGACGCGTTCGCCACGCCGCCGCAGTTCATCTTCACGCCGACGCTGGAGAACTACCTGCACATCAATGAGCGCAGCGACTACTTCAGCTTCGCCTGGAATTCAGTGGTGATTTCCTTCAGTGCCACGGCCCTTTGTCTGCTGATCGCGGTGCCGGCCGCATACTCGATGGCGTTCTACGAAACCCAGCGCACCAAAGGCACGCTGCTGTGGATGCTCTCGACCAAGATGCTGCCGCCGGTGGGCGTGCTGATGCCGATCTACTTGCTGGCGAAGAGTTTCGGCCTGCTCGACACGCGCATCGCGCTGATCGTGATCTATACGCTGATCAACCTGCCGATTGTGGTCTGGATGGTTTACACCTACTTCAAGGACATCCCCAAAGACATCCTCGAAGCCGCCCGTCTCGACGGCGCCACGCTGTGGCAGGAAATGGTTCGCGTGCTGCTACCGATCGCCAAGGGTGGCCTCGCTTCGACCGTGCTGCTGTCGCTGATTCTGTGCTGGAACGAGGCGTTCTGGTCGCTGAACCTGACCTCGTCGAAAGCCGCGCCGTTGACTGCTTTGATCGCTTCTTACTCGAGTCCTGAAGGCTTGTTCTGGGCCAAGTTGTCGGCGGTGTCGACCCTGGCGTGTGCGCCGATCCTGATCTTCGGCTGGATCAGCCAGAAGCAACTGGTGCGCGGCCTCTCGTTCGGCGCCGTGAAATGAACATCCCGAACCCAACCCTATCCCCTGTGGGAGCGAGCTTGCTCGCGAAAGCGGAGTGTCATCAAACACTGATGGTGACTGACACGCCCCCTTCGCGAGCAAGCTCGCTCCCACAGAAAAGCCGATCCGGTTCATCTGAATAATAAATTGCGGAGGCCCATCATCATGGCCAACCTGAAAATCAAGAATCTGCAAAAAGGCTTCGAAGGCTTCTCCATCATCAAAGGCATCGACCTGGAAGTTAACGACAAGGAATTCGTGGTCTTCGTCGGCCCGTCGGGCTGCGGCAAATCCACCTTGCTGCGGCTGATCGCCGGCCTCGAAGAAGTCAGCGACGGCACCATCGAACTCGATGGCCGTGACATCACCGAAGTCAGCCCGGCCAAGCGCGATCTGGCGATGGTGTTCCAGACCTACGCGCTGTACCCGCACATGACCGTGAAAAAGAACATGTCGTTCGCCCTCGATCTGGCCGGCGTGCCGAAAGCCGAAGTCGAGAAGAAAGTCGGCGAAGCGGCGCGGATTCTCGAGCTCGGGCCGATGCTTGAGCGCAAGCCGAAACAGCTCTCCGGTGGCCAGCGTCAGCGCGTTGCGATCGGTCGCGCCATCGTGCGTAATCCAAAAATCTTCCTCTTTGACGAACCGCTGTCCAACCTCGACGCCGCGCTGCGCGTGCAGATGCGTCTGGAACTGCTGCGCCTGCACAAAGACCTGCAAGCGACGATGATCTACGTGACCCACGATCAGGTCGAAGCGATGACCATGGCCGACAAGGTTGTGGTACTCAATGGCGGCAAGATCGAACAGGTCGGCTCGCCACTGGACCTGTATCACAACCCGGCGAACCTCTTTGTCGCCGGGTTCCTCGGCACGCCGAAAATGGGTTTCCTCAAAGGTAAAATCGCCCGCGTCGATGGCCAGAGCTGCGAAGTCTCGCTGGACGCCGGTACGCGCATCACCCTGCCGTTGAATGCTGCCAACCTCAGTGTCGGCAGCGCGGTGACGTTGGGCATTCGCCCGGAACATCTGGAACTGGCGCAACCGGGCGACTGCTCGCTGCAAGTCACCGCCGACGTCAGCGAACGCCTGGGCAGCGACACCTTCTGCCACGTCACCACCAACGCCGGCGAAGCCCTGACCATGCGCGTGCGCGGGGATCTGGCCAGCCGTTACGGCGAACAACTGAGCCTGCACCTAGATGCTGCGCACTGCCATTTATTCGATGCCCAAGGTGTCGCGTTGACCCGTCCGCTGCGCGCTGCGGCCTGACTTCGAGAATTCCCGATGAAACTCAACCAACAGAATCTCCATCGTCTGGCCAGCGAAGTGCAACTGCCGGCCTACAGCCTCAGCGACACCCGCCAGGGCATCGCTCACATTGGCGTCGGCGGCTTCCACCGCGCGCATCAGGCGTATTACACCGATGCCTTGATGAACACCGGCGAAGCCCTCGACTGGGCGATCTGTGGCGTCGGCCTGCGCGCCGAAGATCGCCGCGCCCGCGACGATCTCAAGGAGCAGGATTACCTCTTCACCCTGTTCGAACTCGGCGACAGCGACGACACCGAAGTCCGCGTGATCGGCGCGATTCGCGACATGCTGCTGGCCGAGGACGGCGCTCAGGCGTTGATCGACAAACTCGCCGATCCGCAAATCCGCATCGTCTCGCTGACCATCACCGAGGGCGGTTATTGCATCGATGACAGCAACGGCGAGTTCATGGCGCACTTGCCGCAAATTCAGCATGACCTTACCCATCCGAACTCACCGAAAACCGTATTCGGTTTCCTGTGTGCGGCCCTGGAAAAGCGCCGGGCGGCGGGCATTCCGGCATTTACCGTAATGTCTTGCGATAACCTTCCGCACAATGGCGCCGTGACGCGCAAGGCGCTGCTGGCGTTTGCCACGCTGCGCAACAGCAATCTGTGCAGCTGGATCGACGCCAACGTCAGTTTCCCCAACGCCATGGTCGACCGCATCACGCCAATGACCAGCACCGCGCATCGCCTGCAACTGGCCGACAAACACGGCGTCGATGATGCCTGGCCCGTGGTCTGCGAGCCGTTCGTGCAATGGGTGCTGGAGGATAAATTCGTCAATGGCCGCCCGGCGTGGGAAAAGGTCGGTGTGCAGTTCACCGACGATGTTTCGCCGTATGAAGAGATGAAAATCAAACTGCTCAACGGCAGCCACCTGGCGCTGACCTATCTGGGCTTTTTGAAGGGTTACCGGTTTGTTCACGAGACCATGAACGATCCGCTGTTCGTGCGCTATATGCGTGCTTATATGGACCTGGACGTGACCCCGCAATTGGCGCCGGTGCCGGGCATTGATCTGACGGATTACAAAAACACGCTGGTGGCGCGGTTTTCCAATCAGGCGATTGCCGATCAGTTGGAGCGGGTGTGTTCGGACGGCTCGTCGAAGTTTCCCAAGTTCACCATTCCGACGATCAACCGCTTGATTGCCGATGGGCAGGAAACCAAGCGAGCGGCGTTGGTGGTGGCGGCGTGGGCGTTGTATTTGAAGGGGGTGGATGAGAATGGCGATAGCTATTCGATTCCTGATCCGCGCGCGGCGTTTTTTCAGGCGTTGGTGGCGGACGATGCTTTAATCACGCAGCGGTTGTTGGCGGTTGAGGAGATTTTTGGCACGGTGATTCCGCGTTCGGCGGAGTTTGTCGCGGCGTTTGAGTGGTGCTGTAACAGCTTGCGCGAGGATGGTGTGACGCGGACTCTCCAGCGGATTCTGGATTGAAAAGCCCCTCACCCTAGCCCTCTCCCGGAGGGAGAGGGAACTGACCGAGTGGTTTGTGCAAGTTACATCGACCTGAACGTCCGGAGTCGAACTCAGCTTTTGAACAGCCCCCCAATCGGCTCCCTTCCCCCCTCGCCCCCTTGGGGGAGAGGGTTGGGGTGAGGGGGTAAGCTCTTGATCTCCACCACACCCGAGTGGTTCACACATGACAACACAACAACTGTTCCTAGGCATCGACTGCGGCACCCAAGGCAGCAAAGCCATCATCCTCGACGCCGCCACCGGCCAGGTCCTCGGCCAAGGCGCCGCCGCGCACACAATGATCAGCGGCGCCAACGGCCGCCGCGAACAAGACACCCAGCAATGGCTGGACGCCTTCGCCATCGCTACCCGCCAGGCATTACTGGCGGCAAATGTCGATGGCCAGTCGATCCTCGGCATCGGCGTCTCCGGCCAGCAACACGGTCTGGTCCTGCTCGATGATCAAGGTGAAGTCCTGCGCCCGGCCAAGCTCTGGTGCGACACCGAAACCAGCGCCGAGAACGACCGTCTGCTGACTCATCTGGGCGGTGAAAAAGGCTCGCTGGAACGCCTCGGCGTGGTCATCGCGCCGGGCTACACCGTGTCGAAACTGCTCTGGACCAAAGAGCAGCACCCCGTGGTGTTTTCGCGCATCGCCCGCATCCTGCTGCCCCACGACTACCTGAACTTCTGGCTCACCGGCCGCGCCTGCAGTGAATACGGCGACGCTTCCGGCACCGGCTATTTCAACGTGCGCACCCGCCAATGGGACTTGCAACTGCTGCGCGACATCGACGCCAGCGGACGCCTGCAAGCGGCGCTGCCAGAGCTGATCGATGCACATCAATCTGTCGGCACCATTTTGCCGGCGATTGCCGAACACCTCGGCATCAACCCCGACGCGGTGGTCTCCAGCGGCGGCGGCGACAACATGATGGGCGCCATCGGCACCGGCAATATTCAGCCCGGCGCGATCACCATGAGCCTCGGTTCTTCCGGCACGGTGTACGCCTATTCCGAAGTGCCGAAAGTCAGCCCGGACGCCTCGGTCGCGACGTTCTGCTCGTCCAGCGGCGGATGGTTGCCGCTGATCTGCACCATGAACCTGACCAACGCCACCGGCGCGATCCGCGAGCTGTTCGACCTCGATCTGCAGCAGTTCAACGACCTCGTCGCTCAAGCCCCCATCGGCGCTGACGGCGTGAGCATGCTGCCGTTCCTCAACGGCGAACGGGTGCCCGCCCTGCCCCATGCCACCGGCAGCCTGCACGGCTTGACGCTGGATAACCTGACGCAGGCCAATCTGTGCCGCGCCGCCGTCGAAGGCACCACCTTCGGTTTGCGCTACGGGCTGGATTTGCTCCGCCAGAATGGTTTACAAAGCCGCAGCATTTGCCTGATCGGCGGCGGTTCGAAAAGCGCGGTGTGGCGGCAGATCGTCGCCGACATCATGAACACCCCGGTGATCTGTACCGAACAAAGTGAAGCCGCAGCCTTGGGCGCAGCGATTCAAGCGGCGTGGTGCAAATCCTGGTCGAACGGCCACGAAGACAGCCTCGCCGACCTGTGCCAGCGCTGCGTGAAACTCGATTCAAGCAGTGAAACCCTGCCGATTGCCGCCAACGTCGCGGCGTTCCAGCAGGCCTATGAACGCTATCAACAGCATGTCGCAACCCTATAAAGAGCAAACAATTATGTATTTGGTGTGTGGCGAAGCCCTGTTTGATTTTTTCAGTGAAGACGACGCCAGCGGTCTGGCCTCGAAAGTGAATTTCAAGGCGATTGCTGGCGGCTCGCCGTTCAACGTCGCCGTCGGTTTGCGTCGTTTGGGCGTGGACTCGGCCCTGTTCGGCGGGCTGTCCACTGACTACCTCGGCCGGCGCTTGCAGCGAGTGCTGCAGGACGAAGGCGTAAGCCCGGACTATCTGGTGGACTTCGCCGCACCGACCACGCTGGCCATGGTCGCCGTCGGTGCCAATGGCTCGCCGCACTACAGCTTTCGCGGTGAAGGCTGCGCGGACCGGCAGTTGAGTCTGGCGCATCTGCCAGAGCTGGGCGCTGAGGTGCGCGGCTTGCACATTGGCTCGTTCTCGCTAGTGGTGCAGCCGATCGGCGACACCTTGCTGACCTTGGTACAGCGTGAAAGCGGCAAACGCCTGATCACCCTCGACCCGAACGTACGCCTCAATCCCCAGCCGAACATCGACCTGTGGCGCGAGCGCATCGCGACGCTGGTGCCACTGGCCGATCTGATCAAGGTCAGCGACGAAGACCTGAGCCTGCTCTACCCCGAACAGGACCCACAACGGGTGATCGAAGGCTGGCTCGAACATCGCTGCCAGATCGTTTTCCTGACCCGGGGTGGCGACGGCGCCAGTGTGTTCAGCCGCCAGCATGGCAACTGGTCGGTGCCGGCAGCCTCGGTAAAGATCGCCGATACCGTTGGCGCGGGCGATACCTTCCAGGCCGCGCTGATCACCTGGCTGACCGAGCACGGTCTGGATTCGGTTGAAGGCGTGCAGCAACTCGCTCGCGAACAGATCGACGCCATGCTCAGGTTCGCTGTGCAAGCCGCCGCGCTGACTTGCAGCAAGACCGGTCCGGATTTGCCCTATCGTCACCAATTGAGCTGAGCGCGTAGACTGTCGGCCTTTTTGCGCACGACGGGATAACGGCTTTTGAATTACAGGCAGACGCTTGGACTACTGACACTGGCAACGCTTCTGAGCGGGTGCGGCACCTCGCCGCCCCGCTCGCCGGAAGACATCTGCGAAATCTTCCGCGAAAAAAGCGACTGGTACGACGCTGCGCAAGTCACGCAAAAGCGCTGGGGCGTACCGATTCAGGTGCCCTTCGCGATCATGTATCAGGAATCCGGCTACCGTTACGACGCCAAGACCCCACGCAAATACTTGCTGTGGGTGATCCCGTGGGGCCGCGTCTCGACCGCCTCGGGTTATGCGCAAGCCAAAGATGAAGTCTGGGCCGACTACCAGAAAAGCACCGGCCGCCGCGGGGCCGATCGCGAAGACTTCGACGACGCCATCGACTTCGTCGGCTGGTACATGGACAAGACCTATTCGATCAATGGCGTCTACAAGTACGACGCCTACAACCAATACCTCAACTACCACGAAGGCTGGGGCGGCTTCCGCAACAAGACTTACGCGAGCAAAGCCTGGCTAATGCCGACGGCGCGCAAAGTGCAGAATCGTTCGGATGTGTATGCGCGGCAATATGCCGGGTGCAAAGAGGATTTGAATCGGGGGTTCTGGAGCCGGTTCTGGCATTGGTTGTAGCAGCAATTTCAAGGGCCTCATCGCGAGCAGGCTCACTCCTACAGGGGATCTTCAGCGGACGCGGATATTGCGATCAACATTAATCCATTGTAGGAGTGAGCCTGCTCGCGATAGCGCCCGATCAAGCACTACACATCCAAGACCTACAACACCGAAAAGCTATAACTCACAATCAACCGTGTCTCATCCACATCCCGAGCAAACTTCTCATAGTTGGTACGGTAAGTCGCATTACGCAAACGCAAACTCACATCCTTGAACGTGCCCGTCTGAATCACATACTTCAACTCGCTGTCGCGTTCCCACTCCTTGCCTTCCTGATCACTGCCCAACACCTTGATATGATCACCGCTCACATAGCGCGTCAGGAAGCTCAAACCATTAATGCCAATGGCTTTGAAGTCATAGTCATAACGCAGTTGCCACGAACGTTCCTGCGCGGCAGCGAAGTCGTTGACTTGCACGTAGTTGACCAGATACGGGTTGCTGCCATCGAGGTAAGGCATCGAGTTGTCGCCGTTCATGCGCTGCCAACCGGCGCTGAACGTATGACCGCTATGCGCATACGACAGCATGCCGCTCAACGCGCGGTTATCGATTGAACCGGCCTTGGCATCACCGCTATCGGCACTTTTCAGCACGCGCAGATCCGCTTTAAGTACACCGCCAGCTAACGGTTGATTACCCAACAGCCCGACAAAGTGCTGACGATAAATATCTTCCAGTTCGGCGTAGTGATACTGCGCGGTCAGGCGATCGTTGATCTTGTAGTCGAAGCCGTACATGTCGAAATGATCGGCAGTGGTGTTGCAGGCGTAGCGCTTGTTCTTGCAGTGCACGCGGATGTCTTGCGAATCGGTGGAATCACGCGCGGTGTACTTGTCCAGGCGCGCGGCCATGAAGGTCAGGTCTTTCACCTCTTTAGAAGTCAGCATGGCGCCGTTGAACATGGTCGGCAGCAAACGGCCGTCGTTATATTTCAGCAACGGCAGATCCGGCAACAGCGCGCCGTACTTCAGCATCGTGTCCGAAACCTTGACCTTGGCGGTCAGGCCCATTTTCGCGTACTGACCTTTCGAGCCCCGCGGGTCGTTGCCGCTGGAGGGCAGCAAGCCGCTGTTGCTGCGGTCCGGGCTGGAATCGAGTTGAAAGCCGAGCATGCCCAGCGCATCAATACCAAAACCCACGGTACCGTCGGTGTAGCCCGATTGCAGATTGAGAATAAAGCCCTGTGCCGACTCTTCACGCTTGGACGCGCCCTGATCGTTCGTGGTGTGCCCATCACGGAAATCGCGGTTGAAGTACACCGTGCGCGACTCGATTTTCGCCGTGGTGTCTTCAAGGAATCCGCTGGCCTGAACCTGTGCGGTAAAACCTGCGCACAGCACAAAGGCTCCGAAGCCAAACGACTGGCGCGGGGTGATGAGGGGAAATGGGGGACGCATGAAAAACTCCAACAATGCAGCGTTTGCGCAAGCGCGCAACAAGCCAGAAAAATAGCTCCCGTCCCGGGTCAGATTGAACCAGGAGAAAGTGAACACGCAGGGGTGAGCGGCAATGATGGCAGATGGCTTTGACGTGCTACAGGCGACTTTAGTCTGAATCTGACTGAGGATTCTTCAACCCAGGGTCGTGGGAAAAGTTGCCGGCAATCAACGCCAATTCGCACCAAACGCCCGGTTTCACTGGGCGAAACACCTCATCTAAGGGTTTTCCCTATACCGCAAACCTGCCAGACCTACGGCTTTTGTGCCTTGAACGAGGCGGCTGAATCCTCCATCATCCGTCACCTGCTTATTCAACGGACGGAATTCAAGGCATGCTGGACGCCAACGCAACCCACATTACCCTCACGCTTGAAGGCGCCAACGCCGACCTGCAAGTCCTCAGCTTCACCGGTCGCGAAGCCCTCAACCAACCGTTCCGTTTCGATCTCGAACTCGTCAGCGCGCGCCCCGACCTCAAACTCGAAGAGCTGTTGCACAAGCCCGGCGTCCTGACTTTCGGCCCGACCGGCGAAGGCAAGATCCACGGTCTGGTCTATCGCATCGAGCAAGGCGACTCCGGCAAGACCCTGACCCGTTACAGCCTTAGCCTGGTGCCACAACTGGCCTACCTGCGGCACAACCACGATCAGCAGATTTTCCAGCAACTGACCGTGCCGAAGATCATCGCCCAGGTGCTGGAAGATCGCGGCATTCTTGCCGACGCCTACAGCTTCCAGCTCAACGCCGAATACCCGGAACGCGATTACTGCGTGCAGTACGACGAATCCGACCTGCATTTCATCCAGCGTCTGTGCGAAGAAGAAGGCATTCACTTCCACTTCCAGCACAGCAGCAGCGGCCACAAACTGGTATTCGGCGACGACCAGACCGTGTTCCGCAAGCTGAAAGCGGTGAGCTACCAGCAAGACTCCGGCATGGCCGCCGACAAACCGGTGATCAAGCGTTTCAACCTGCGTCTGGAAACCCGTACCACTCGCGTCAGCCGCCGCGACTACGACTTCGAAAAACCGCAGATCCTCCCCGAAGGCACGGCGAAAAGCACCTTTGCCCCGGATCTCGAAGACTACGACTACCCCGGCCGCTTCACCACCCGCGAGCGCGGCAAGTTCCTTTCCACCCGCGCGCTGGAACGCCATCGCAGCGACTACAAACTCGCCGAAGGCAAAGGTGACGAACCAACGCTCACCAGCGGCCATTTCCTCACGCTCGCCGAACACCCGCGCGCCGAATGGAACGACCTGTGGCTGCTGCTGGAAGTCTTCCACGAAGGCAAACAACCGCAAGTCCTCGGCGAAAACGTCACCAGCGACGTCACCGACAACAAAAGCGATTTCCACCAGGGCTACCGCAACAGCTTCCTCGCCACCCCGTGGGACGCGCACTACCGCCCTGCCCTTGAACACCCGAAACCAAAAGTCCTCGGCAGCCAGACCGCGGTCGTCACCGGCCCGGCGGGCGAAGAAATCCACTGCGACCAGTACGGCCGCATCAAAGTGCAATTCCACTGGGACCGCGACGGCCAGTCCAACGACAAAACCACCTGCTGGATGCGCGTCGCCAGCGGCTGGGCCGGCGCCGCGTACGGCGGCATTGCCATCCCGCGCATCGGCATGGAAGTCCTCGTCACCTTCCTTGAAGGCGATCCCGATCAGCCATTGGTAACCGGTTGCCTGTACCACAAGGAAAACGTCGTCCCCTACGACCTGCCGGCAAACAAGACCCGCAGCACGTTCAAAACCCTGAGTTCACCGGGCGGCAAGGGCTACAACGAATTCCGTATCGAAGACAAAAAAGGCGTCGAGCAGATCTACATCCACGCCCAACGCGATTGGGACGAAAACATCGAGCACGACCAGAAAATCCGCGTCGGCAACGAACGGCACGACACCGTCGAAGCCAACACGCTGAGCGAATTCAAGGTTGAAGAACACCGCATCACCCATCTGGATCGCATCAGCGAAATGCGCGCCGACGAGCACCTGACCGTCGGTGTGACCCAGCACGTAAAAGTCGGCACCGCTCAATTCGTCGAAGCCGGCAGCGAAATCCACTACCACGCCGGCGATAAAGTCGTGGTAGACGCCGGCATGGAACTCACCGCCAAGGCTGGCGGCAGTTTCGTCAAGGTCGACGCCGGCGGCGTGACCATCAGCGGCGCAGAAGTGAAGGTCAATACCGGCGGCGCGCCTGGCGTGGGCACAGGGATCGGGATTTTGGTGCCGTTGATTCCCACCCTTGCTGCCGTAGGTAGTGTCGGACACTTGCTTGAACGCAAAATAGTGCTTGAGAAAACCCCACATGATTTGGATTTCCTTATAACCAGTCAAGATACTGGATTACCGCTAAAAAACTTCCCTTATATGATTAAGACCTCATCTGGTAAACAAATTGTAGGTCGAACCAATGCAGATGGAAGAACTGCAAAAATTTCGAGTACGGAAGCAGAAACGGCCGTTATTGAAGTTTATGACGATATTCCGCCTATCAACCCGGGTTGGGACGACTCAGATGTCTAAAAACAAACCACTGGCAACAGCCAAGAAACCACTCACGCCTAAAGCCGATACCGCTCCAGCAAAAGTTGCCGTGAACGATAGTCAACGCTTGAAAGAAATCAGAAAACTCGTGGAAGCCAATAACAAATCCACCATCGATACCAATACGGTGATTTGCCAGATTTATATGGAGTCACGCTTTGACGCGAATGCGGGTTTAGGTAAACATTCAGCCCGAGGCCTTATGCAGATGCAAGAGCCTGCGGTAAAACAAGTCTATAAATACCGAAAGAAAAAACAATTGGGACGTTCTCCGAGCGATGATCAGACTGAAGAAGCCTTTGCGGCTGGGGCAGCCTTTTACGCATCCCAATCCATATGGGACGAAGCTCAGAATATTCAGCTGGGGACAGAGTACATGCAGTACTGGCTGGATATTTCCAGTTCAACGGAAGAGGCGTATAAAAAATACCGGGGCAAAACCAATGGAATCTATTACAAAAAAATCAGTGAGTGCGCCAAAAAACTAGCGGCGAATCCTGACTCGATGGACGTTTTGCGGACGGCATTACAATGAAAAACTTGTGGATCGTTTTAGTTTTTGCCATTTTTTGTCGTCCGCTTTTAGCTGATCCCAAGAAAGTCGTCCTGGACTGCCCATTTCCCGACGGAACCAGTGCGGCCTTGCTCGCCAGCTCAAGTAAGGATGGGCAACAGCTATTCGTGATGATTGGCGATAATGTCGATACCGCTTTTCCGGACATGCCAGATACAAACTTCGTTGGCGACATCGTATTAGCAAGATGCTCAGGAGCCAGTCTGATTTACGCTCTGAACTATGGCTCCCCCTACTTGAAAGGAGCCGTTGTACGCAAAAATCCAAAGACTAAAAACCTGGAGCGAATCGATTTCGCCGAAAAAGCGCTTCCGAGCCTGTTGTACTTAAATGCACAACAAATGCGCTTAGTGATACCGAATGAGGGTTATGAAGATCCCTCAAAATTCCTTGTCTATGACTACGTCGCAATCAAAGGGCAGCCAGAGGAACCGAAAGGTGTCAACACTCTGCCCGGTCGAAAAGGTTTTGAGGTTTTCGATCTGAAGTAACAACCATTTATTCGGGTTTGTCCTTTGAGCGCTGAGCGAGGTTATTGGTTTACGCCAACCCAAGAAAACTCTCCCAGACAATTTCAACAGGGTGAGATCTTGCCTAACATCACCGACTCTCGCCGGGGCGACACACTCTGGCATTGGTCAGGGGAGTCGAGTATGCAAGAAGCCAACGGCCCACCAACAACGTTCAACCTTCGTAGCGGATATCTCAAAAAGACTTTTCAGTTCTCGATCTTGAGCAGGTTTATGGAAAAGGAAGATCCCCTAGTGCGTAAACGCCAAGCGTTTCTCACTGACTCGTACTATCGAAAATCCATCCGACTCTATGATGAAACCGAGTCCCGCTGGGTGGGCGAGACCATGCAGGCGGATAGCGCTGCTGAAGAGCAGGCGTTGCGCACTACTTATTTCAAAGATGCCGCGTTCAACGCTTGGTTGGTCAGTTACACGGCAGGCGAACCGATAGCCTCTTTGGTTCCGCGACTGGAGAAGCTCGTAGATCGCTATGAAATCAATCAGCAAGCGCTTGCTCTGAACGATGTACCCAACGTTTCGCCTTTGGCAATCGATGATTGGCCGGAGCAGTACGAAGAATGCGTCCAAGTCATGAGTTTGTGCATCCTGCTGCATCGCATCGATTTACTGGCCAGGTTCTCCGCCCTGATTGATCGAGCCGGCTACGCAGGCGAGGACACGTTATATGAGGATCTGCTGCGCAAGTGCTTGCCCGGGCGAGCTGACCTTGATGAGTGGTATCACGATTTGTACACGCCGCTGATTCGGGCGATTTACGCGGAGAGCGCTGAAGAGTCCAGCGAGCTACTTGAGCAATACTGTGACGGTTGGTACCAAGGCTTCGAAGATTTACAAACTAACTGGCATGACAGTCATCTCGACATTGAAGACCATGACGGCAATTACGTTGGTTATTGGGCTTTCGAGGCTGCTGCCATCGCGTTTTTATACGGTATAGACGACAGCAAAATCGATCACATGATCTACCCCAAGGATCTGGTCGAATACGCTCGCAGCCAGCAATCGCAATGAGCTTGTGCATCCCCCACCCACCCTCTCAGCCTGCCCTCTTTCGACGGCAGGCTTTTTTGAGGGGTGAACTCAGGCAGGCGCTTTCCAGTTCAACATCTGCTGCTGCGCCACCTGCAGCAAATCATTGCCATCCTGCGTCAGCAGGTAAAGCGCATGGGTGATGTGTGGAATGTCTTGCACGTCGGCGTGCTTGAAGCACAGGCAATGCAGGGTTTCGAGCAGGTCGGCGGCGGCGCGGATGCGCTGGACGGCGGCTTCGAGGATGTCTTTCGGGTTGGCTTGGGTGTCGATGAGCAGTGTCGGGGTTTCGGTGACGTTGCTTGTGAGGGGGAGGTAGCGGTTTTGTAGCAGTTTGATTATCGGCATAGGTGATTACTCAATTGGGTCGAAAGTAACCGCCAGCACTGTGACCAAACAGTGGGAGGCGGACTGTGTGCAGGCTTGGTCAACCGAGAACAACCCCAACTCAGCTCGCCCGAAGGCGTCCTGCACACAGCCGCCACAGCTATGCACCGCACGGACACAGATGTCCGCAGCGCAAATGATGGCACATCTGCAATAAGGGAAGTTATCAGGTGACCAAACCCGAACCACTGATTTTGCAGCGGCAACCGACAATAACCGCCCCGCTCCAGCCGCCGAAAGCAGACAAGGCACCAGCCTTTGTAGGAATTCGCCAAACCTTCCTGAGAAAACCGCCGCACTCCCTGACAGCCGGCGTTCAGCTCGGTTAACCATCCCTTAACGCCGTGGTCAAAAACTCTACTGAACCGCACGCCCTCAGCCATTCTGGCTGTTGCCCAGTGCGGCAGGTTCGGGTGCATCACGCCGAACTCTAGTACCGCCACTCGGGAGTCCTTTCATGAACATTCGTCCTTTATTGCTCACCGCCGCCCTCGCCTGCACCGCGTTTGCCGGGCTGGCCCGGGCCAATGACACCTCTGCCACTTCCAAAGCCGTGCCGTATGAGTACGGCATGCCGCTGCAGGTGGCCAAAGTGGTGTCGTTGACCGAGCCGCCAACGCAACTGTGCAAAGTGGTCACGGCCGATATGAAGTACATCGACAATGCCGGTAAGCCTGAGGAAATCAGCTACCGGAAATTGTCTGACGCGTGCAACTTCCAGAACTGACAGAAACGTCTGATTTGCGGGTTTGCGGTAGGCGTGGGGAGTTTCGGCGGTTATGCTCGGAGCCCTCCTCACTGCCGCAAGGATTCGCCATGCAGTTGTCGTTTCGCACGTTGTCGGGCTTCACGTGTTCGTTGTGTTTTTTGCTGGCGCTGGCCTGGGGCGTTTTCCCGGAGAGGCTGCTGGCGATCTGGAGCATCGAATACTCCGACGCAGCAGGATTTGTCGCGCGGCGCAGTGCGGTGCTGTTTGCGGCGTTGGGGGTGATGTTTTATCTGGTGCGCAATGCGCCGCCGTCGCTGGGGCGCAATGCGCTGAGCAACGGGTTTATCGTCGGTTGTTTTGGTTTGGCGGTGCTGGGTTTTGCGGAATGGCTCAACGGCCATGCCGGCCCCGGGATTTTGCTCGCGGTGCTGGTCGAGTTCGCGCTGGGCCTTGGTTTTGTGCAGGCCCGGCGCGTGACGGTCGAACTGGGTGAAACGGTGCGTTAGACGGCTCTGGAGCGTGGGCTGTAGTGATGTGGCGTAGTTTGTTCTTTCAAGTCCGAGCGCAGCCCCGCGATCAGTTCGTTGATTTCACGACAGCCATTGAGGTGGCTGGCGTCGATACCGCTGACCAGCAGATCGACCTGATCGGTCTGGTGATCGCCGAAGACCTTGACGGTCATCGACAAGTCCGGCGACAGCGTGCACTGGCAGCGTTTCGGCAGAAAACTGCTTTCAATGATATTGCGTAGTTCCAAGGCAGACAGAAACATGGCGAAACCCTCTCCTTACTGTGAGATGCCAATCAAGTATTCACGCTGACCGTTGCGGCCCCTGCACGGGTGTGTCCCCGCTGTTTCCCTGGGTGCGACAAGCGGTGGTACTGCGAAATGCCCATTGGAGTGTAGGCGCCCAAGGCCGGTGCGCCGCACTGAAAAGACGCATAAAGCGTGCCTTTCATCGGTTCATTTTCACCCTTATCAAATCAAGCACTTGGCGGCGGTGCCAGTATTTGGCTACTTGCAATTTGCAAGAATGACCCCTGCTGGCACTGCAATTTGCAACTCGACGCTGGTTTGCAATCACGGCCCATGACGGTAAGAATGCCCGTAATCCACCCTACACCCGCACGGAGGCTTCCATGGGTTCTTTCCGCGTTTACGCGACCACCGGGCTGATCATCGCCAGCCTGTCCACCCTCGCCCACGCCGCCAAGCTTGAAGACGTCGCGCCGTACCCAAAAGCTGAAGCAGGGTTTACCCGCCAGGTCATTCACTTGCCCAAGCAGGAGCAGGAAGAAAACTTCCAGGTGGAAATCCTCGCCGGCAAAACCCTTGAAGTGGATTGCAACCGTCAGCGGTTGGGCGGTGTTCTCGATGAGAAGAATCTTGAAGGCTGGGGTTATCCGTTCTATCGGCTGGAAAAAGTCATTGGGCCGATGAGCACGATGATGGCCTGCCCACCCGGCAGCCAGAAGAAACGCGCCTTCGTGCCGGTCGTTGGTGACGGCTTCATGCTGCGGTACAACAGCAAGTTGCCGGTCGTGGTGTATGCGCCGTCCGATGTCGAAGTGCGTTATCGCATCTGGTCGGCGTCGGACAAAGTCGGTACAGCCCTGCAGGAATAACCCGAACAAGGAGTGCGTCGTTTGATTACCTGCCACGTCCGATATGTCATTGATCCGTACCAATTGCCCGAGTTCGAGGCCTACGCCAAGGCCTGGCTCGGCATCGTCGAGCGCTTGGGCGGCACCCATCACGGCTACTTTCTGCCGTCCGAAGGCGCGAGCAACATCGCTTATTGCCTGTTCAGTTTTCCGTCACTGGCGGATTACGAAAGCTATCGGCACATCGCGATGACCGACCCGGAGAGCACCGCACTGGTGGCCAGCCTGGTCGAGAAGAAGTTTATCGTCAGCTACGAGCGCAGCTTTCTGCGCCCCTTGCTGCCGTAAGCCCCATCATGCCGAGACGCCGCACATCGCGGCGCGCTCGGCAACGTGGCGCAGGCTGTCGAAGTTGATATTGGCGCCCGAGTCGATCGCTACAAATGTCTGCTCGCGCACCCCGGTTCGCGCTACGTATTGCTTGATCCCCGCAACGGCCAATGCGCCGGAAGGTTCGGTGATCGAGCGGGTATCGTCGTAGATGTTCTTGATCGCCGCGCAGAGGTCGTCATTGCTGACGGTGATCACTTCGTCGACGCAAAAGCGGCAAACCTCAAATCCGAACGCGCCGACCTGCGCTACCGCCACGCCATCGGCGAACGTCCCCACAGTGGGCAGCACGACGCGTTGATCAGCTTCGAGCGCAGCCTTCAGGCACGCTGAGTGTTCGGATTCGACGCCGATGATCCGCACTTCCGGGCGCAGGTATTTGACGTAGGCCGCGATGCCGGCGATCAGACCGCCACCACCTACCGGGATAAAAATCGCATCCAGCGAACCTTGATGCTGACGAAGAATTTCCATCGCCACAGTGCCCTGCCCGGCGATCACCTCCGGGTCATCGAACGGCGACACGAAGGTGCGTCCGCTCTGTTCTGCCAGTTGCAGCGCGTGGGCCAGGGCGAACGGGAAACTCTCGCCGTGCAGCAACGCTTCAGCACCACGACTGCGCACACCCAGCACTTTCAGTTCCGGCGTTGTTGCCGGCATGACGATGGTTGCTACGATGCCCAGCTCGCGCGCTGCCAACGCCACGCCTTGCGCGTGATTGCCGGCCGATGCGGTGATCACTCCGCGCGCCTTTTGCTCGTCACTGAGTTGCACCAGTTTGTTGTAGGCGCCACGGATCTTGAAGGAGAACGTCGGTTGCAGGTCTTCACGCTTGAGCAGAATCCGGTTGCCCAGCGCCTCCGACAGCGCCGGCGCCGCTTGCAAAGGCGTGCGCACCGCGAGGTCGTACACCGGCGCGGCGAGGATCTTTTTCACGTAGTGCTCAAGCAGGGTTTGCTGATCGGGGCTGTGCGGCATGGTCGTCTCCTGACATTTTTCAAAACCCCGGAGACAGAAAGTAAAAACCCGCCTCTAGGGCGGGTTGGGTGCTGCAGTCGTGAGCTAGCCCGCCAAATGAGGAATGGCGGTAATAATCATTGGCTGGCAACGCGATACAGTCGAAGTCATGGGCTGGAAATTAGCCTGTGCGCTATTGGCGAGTCAATGGCCAATTTTGCGCGGCGGCGTTAGTCTGGCGACTCTCTCATCACACCACGGAAGGAATGCATGATGTCGATCGCCCTGCCCCTCACGGCTTTGCTCGCGTTTAGCGGTTACACCGTTTCGGTGATGCTCCAGGCTGAACAGTCGTTGATTGACTTCGGCATCAGCCTGATGTCGCGGCCCGATACCGCGCAGGTGGTGATTGATCTGTATCTGCTGGCCACGCTGGCGGGTATCTGGATGGTTAAGGATGCGCGGTCGCGTGGGCAGTCGCTCTGGTCGGTGGTGCCATATTTGTTGTTGACGGCGGTTTTCGTATCGATCGGGCCGTTGTTGTATCTGGTGGTGCGTGGGGTTCGCGAGCGGCGCAAGGCGGTGGAAAAGTGCAGCCAGATACTATGAACACCTGAAAACCCTGTAGGAGTGAGCCTGCTCGCGATAGCGGAGTGTCAGCCAAAGATGAGGTGACTGACAGTCCGGTATCGCGAGCAGGCTCACTCCTACACTGAAATGTCTTGGGATTCAGGCCTTTTTTACGGCGACGAACGCCGCCGTTTCATACGGCACTGTCACCACATCCCTGCCACGCAGTTCCGGCTCTGTGGCGATTAACGCACGAATCTGTTCATCGATTTTCGCCCGTTGCGCCTCCGGCAGCGCGGCGATGAAACTGGTGGAGCGCACCCGATTGAGAATCACGTCTTCTGGCGAGCCGGTATGGCCATGGTGGAACCGCTCGACCTGCAAAGGCGCGAATGCCGGGTGCGGAAACGCTTTGCGCCAGGCACCTGTGTAATAGCGCGGCGTGTCCCCTTCCAGTGCGTTGACGATGGCGTCCAGTTTCGGCACCCAACTGACGTCGGTGTCACGCAGGTTCCAGATCAGCCCCAACTTGCCTCCGGACTTGAGTACTCGAGCGATTTCGGTTAGCGCCTCGGCACTGGCGAACCAGTGAAACGCTTGCGCGCAAATCACTGCATCGACTGAAGCGTCCGGCAACGGCAGATCGGTCGCCGTGCCGCTCACGGCCAGCACATCAGGCCAGGCGTCAGACAGCTTTTCCAGCATCTGCGGCACCGGTTCAACCGCGATCACTTGCGCGCCGGTCGCCACCAAGCGTCCGGTGAACTTGCCGGTGCCGGCACCCAGATCAATCACCGTTTTATGCCCATCCAGGCCCAGCGTCGCGGCCAACCACTCACTGACCTGCGGCGGATAGTCCGGCCGACCTTTCACATAGGTGTCGGCAGCGCTTTTGTAGCCGGCAGCGGCTGAATGATGGACGTGATCGGTCATGGCAACTCTCCTTACGGCAAAACATCGGATCGACGGCAGACGCTCCCGAGCATAGCGCTTGAATTTACGCTTACCTTGAACAGTCACTGATAAAGCAATGAATAAAAATTCACCCTGTGGTGTTCAAAGTGAACCATAACTTTCTGTGGAGCCTTGCCCATGACTATCCGTTCCGTTATGTTCGCCGCCCCGTTGTTACTGGTCGCGGCGATGTCCAGCCATTTGGCCCTGGCCAATGGTGATGAAGAGGCGCCGGTGCAGAAGCCGGAATGCCCGAAAGGCCAGGTCTGGGACAGCAAAACGCAGAAGTGTGTGATGCAAGTCAGCAAAGCACTTTCGGATGCCGACCGTACTGATTACGCCTATCGCCTTGCCAAGGCCGGTCGCTACGAAGAGGCCCTGGCGTTGCTCGACACGCTGAAGCAACCGCACACCGCCAAGGCTCTCAACTATCGCGGCTACGCCACGCGCAAGCTGGGGCGCACTGACGAGGGCATCGGTTATTACCTGCAATCGGTAAAACTCGACCCGCAGTACGCGCAAGTGCGCGAATACCTCGGCGAGGCCTATGTGATCAAAGGCCGCGTTGACCTGGCGCAGGAGCAGTTGCAGCAGATCCAATCGATTTGCGGCACGTCGTGCGAGGAATATCAGGACCTGGCCGAAGCCATCAACGACTCATCGAAAACCTGAGCACTTATAAGGGCCGCCATCATCTTCAACGATCAGGCATTCAGAGCAGAACTCGGGCAGCACCTGGCGCGACTGTGGCGCTACGGTCTACTGCTGTCGCGCAATCGGCACGTGGCCGAGGATCTGGTGCAAGCCACCTGCGTGCGAGCGCTGGAGCGCGCCAATCAGTACATCGCCGGCACGCGCATGGATCGCTGGTTGCTGAGCATTCTGCATTCGATCTGGCTCAATGAAGTGCGCGCTCGGCGCGTGCGTCAGGGTGCGGGCCAGGTCGATGCCGATGGACAACTGGCGTTTGATGGTGAGTACGCCGCGCAGACGCATGTGATGGCCGCGCAAGTGATCCGCCGCGTCGACGCGCTGCCCGAGACCCAGCGCGAAACGGTCTACCTCGCCTATGTCGAAGGCTTGTCCTACCGCGAAGTCGCTGAAATCCTGCAAGTGCCGATCGGCACGGTCATGAGCCGCCTGGCCACCGCCCGCCTCAAACTCGCCGAATACCCACCGCTGCAGACCGTGCCGAAATCCACCGAAGGAGACCGATCATGAACCCACCTTCGGATGAGCAACTGGTCGCCTACCTCGACGGCGAACTCGACGGCGACTATCGCCATCAACTCGACAACGCCATTGCCGAAGACTCACTGCTGAGTCTGCGCGTGCAATGGCTCAGTCGCAGCAACCTGCCGTACAAGAACGCCTATAACGAGCTGGCGCAACAGGCCCCGCTGGAGCGTCTGCAAGCGCGGCTGGACGCCATTCCAGCGCCGCAGCCTCCGGGCTTCAATCGCCGCTGGTTTATCGGTGGCGCCGCCGCTGCGCTGTTGGCCGGAGGCGTGTTGGCCGACCGGTTATTCCTCGGCTGGCACGCCGCGCAATCGAACAACTGGCGGGCATTGGTGGGCGATTACATGGCGCTGTATGTGCCGCAAACGCTCGATCACCTGCCCACCGACGAAGCCTCCCAACGCGCGCAACTGCGCACCGTCGATGCGCGCCTGGGCCTGAACCTTGCGCCAGCCACTTTGAAGCTGCCTGATGCCGAATTCAAACGGGCGCAGATGCTGGAGTACGACGGCGTACCGATTGCGCAGATCGTTTATCTGGATGCGAAACATGGACCATTGGCGCTGTGTGTGACCCGCTCGAACAGCGGCAGTCAGCCGTTGGCCCATGAGCGTCGGCGTGAGATGAACGTGGTGTATTGGACTGAACGTGAACACGCCTGGATGCTGATCGGACACGACGCCCCGATAGCGCTGGAAGACAAGGCAAAACTGTTAAAAAGCCGCTTAATCACCAGCTAGTTCCTGCACTATGCTCAGCGCGTATTTTTTCCGAGGATGCCTCCACGATGCCAGATTCATCCCGCTCTGCCTTACTGGTGATCGACGTTCAAAACGACTTCACCCCCGGCGGTCAATTAGCGGTCCCCGAAGGAGACCTGATTGTGCCGCTGATCAACCGGCTCGCCCGCCAGTTCACCCAGGTTGTCGTCGCACAGGACTGGCACCCGACCGGTCACGCCTCATTTGCGTCCAGTCATTCCGGGCACCAGCCCTACGATGTCATCCAATTGCCTTATGGCGAGCAGACGCTCTGGCCCGACCATTGTGTGCAATCGACACCGGGGGCAGAGTTTCACCGGGAACTTGACCTGCCTCACGCCCAACTGATCATTCGCAAGGGCTGCAATCCGGATATCGACAGCTATTCAGCCTTTCTGGAAGCCGATCGCCGCACCACCACGGGGCTGTCCGGTTACCTGAAAGAGCGCGAGATCGATACGGTCTACATGGTGGGGCTGGCACTGGATTTCTGCGTGATGTTTTCGGCGCTGGATGCACGGGCGGCGGGGTTCAATACTTATGTGGTGCTGGATGCGTGCCGGGCGATCGATCTGAATGGATCACTGGCGGCAGCGATTGAGCGGATGCAAAGTGCCGGGGTCGGGTTGATTCAATCCACAGAGCTGGTCTGAACAACGCAATTCCCAAGGAGCGAGCCTGCTCGCGAAGGTGGTATGTCAGCCAGGTATGCGTTGACTGACCCGACGCCTTCGCGAGCAGGCTCGCTCCCACAGGTAGATTTTCAGCGTCACGCAGCTCAGGCGTTATTGGGCAACCACAGCCGGAAGCGAGCCCCGCCCAACGGTGAAGACTCAACGGTCAACGTGCCGCCCTGTGCTTCCAGCGCGCGACGGCTGATCGCCAGACCAAGACCAAACCCACCCGTAGCCCGATCCCGACTGCGATCAAGTCGATAGAACGGCTCGAAAATCCGCTCTCGCTCATCATCGGGAATACCGATGCCGTCATCATCGACCCAGATCTCACAGCCCTCGGCATTGACCTGCACGCCAATCTGAATGCGTTTCTCGCAATAGCGCATGGCGTTGCGCAGCAGGTTCTGGATCGCCCGCGCGGTCAGGCGTGGATCGAGCGAGAAGCGTTCGAGCTGACCGTGCAGCAACACATCGATGACGATCTCCGGCGACTCCAGCTCTTCATCGACACTGCCCAGAATACTGTCGATGAACTCATCCAGCGACACCTCGACCTGCTCCGGCAGTTGCGCCGGGTTCTGCAAACGGCTGTAAGAAAGCAACTCCAGCACCAACTCATCCAGCTCGCGAATGTGCGCGACCAGTCCCAGCAAGCGCTCGCGGCTGGCGCTCGGCAAGTCATCGGACAGGGCTAAAGCCAGGCCGAAATCCAGGCGCGTCAGTGGCGTACGCAGTTCATGGGACACGGCGTTGAGCAGGTCACGTTGCTGATTGAGCAGGTTTTCGATATCGCCCGCCATGGTGTCGAAAACATTGGCGAGGCTGCCGATGTTGGAGCTCGGGGCGATTTTTGTGCGCTCGCTCAAGTGACCTTTACCGAAGCGTTCGGCAGTGCCTTTGAGGCGTTCCAGATCACGCCAGTGCGGGCGCAGCCACATCAACAGGCAGGCGAGCAGACTCGCGCCGATCAGCACGTTGATGCTCCAGTACAACAGATTGACGTCCAGCGGATCCGGCGGCACGACCATTTGCACGGCGGTGGTGTCGTCCAGCGGCGTCACCGCCAGCGTGCGCCAGCCCCAGTCGCCAATGCGTACGACGTTTTCACCACGGCGCAGGCGTTGCTGCTCGATAGCGGTGAACCCGGCATCGTCGATCCGCGCGAGGACGATGTGCAGCGGCTGAAAATCCTTGTCCATCGACGCCGCCAGCGCCGGCCACTGCTCCTGCGGCACGGCGTGAAACTGACGGGTAATCAGCGATTGCAGACCGCGCGAATAATCGAGGTTGTAAGTGACGAAGCGATCCCGGAACGCCATGACCACCAGATCCGGCACCAGATAGATCGCCGCGCTGTAGGAGACGATCGTCACCAGATACAGACGAAACAGGATGCGAAACATCAGCTCAGCATTCCCACTCTGAGCGGCTGAACAGATAGCCCTTGCCCCACACGGTCTTGATCTTGCGCGCCTCGCCCGCATGGTCGTCGAACTTGCGGCGCAACTTGGAGATCGCCACGTCCACCGAGCGATCGGTGCCGTTGAATTCGATCCCGCGCAGACGCTGCAGGATCTGGTCGCGGCTCAACACTTCGCCGGCATGGCGAGCCAGCACCACGAGCAAGTTGTATTCGCCGCTGGACAGCTCGACCGGCTGATCGCGCCACGTCACGGTGCGCTCAGACAGGTCGATGCACAGATTGCCCATGAGAATGCGGTCATTGGCGGTCAGCGGTTCGCCGAGGCTGCTGCGGCGCAACAAGGTGCGCACCCGTGCCAACAACACGCGCGGCTCGCAGGGTTTGGTGACGTAATCGTCGGCGCCCATTTCCAGGCCCAGCACTTGATCGTGACTGTCATCGCGAGCCGTCAGCATCAGGATCGGCAACGTCGCCGAATCGGCGCGCAATAAACGGCAGACTTGCAGGCCATCAAGGCCGGGCAGCATCAGGTCGAGGATCACCAGATCCGGCGGATTGACTCGCGCCCGCTCGCGCACATGGTCGCCACGGCCGATCACGCTGACGGAATATCCGTTGCGCTCCAGGTAGCTGGAAATCAGTTCGGCGAGGGCGGTGTCGTCTTCGACCAGGAGGATGTTGGGCATGGGGTGATCCAGAAAGTGCTGTGGCGACTGATAAGGCCCATTCGCGAGCAGGCTCGCTCCCACACTTGGAATGCGATCCCCTGTGGGAGCGAGCCTGCTCGCGAAAGCTATCTATCTGTCGCAATAAATTTCAAGACCTGAAGGATATACGCCCTCGCCCATCCCTGAGCAAAACCCTTACACAATTTCACACAGCGCCTACAAAGCTTCACCGCTAATCTCGGCGTCTGCCCGTAGGATGCGGACATCAATATTGGGGGTTGTACATGTCGAAGAAACTGCTGGCCGGACTCGGCCTGATCGCGATGGCGCTGACACTGAGCGCCTGTGATTCATCCTCGAAAGCCGAGGATCAGGCATCACCGGTCACGGTGCGCATCGAGACGCTCGAAGCGCATCCCCTGACAATCAGCAGCGAACTCAGCGGCCGCATCGCCGCGCCCCGCATCGCCGAAGTACGGGCACGGGTGGCCGGTGTGGTCTTGCAACGCACCTTCCGCGAAGGTAGTGACGTGAAAAAGGGCGACGTGCTGTTCCGCATCGACCCGGCGCCGTTCAAGGCTGACCTCGACAGCGCTGAAGCTGCGCTGCGCAAGGCAGAAGCCAATGCCTTTCAAGCGAAACTGCAAGAGCAACGCTACGCCCAGTTGATCGATGACAAAGCCATCAGCGCTCAGGACTACGACAACGCCCGCGCCAATGCCCGGCAAACCGCCGCTGACGTTGCGGCCAACAAGGCTGCCGTCGAACGGGCGAAACTGAATCTGGGTTATGCCACCGTCACCGCGCCGATTTCCGGTCGCGTCGGCCGTGCGCTGGTCACCGAAGGCGCACTGGTCGGGCAGAACGAAACCACACCGTTGGCACTGATTCAGCAGCTCAACCCGATTCACGCCGACCTCACCCAGTCGACCCGTGAACTCAACGAGTTGCGCCGCGCGTTCCGTTCCGGGCAACTGCAGGAAGTCGGCCAGGATCAGGTCAAAGCCACGCTGATTCAGGATGACGGCAGCCTGTATCCGCTGCCAGGCAAATTGCTCTTCAGCGACATCACCGTTGACCCGGGCACCGGCCAGATCATCCTGCGCAGCGAATTCCCCAACCCGGATCTCGACTTGCTACCGGGCAGTTTCATCCGCGTGCGTCTGGAACAGGCCACCATCCAGAACGGCATTACCGTGCCGCAGCGTGCCGTGCAGCGTGACAGCGCCGGCATTGCTCAGGTGCTGACCGTCGATGAGCAGATGCGCGTCGCTGAGCAACCGGTGCAACTGGGCGCGGTGCAGAACAATCGCTGGATCGTCACCGGCGGCCTCAAGCCCGGCGACCGCATCGTCATCGAAGGCCTGCAACACGCCCGCCCCGGCGAAACCGTGCAGATCGACGACACCCCTCTTCCACTTGCCCAGACCTCTGGTCAGTAAGCAGGACGCTTTTCTATGCCGCAGTTCTTTATCGACCGCCCGGTGTTTGCCTGGGTCGTCGCGCTGTTCATCCTGCTGGCCGGTGCGCTGGCCATCCCGCAGTTGCCGGTGGCGCAATACCCCGACGTCGCCCCGCCGCAAATCGAAATCTACGCCGTGTATCCCGGCGCCTCGGCACAGACCGTCGATGAAAGTGTGGTCAGCCTGATCGAGGAAGAGCTTAACGGCGCCGATCACTTGCTGTATTTCGAATCGCAAAGCAGCCTCGGCAGTGCGACGATCAAAGCCACGTTCCAGCCGGGCACCAACCCGGAGCTGGCGCAAGTCGACGTGCAAAACCGCCTCAAAGTGGTCGAGTCGCGCCTGCCGCAAGCGGTGACTCAGCAGGGTTTGCAGGTTGAAAAAGTCTCGTCCGGTTTTCTCTTGCTGATCACCCTGACCTCCAGCGATGGCAAGCTCGATGACGTAGCGCTCAGCGATTATCTGGCGCGTAACGTGATGAACGAGATCAAGCGTCTGGACGGTGTCGGCAAGGCGCAGTTGTACGGCGCCGAACGGGCCATGCGCATCTGGATCGATCCGCAGAAGCTCATTGCTTTCAATCTGACACCGGCTGACGTCAATGAAGCTATCGTGGCGCAGAACGCCCAGGTGTCCGCCGGCAGCATCGGCGATTTGCCCAATCCGTCCAGCCAGGAAATTACTGCGACGATTCTGGTGAAAGGTCAGTTGTCGACACCGCAAGAGTTCGCCGACATTGTGCTCAAGGCCAATCGCGACGGCTCCACCGTGCGCATCGGTGACGTCGCGCGGGTCGAGATCGGCAGTCAGGAATACCAGTTCGGTACGCGTCTCAACGGCAAACCGTCGACCGCTGTCGGCGTGCAACTGTCGCCGGGCGCCAACGCGCTGAACACCGCGACCCTGGTGCGGGCGAAGATGGATGAGCTGTCGCGCTACTTCCCGGCGGGCGTGGAATACAAGATTCCGTACGACACTTCGCCGTTCGTCAAAGTCTCGATCACCAAAGTGATTTACACCTTGGGCGAAGCGATGCTGTTGGTGTTTGCGGTGATGTTCCTGTTCCTGCAGAACGTGCGCTACACGTTGATCCCGACGCTGGTGGTGCCCGTGGCGCTGATGGGCACGTTCGCGACCATGCTCGCGCTGGGCTTCTCGATCAACGTGCTGACCATGTTCGGCATGGTCTTGGCCATCGGTATTCTGGTGGACGACGCCATCGTCGTGGTGGAGAACGTCGAGCGGATCATGGCCACCGAGGGCCTGTCGCCCAAGGAAGCCACACGCAAGGCGATGACACAGATTACCGGCGCGATCATCGGCATCACGCTGGTGCTGGTCGCGGTGTTTATTCCGATGGCGTTCATGCAAGGCTCGGTCGGGGTGATTTACCAGCAGTTCTCGCTGTCGATGGCGACGTCAATTCTGTTCTCGGCGTTCCTCGCCCTGACCCTGACGCCGGCATTGTGCGCGACGCTGCTCAAGCCGATTGCCAAGGGCGAACACCACGAAAAATCCGGGTTCTTCGGCTGGTTCAACCGCCGCTTCGAGCACCTGACTGATCGCTATCAGGGCTGGGTCGGCTATGCGCTGAAACGCAGCGGCCGTTACCTGCTGATCTACGCTGTGCTGCTGGTTGGACTGGGCCTGTGCTTTGCGCGTCTGCCCTCCTCGTTCCTGCCGGTGGAAGATCAGGGCTACACCATCACGGATATTCAACTGCCGCCCGGTGCGACCAAGAACCGCACGGTGGCCGTGGCTGAACAGCTTGAGGCGCATAACGCCAACGAGCCGGGGATCAGTGACACGGTGGTGATTCTCGGTTTCAGCTTCTCCGGTAGCGGCCAGAACGCAGCGTTGGCGTTCTCGACGCTGAAGGACTGGTCGCAGCGCAGCAGTGATGATGCCGCCAGCTCGATTGCCGATCGCGCCAATATCGCACTGACTGAAATCAAGGACGCCATGGCATTCTCGGTGCTGCCACCGCCCGTGGATGGCCTCGGCACATCGAGCGGTTTCGAGTTCCGCTTGCAGGATCGCGGCGGCCTCGGCCATGCGACCTTGATGCAAGCGCGCACCGAACTGCTCGCAGCCGCCGAGAAAAGCCCGGTACTGATGAACGTGCGAGAAAGCGCGCTGGCCGAAGCGCCGCAAGTGCAATTGGTGGTCGACCGCAAGCAGGCCAATGCCCTTGGCGTCTCGTTCGCCGATATCGGCAATGTGCTGTCGACTGCCGTCGGCTCCAGCTACATCAACGATTTCCCCAATCAGGGGCGCATGCAGCGTGTTGTCGTGCAAGCCGAAGGCGATCAACGCAGCCAGGTGGCCGATCTGCTGAAAATGCACGTACGCAACAACACCGGGCACATGGTGCCGCTGTCAGCGTTCGTGCAGGCCAACTGGATTCAAGGCCCGGCGCAGTTGACCCGTTACAACGGCTATCCGGCGATTGCGATTTCCGGCGAACCGTCGCCGGGGCACAGCACCGGTGAGGCCATGGCGGAGATTGAACGCCTGGTGGCGCAGGGGCCGAAAGGACTGGGCCAGGAATGGACCGGGTTGTCGTTGCAGGAACGCTTGTCCGGCAATCAGGCGCCGATTCTGCTTGGGCTGTCGTTGCTGGTGGTGTTCCTGTGTCTGGCGGCGCTGTACGAGAGCTGGTCGATTCCGACCTCGGTGTTGCTGGTAGTGCCGCTGGGCGTGCTCGGCGCGGTGCTGGCGGTGACATTGCGCGGCATGCCCAACGATGTGTTCTTCAAGGTTGGTCTGATCACCATCATCGGTCTGTCGGCGAAGAACGCGATCCTGATCATCGAGTTTGCCAAGAGCTTGTACGACGAAGGTCACGATCTGATTGATGCGACTTTGCAGGCTGCTCGCTTGCGCTTGCGGCCGATCGTGATGACGTCGCTCGCGTTCATTCTCGGCGTGGTGCCATTGGCCATTGCCACGGGTGCCAGTTCGGCGAGTCAGCAAGCGATCGGTACAGGAGTGATCGGCGGGATGATTACCGCGACGCTGGCGGTGATCTTCGTGCCGGTCTTCTTCGTCGTCGTCATGAAGCTCGTACAACGCTTCACCAAACCCCACTGATACCAATTGTGGGAGCGAGCTTGCTCGCGAAAGCGTCGGTACATTCAACGTCGATGTTGACTGACCGGACGCCTTCGCGCGCAGGCTCGCTCCCACAGAGATTCTGCAAACATCCAGCACTGTGGTCACACCGGCCATCGCTGGGCTAAGGTGTCTGAACTACCCTGGCCCATCGAGTCCCCATGCGCTTCCTCGCCCGCACCCACCCTCGCCTGTCTGCCGCCGCCCTCTTCGGCCTCGCCACTGGTCTGTTGGCCCCCACCGATTCCATCGTCAGCAAAATCCTCATCGGCTGGAACGCCGGTGTCTGGACTTACCTGATCCTGATGTTCTGGCTGACCGTGCGCGCCAAGGCGCCGGACGTCAAACGTATCGCTGAGGTCGAAGACGAAAACGCCGGGCTGGTGCTGTTCGTGGTGTGCATCGCCGCTTTGGCTAGCCTGGCGACCATTACCTTCGAACTGGCAGGCAGCAAGGATCTGGAAACCACGCGCAAGCTCATGCATTACGGGTTCACCGCACTCACGGTGATCGGTTCGTGGCTGCTGATCGGAGTGATTTTCTGCGTGCACTACGCGAGGTTGTATTACACCTGGGATGGCAAGGAGCCGGCGTTGCGTTTTGCTGAAGGGCTTACCACCCCCAACTATTGGGACTTCCTGTACTTCTCGTTCACCATCGGCGTGGCGGTGCAGACGGCGGATGTCGGGGTGGCAACGCGGGATATCCGTAAAATCGTACTGGCGCAGTCGTTGATCGGATTTGTGTTCAATACGGCGATCCTGGGGTTTTCGATCAATATTGCAGCAGGGTTGTTTGGATGAATGGCTAATACGGAAGGCTATCTTCGAAACGCACATTGGACTGACAGGCGTTCTGATAAAGCTTCACACTAAACCTGGTTTGTAAACTGTCAGGTCTTACAGGTTACAAAGTTGTTGACTTGGCATTAGATAAGCTGATCCCGCCAGTTTATTCCTGAAGGCGAGATATCACTTGTCATGACAGCGGAGACTGAATAATGAACGCACTTGCAAAGGTCGCATCATCTACGTTTCAAGGAAAATGCCACGGTTTAGTAAACGGAATAGAACCCTTCGATGCTGGGTTGGTTGAGATGTTCGATGCCATCTATCCACCGCCGCACGGTGAAGCTCATGTCATGCTCGCAACGCAAAGGACGCCTGCACCTGATTACACGACCAAAGAACTGAAAATCTCATTTTCAAAAGGGAAGCCGGACGCTACATATGGTCTCTTTCCGGATGCCTACACGGTGCGGGTACTTTTTGTCGATAACAGCGATCCCGAGAAACCCGTCGTTTACTCGCAGTATCAGGGACAGGCACGAGTGGCGTTCGACGCCCAGAGCCATACTTTTTCCGGACAAATCAGCGTAACTCTCGAAAACATGGATGAAGATACGCGCAGGACTATTGATGTAAAAGTTGATTTCGAAGCCTATCAACGCGTACCTGCCAAAAAAATCCATCGTCGCCCATCTGCCAAGGTTGTGGGTTGCTGATTTAGTTGCTTGCAGTCAATAAAAAAAGGAAGCCAAGGCTTCCTTTTTTATTGACTACCAACCTTACGTTAGAACGAATAACGAAGCCCCAGGGTTAGCCCCGCCGGTTGGCGGAAATTTTTGCCATCACTGTATTCATAATCTGCATGCATTTGCAGCTTGTCTGTCATTGACACGGACATCCCTGCGCCGAGCAACGACCGCGCACCGGAAAGATCGTTCTTGAACACGTTATTGTTGACCTGAACTTCATTGTTTTTGGCGAACTCGTAAGCTCCCCCCACACGCAGGTAGGGCTGCACCCCAATATCGTTGTTCAATGAGTAGTTCCGGCCTACTGTAATTCCTGCCTCACCCAGTAGCGAGCGCGCGCGATCACCTTCGGCATGCAAATCGTTATCAAGAGAAAAATCCTTGCCCTGAATAACCACGGCAGACCATTTTGTGAACGGCTCTATGAAATAACCGTCATCGAATTTGATATGCCGGCCGAACTCGATCGAACCACCTACTCCCGTATTGTCGTAGCCACCCTTGGCGCGCTCCCCGTCGCTCAGACCGACCTTCGCATCATTGCGAAAACGGTTCGCTTTGATAACCCCGTCGAGATAGTAACCACTCGCGGCATCCAGCCAGGTGACATAGGTGCCGAGATAATAGCTGTCGACTTTACCTGAGGTGCCCGCATCGAGATTGAGATCGGATTGACTATGGCCACCCATGATTCCCAATAACCATTGTCCATCACCGATCGGCAACTGTGTGTCCGCCCCAAGCGTGAAACCGTATTGGGTCTGTTCGTAACCGACACCGGATCCATCGGCAATTTGATACTTGTTGCCATAGGTGCGTCCCCACGTGCCCGCCTTGCCACCGTTCAATCGCAATTCGCCCATTCGAGTACGCAAAGAGGTCAGCTCTCCGTACCAGGCTGGCAACGGCGTATTGAACAATGCGAGCACCGAACGAGCTCCAGGGCTGATAACCCGTGTTTCCGGATCCAGAATCCAGTCATTACCACTTTTGGCCAAACCGTAGGAATAAGCGCCCTGATCGACATTACGGGGAAGCGTAAAAACCGCATCGCCCCCAGCGGTTTTGACGACCGTAACCGGTTGACCTGCCGGCAGTTCCGTACCACTACTTTCGATCAGCAACTGGTGCGAACCACTGGCGGTTCCAGTGACATTCAACAGGTCCGTGCGCCCCGTCGCCAGATCAGTGGCCATGATGAACTTGCCACTCCCGGACAATTCGGCCACGTTCAGTTGGTAGAACGCATTGTTGTCACCAAACTTGATCGAGCCACCATTAAGCACCAGTTTTTCAACCTGACTATTGTCAACCAACACCCATTGGGACGTATCACTTATGGTCGCACTGCTGACGTTCTCCAGACGCCCGGTGAGAACGGAGTTGTTCTGCAGGGTCAACTCGGAATGGCTTCCGTTTTCAACAATGATGTTGCCATTCAACGTGCTCGCGTTGACCGTCATCAATGCAGTCGCGCCGCCTTTGACCTCTAACAACGTGTTATTGCCCGCTAACAAACGGGAGTTATTCAGCGTCAAAGTGGCCGTCTCCACAGCCACATTGCCGAAATCGACGACAATCGCCGACCCGGTTACGCCATGGACAGTGGTGTTATCAAGATCAAGCGTCGCAGGTGCAGTACCCGTGATATCCAGTTCGATCAATACGCCGTTCTGGTTGCCAGTGATCGTGCTGCTTCTGACGATCGCATCGGCACTCTGCAACCACATGCCATAACTGGTAGAGCCCGTTCCAACCAACGTGGAGTCCGCAATATTGATCAAGCTATGCGAGGTTGCGAATGCTCCAGCGTCAACACCAGTGATGGTGCTGTTACCCGTTATGTTCAGGATGGAACCGGCCTGAGCATTAGAAAACCGCACGGCTGAGGCGCCAAACTCTTCACCACTGACGGTGCTGTTATTGACGTTACCCTGACTTGAAATTAGGAGCAGACCTGATTGTCCGTTTGTTCCCGTGACCGTCGCCCCATCGATGGAAAGAGTGGAACTATCGCTGACACTGATTTCCCTGGTACTACTGCCCGCGCTTATGTTGACCCTCGAGCTATCCGCGTTGATACCAAGAGTCTGTGCATTGTTGATATTCAGCGTTGCGTTTTGCGTCAGGAACCAGCTTTCGATGGCATCGCCGTTGTTGACAGTGGCAGTTCCCCCTACCAACGAACCCGCGGATACAAAGGAAGATGGCAACACAAGCGAGACACACAGCGCTGTCATCCTGGAAGGGGGGGAAATAAAGGACCTGAAAGGTATTTGCATACTGACAACCTGCCTCGAGAAAAGGATCGACTTCATTGACGAGATTTCAATGAAACCTCGCGCATCTGAAAGGTTCGCTAGGCTAAAGAGTAATTACGCGTTGTTATGTAGGACTTATCCCTAATGCGTAAGGAAAAATCGACGAAACCTCCATCCTATTGGGAAACGACTACGGCGGACACAAAAGCGCTGCTCGGTGCCCACCGTATTCATAGGTCAAGGAACCGGATTGGCTATCTCACAGTAATCGCCGTCGTTATCCAGCAAGAACACAAAATGGACAGCCGCATCAGACTCTGGGACAACACCGGTGATGGTATAGGTAAGTTTTCCGTAGCCATCGGAAACAGGTTTGAAATGGGTCATGTACGCACCAATATCCGTTTCAATACCTTCAGGAGGTACAGTTCCGCTAATAGTTATGTCTCTGGTAACTAAAGTTCCAGTAATAGGTATCGTTGCACTTTCATCTTCATAGCCTTGCCACTTCAGTGTCACTGTCCGCCCATCGATCAGCGAAGCGCTAAACGGAATAATGACTTTGAGATTGCGACGATTAGTGCCATCACCCGGAAAGCTTGGGTCATCGACTGGCAGAAAATTAAGCGCCGGGCAGGAAATCTCATCAAAAATGAGACCTTGCACCAGTACTTTGGGCAAATCGATTTTGGTGATATTAACGGCAACCGTTTCTTCATCTGAAAATACCGGATTAGCCCCCCCCACCGCCGTCAACCGCCACTTGATCTTCACATCCGCGATCTGTTTCTTTTCGATAACGGACCAGGGAACAGTAAACGGGCCGATTTCTTTACCCTCTTCACCCGGCTGCAATAACCAAGGTGGCGTCAACTCCTGATCGTCATAAAAGACCGTGACGCTCTGCGCTGACTCGGTAGGAGGCGCAGCATAGAGTTGAATGAAAATCTCGGCGTCTTCGCCGTGGTCATTATCATCAAGCTTATTATCTACATCTTGTGACGACACCAACCGAGGCAACTCAAGCAACGGATTGACTTCACTTGGTTCATCCGGATTCACAGGACCGGGGTAAGAAATATCCACGGAGATATCTGCTTTCTCTGTGGCGATGGGAGCACCCGAGCCGCGAAACATTTCATAACTGACGGTCGTAGGCACCGGCCCATCAGTTGAACCATAGGCAACCTTGATCACAGTGGTGTAATCCACAGGAAAAATCAGAGTTGTACTGGTGCCGACTCGTTGCTCCGGTAGTGAGATACCCTGCCACTTGGCTATGATGGTGTCAGACGGCGAGTTTGGCAGTGGAACCGGTACTTCAATGGTTACACCCAGTTTGCAGTCAGCCACATCAATCAACGTATCCCCGTCAGTGCCATCTGCCAACGGTACAACAGGCGGCAACGGTACGGGTGGCGCCAAGCGTCGGACATTGCGCTGATTGGGTTTGGATTGCCTGCTAATGTTGCCTGCAAGATCTCTGACAATAAAAGTCAGCGTATTCAAACCTTCTGTCGATTTCTGAAAAATATCAACCGGGATCAGTATTTCACCCGAGGCAGGCAATGGAATGTCTTTCATGACGGGGGTTGCGTAAGCAGGGTCCGAAGGCACCCCCCAATAGACGTCACACACGTCTGAGGGATTGGCATTGGCCGCAAGCGTCACGGTTACCTTAATGCCTGTAGGATTTGCGCCCAGATAGGCATCATCGATATCCTTGGTCGGTGGCAAGTCGGCGGGAAATGAAATGGCTGGCGGGGAAAAATCGGTCGCTGGTGTTTTGGTTTGATAAGGTTTGGTTCTATCGATGTGGTACTCAGTAATAACCGGAGCGCCCGGGTTATTTCCGTTTGCAAATAATTGATAGATCAACTCCCACTCGGTGGGTGCTTCAGGCGTTGCAAGTTCCCTCAGCTCAGAGAGGGGAATAAATAATGGCAATGGCCATACACGGTCAGCGACAGGCCCCAAATCCAGTCTGGGAACGATTGGAATCAGGGTTGCAGTGCCTTTTACCCGCAAATTGACGGTCAGCCTATCCCGGGCGTATTGATCTGTAGGTTGGGGGATCTGGTATTCCAACGGAGCCGTAAGCGATGCAATCGGGATGCGCAAATCACCGCCAGGCAAATTCTGAGCCGGAATCTTTGCCGGATCTACAAGAATATTGCCAGCACTCGTTAGCGATACTTTCTGAGCCAATGTCGAACCTTCAACTTTCGCATTCATGTAATTGCTCCTTTTAAACATACGATTGCGCCACGCCAGGCTTTCAGCGTACATCGGCACTCATTTTCACAGCACTATGTACCACCCGTTTCAAGGACCGCAGGGCAAGTCTTCTCCTGAAACGACCCGATCTATCTTTACCAGTCCTTTTTTTGATGTACCAATCAACTTTAAACCCTGGTAGATGGAGTACGTCGTAATCGCCGATGCCTTATTGATCATGGGTTCAATATGCGGAACAAAGGGTTCAACAACGACAGAAAAACCTTTATCAATTTCTGCCTGAGTCAATGAACTCTTGATGATTTTCTTATAGGTCCGATCGATAGCCACGCCACTGCCGTTTAGACTCAGATAACCAATCCACTCGATTTCGCATCTATCACCACTTTGCACAAACGTGGGAAGAGGTGGTACTACCATCTCTATACCTGTCCAGATCGGAGGATCTGTTTCACAGTTAAGATATCCATGTACATTCACCTTCGGATAAGTTACCTCCTTTAAATCCCTCACGACCGGCAGGTGATCGATAGTGAGCTTGCGAGGCAGAGAATTTGACGGATTTTGAACGTAGTTACGGGTTTGATAGAAGACTTCAACTACACCATCCGTCGTTAAATACTCAGGACCAATCGGAATGACAAACTCACGCTCGGCGATCGGCGTGGTGTAAGTTTGGCTCCAATCAAATTCAATGATTGTTCCCCGTCTCATCTGCACAATAAGCGTGTCTTGCCTTCCATCTGGTGATTGCACCGGCCAAATCGGAACAACCACTTCTATTCCTGTCAGCAACAACTCCAGCGGGATATGCCCGTCAGGATCATCATCTGCAACTCCGACTACTTTTGGCGGGTTGTATACCAGGATTTCACTAGGCGGCATGACCTTCTCCACAGGCGAACTTTCAAAGCGTTCCTGCAACAAATTAGGCGCTTGCTTTAACTTCTTGCCTACTGTCAGATCTGACAGGTAATTCGACCGTTCATCGGAATTTCCCCCTACGCGCGGAGGTTTACTACTTGACGCTTTCCGGCAAATACTGTTTTCTGAAACCGGTTTCAGCACCACCCAATAACAAAAAGGTCCGCAATGAACGACTTCTCCGCCGCCCAGCGCAGCCGCGTCACCATGCTTGATGTCGCCGAACGCGCTGGCGTATCCAAAGCCAGCGTCTCGCGCTTCATCGGCGATGATCGCGTCCTGCTCTCGGATGCAATCGCCCTGCGCATCGAACAGGCCATCAGCGAGCTCGGCTACCGCCCCAATCAGATGGCGCGCGGCCTGAAACGTGGACGCACGCGCCTGATCGGTATGCTCGTCGCCGATATCCGTAACCCTTATTCGATTGCCGTGATGCACGGGGTGGAAACCGCTTGCCGTGCCCACGGCTACAGCCTGGTGGTGTGCAACACCGACCGCGATGACGAGCAGGAACGCCAGCACCTGGCCCTGTTGCGCTCGTACAACATCGAAGGGTTGATCGTGAACACCCTTGGCCATCACCGTGACGAACTGCATGAACTGCGCCGCGAGATGCCGCTGGTGCTGGTGGATCGCAAGGTCGATGGGCTCGACAGCGACATGGTCGGGCTGAACAACCCGCAAGCCGTGGAGATGGCGCTCACGCACCTTGAACAACGTGGCTATCGGGATCTGGTGCTGGTGACTGAACCGTATGACGGCACCAGTTCGCGGATCGAGCGGGTCAGCAGTTTTCAGGCGCAGATTGCCCAGCGCTCGGGGTTGACCGGGGCGGTGCTGGAAACCGGCGATGATCTGAACGCGCAACTTCAAACCTTTTTAAACACACCCGGTAACGGCCCGAAAGCGCTGTTTTGCGCCAATGGTGTGGCGGCGCTTGCTGCGACGACTGCGTTACGCCAAATGGGTTGCCGATTGTTCAAGGACGTCGGGCTGATGGCCCTGGATGATCTGGATTGGTATCCGTTGGTGGGCAGCGGGATTACCGCGCTGGCTCAGCCGACGCAGGAGATCGGCGCGCGGGCGTTTGAGTGTTTGCTCAAGCGGTTGCGTGGGGATGATGAGGTGGCGCGGGTGGTGGATTTTGCGCCGGTGCTGGTTGAGCGTGGGTCAACCTTGGGGATTAGCGTTGTTTGAGCTGACGCTATCGCGAGCAGGCTCACTCCTACATTTGGAATGCGTTCCCCTGTAGGAGTGAGCCCGCTCGCGATAGCGCCCGAGAGAACAACACAGAAACACCTGATATTTTTTTGAACAAAAATGAAACCGGTTTCAGAGGTCAATAACAATGAATAAACCCGACGTTTCCATCAGCCTGTCCAGCTACGGCGCCGAGCTTGTGCGTCAGCGCGGGCAGGATGCTTTCATTGATGTTCTGGCTGCCGCCGGGGCCAATCGCATCGAATGGCGCGAAGAGCTGCTGACGCGTGAAGACCCTGCGCAACTGGCGCAGGCCACGCAGGCGCAGGGCTTGCTAAGCATCTATTCCTCACCGACCGAACTGTGGCTGGCCGGGCAGGCGCAGCCCAATCCCGAGTTGATCACCGCACTGCAACAAGCCGAAGCGTTCGGCTCGAAATGGCTGAAAGTCTCCCTCGGCTACTTCACCGACACCAACGATCTGCAAGCCCTGGCCGAACGCTTGAAGCTCAGCCCGGTGCAGTTGCTGGTGGAAAACGACCAGACTCTGCACGGCGGTCGGATCGAGCCATTTCAGCGCTTCTTCGCCGCCGTCGAGCAGCACAACCTGCCAATCAAGATGACCTTCGACATCGGCAACTGGCAGTGGCAGGACCAGTCCGCCACCAGCGCCGCCCGCCTGCTCGGCCGGCATGTCGGTTATGTGCACTGCAAAGCCGTGGCCCGCCGCGTCGACGGCAAACTGGTGGCAGTGCCGCCGACCGTCAGTGACCTGCATCTGTGGGAACAACTGTTGCGGCACATGGCCCAAGGCGTTATGCGCGCCGCCGAATATCCGTTGCAGGGCGATGATCTGGTGCAACTGACCACCGAGCACGTCGCCGCCCTCGCCCGCCTCGGCCAATCCCGTCTGGAGCCTGCTCATGTCTGAGATCGATATTCTTTCGTTCGGCGAAACCATGGCGATGCTGGTCGCCGAGCAGACCGGTGATCTGGCGGCGGTCGAGCACTTTCACAAGCGTATCGCCGGGGCCGACAGCAATGTCGCGATCGGGCTGTCGCGCCTGGGTTTCAACGTCGCGTGGCTGAGCCGGGTCGGCGACGATTCGCTCGGACGCTTTGTGGTCGAGACCTTGATCAAGGAGGGTCTGGATTGCAGTCACGTCGACGTCGACAAACAGCACCCGACCGGGTTCCAGTTCAAATCGCGCAATGACGATGGCAGCGACCCGCAGGTCGAGTATTTCCGGCGCGGTTCGGCGGCCAGTCATTTGTCGCCGCAGTCGATCACGGCCAGTTTGCTGAGTGCTCGCCATCTTCATGCGACTGGCATTCCTCCAGCGCTCTCGGCCTCGGCGCGGGAGATGTCCTTTGAATTGATGACACGCATGCGCAACGCCGGACGCAGCGTGTCGTTCGATCCCAATCTGCGCCCGAGCCTGTGGGCCAGCGAGCGCGAGATGATCGGCGAGATCAACCGCCTCGCCGCCCTCGCCCATTGGGTGCTGCCGGGGTTGAGTGAAGGTCGTTTGCTCACCGGTTTCGAAGACCCTGCGGACATTGCCGCGTTTTATCTTGATCAAGGTGCCGAAGCGGTGGCGATCAAGCTTGGCCCGCAAGGCGCTTATTACCGAACGCATCTGGCATCGGGATTTGTCGCCGGTGTGCCGGTGGCGCATGTCGTCGACACGGTCGGTGCCGGTGATGGTTTTGCGGTGGGGATGATCAGTGCCCTGCTTGAGCACCAGAGTTTTGCCGAGGCGGTGCAGCGTGCGAACTGGATTGGCAGTCGGGCGGTGCAGAGTCGCGGGGATATGGAGGGGTTGCCGACCCGCCAGGAGTTATCGGTTGAGTTTCAGGCCGACTTCGCGAGCAAGCTCGCTCCCACAGGTTTTGTGTACGCCACGGACACTGTGGGAGCGAGCTTGCTCGCGAAGAGGCCAGCCTAGTCAGCGCAAATAATTGAACCTGCTGCGACAAAAACAACAAGCTCAGGAGCAAGACCCATGAAAACCGCAACCCTCGCCACCCGCCGCTGGTGGTACATCATGCCTATCGTGTTCATCACCTACAGCCTGGCGTATCTGGATCGCGCCAACTACGGCTTCGCCGCCGCATCGGGCATGGCCGAAGACCTGATGATCACCCCGGGCCTGTCATCGCTGCTCGGTGCGCTGTTCTTCCTCGGTTACTTTTTCTTCCAGGTGCCGGGTGCGATCTACGCGCAAAAACACAGCGTGAAGAAGCTGATTTTCGTCAGCCTGATTCTCTGGGGTGCTCTCGCCACGTTGACCGGCGTGGTCTCCAACGCCTATTGGCTGATCGTCATCCGCTTCATGCTCGGCGTGGTTGAAGCAGCGGTGATGCCAGCGATGCTGGTGTATCTGTGCCATTGGTTTACCCGGGCCGAACGCTCACGGGCCAACACCTTCCTGATCCTCGGCAACCCGGTGACGATGCTGTGGATGTCGGTGGTTTCGGGGTATCTGGTGCAGCATTTCAGCTGGCGCTGGATGTTCATCATCGAGGGCCTGCCGGCGGTGCTTTGGGCGTTTATCTGGTGGCGTCTGGCCGATGATCGTCCAGCGCAGGCCAAGTGGCTCAACGAGCAGGAAAAGCAGGATCTGGAAAGCGCACTGGCGGCCGAACAGGTCGGGATCAAAGCGGTGAAAAACTATGCCGAGGCATTCCGTTCGCCGAAGGTGATCATTCTCGCGCTGCAGTTTTTCTGCTGGAGCATCGGCGTTTACGGCTTTGTACTGTGGCTGCCATCGATTCTTAAGGCCGGCGCGCAAATGGACATGATCGAGGCCGGCTGGCTGTCGGCGCTGCCGTATCTGGCGGCGGTGATTGGCATGCTTTTGGTGTCGTGGGGTTCGGACAAGTTGCAGAAGCGCAAACGCTTTGTCTGGCCACCGCTGCTGATCGCCTCCATCGCGTTTTACGGCTCCTACGCGCTGGGCGCAGAACACTTCTGGTGGTCGTACACGCTGCTGGTGATTGCCGGCGCCTGCATGTACGCACCTTACGGTCCGTTCTTTGCCATCGTCCCGGAGATTCTGCCCGCCAACGTTGCCGGCGGCGCGATGGCGTTGATCAACAGCATGGGCGCGCTCGGTTCGTTCGGCGGCTCGTATCTGGTCGGTTATTTGAACAGCTCCACCGGTTCGCCCGGCGCTTCTTACCTGCTGATGAGCGGCGCGTTGCTGCTGTCGGTGGTCCTGACGATTTTTCTCAAGCCCGGCGCCAGTGATCGCGTCGTCGCCAAAGCCGTCGCCACGCGTGCCGTGCCGGCGCATTCCTGAAGAGACTTTTGCCATGAAAAAACAGGTCGTGTTGTACAAGAAACTTTCGCCCGCGCTGATGGCGCGTCTGCAAGAACAATGCGAAGTGACGCTGATCGAAAGCCTCGACGCCGACGGCCTCATGCAACTGCGCGATGCCCTGCCCCGTGCCCACGGTTTGCTCGGCGCCAGCCTGAAACTTGATGCGGCGTTGCTCGATCTCGCGCAGCAACTCAAAGCAATCGCCAGCGTCTCAGTCGGCGTCGATAACTACGACATCGATTACCTGAGTCAGCGCAAGATCCTCCTGAGCAACACCCCGGACGTGCTCACCGAAACCACCGCCGACACCGGTTTCGCCCTGATCCTCGCCGCAGCCCGACGTGTGGTGGAACTGGCGAACATGGTGCGCAGCGGCCAATGGAGCCGCAATATCGGCCCGGCGCATTTCGGCACCGATGTGCATGGCAAGACGTTGGGGATTATCGGCATGGGCCGCATCGGCGAAGCGCTGGCGCAGCGTGGGCATTTCGGGTTCGGCATGCCGGTGATCTATCACAGCCAGTCGCGCAAACCGGCGGTCGAAGCGCGATTCGATGCGCACTATCGCAGCCTGGAAGATCTGCTCAAGCAGGCCGATTTCATTTGCCTGACATTGCCGCTGACGGCGCAGACCGAAGGTTTGATCGGCGCCGAGCAGTTCGCGCTGATGCGCCCGGAAAGCATCTTCATCAATATCTCACGGGGCAAAGTGGTCGATGAGGCGGCGATGATAGAGGCGCTGCGTCATCAACGGATTCGTGCCGCAGGACTGGATGTGTTTGAGCGTGAGCCGCTGAATCACGATTCGCCGCTGTTGCAGCTGAATAATGTAGTGGCGACACCGCACATGGGTTCGGCGACGCATGAGACGCGCGAGGCGATGGCGCGGTGTGCGGTGGAGAATCTGTTGGCTGCGTTGAGTGGGGAGAAGCCGGCGAATCTGGTGAATCCATTGGCATGGCAGGGCTGAATTCTCGGGTGGCAGTCATGCCGCCTTCGCGAGCAAGCTCGCTCCCACAGGGGAATGCATATCCAATGTGGGAGCGAGCTTGCTCGCGAAGAGGCCGGGACAGGCAACCCAAAACTATCAGGCACTACGCGCCTGTAACAGCTGCGCCGCACACAAGGCAATCCGCGCACAGGCATCCGCGAGTTTCACCCGATCGACCACCAAACCAATGCGGATATGCCCCGCCGCGCTCGGCCCGAATGCCTCCCCGGCCAGCACCGACACGCCATAGCCCTCCAGCAACCGTTCGGCAAACGCCTGTGCGCCGAGACCGGTCTGGCGCACATCGACCATCACGAACATGCCACCATCCGGACGGATCGGATACAGCCCCGGGCAACCGCTCAAACGTTCGCACACCAGATCCCGGCGCAGGCGATATTCCTCGCGCATCTGCGTCACTTCCGGCAGGTCTGACTGCAACGCAATCTCTGCGGCTTTCTGCACAAAATCCGGCAGGCCAAACAACATGCTCAGCGACAAATTGACCAAATGCTCGGCCAACGACTTCGGCCCGATCATCCAGCCGATGCGCCACCCGGTCATGGCGTGGGATTTCGACAGGCTGTTGATTGTTGCCGTGCGTTCGGCCATGCCCGGCAGACTCGCCGGGCTGACGTGCTGACCTTCGTAAAGCAAATCGCTGTAGACCTCGTCGCTGATCAGCCACAAGTCATGGCGGATGCACAGCGCCGCCAGTTCTTGCCAGATCAGCAGTGACAGGCTCGCGCCGCTGGGGTTGTTCGGACTGTTGAGCAGCATGGCGCGGGTTTTCGGGGTGATACGCGCGGCGACGTCGACCGGATCGACACGAAAACCGTTTTCCGGGCGCACCGGCACCGGCACCACCGTCGCGCCACACGCGCCAAACACGCCTTCGTAGGTGACGTACATGGGTTCGGCGACGATCACTTCATCGCCGGTATCGAGCAGACATTGCGCCACCGAATACACCGCGCATTGCGCGCCGGGCATGACGATCACGTGGTCGGCATCCACCGCTTGCCCGCTGCGCCGACGATGGCGGTCGGCAATCAGCTTGCGCAGCGCCAAACGGCCACGCACTTCGGAATAATGGGTATCGCCCGCCAGCAAGCTGTCGATCGCGCCGTGGACAATCGGCAGCGGTGTATCGAAATCCGGGTCGCCCACGCTCAGCAGCAGGATATCGACACCCTCGGCGCGCAGCTCCAGCGCTCGGTCGTGAATCTGCCAGGCAGCGGCTCCCTCCCCGGCGATTCGTTGGGTCAAGGCTGAATAGCGCATGTACGTCTCCTGATTGCGCGGTCTCCAGCCTTCACCGTATCTCAAATCACGAAACGCGCCACCATGGCGTTCAAATCCACCGCCAGACGCGACAGTTCGTGGGTCGCGGCGCTGGTCTGGTTGGCCCCGGCGGCCGATTGCGTGGCCAGATCGCGGATGTTGACCAGGTTGCGGTCGACTTCGCGCGAGACTTGCGCCTGCTCTTCCGAGGCGCTGGCGATCACCAGGTTGCGTTCGTTGATCTGATGGATCGACTGGGTGATCTGCTCCAGCGCAACCCCAGCGGCGCGGGCCATTTCCAGGGTGGTCTGGGTGCGCTGGTTGCTTTGCTGCATCGACGACACCGCTTCGCCGGTGCCGTTCTGGATGCCGGCGACCATTTTTTCGATTTCCTGGGTCGACTGCGCGGTGCGATGAGCCAATGCCCGAACCTCGTCCGCGACCACGGCAAAACCGCGCCCGGCCTCACCGGCGCGGGCGGCTTCGATCGCTGCGTTGAGGGCCAGCAGGTTGGTCTGTTCGGCGATGGCGCGGATCACATCGAGCACTTTGCCGATATCACGGCCCTGCGCGGCCAAGCCTTCGATCATCTGCGCGGTGTTCTGCACGTCGTGGGTCATGGTCTGGATCGCGTCGACGGTTTTCACCACTTGATCGCGACCTTCGCGGGCGGCGTGGGTCGACTGGTTCGAGGCTTCGGAGGTCGACACGGCGTTGCGCGCCACTTCTTCGACAGCGGCGGTCATCTCGTTGACGGCGGTGGCGGCTTGCTCGATTTCGTTGTTCTGCTGCTGCAGGCCACGGGAGGCTTCTTCGGTCACCGCGCTGAGTTCTTCGGCAGCGGCGCCCAGTTGTGTGGCGGAACCGGCGATCTGTTCAATGGTTTTGCGCAGGTTGCTCTGCATGGTGGCGAGCGCCTGCAGCAACTGCGTCGCTTCGTCCTTGCCGTCGACTTCGATGGTTTTGCTCAGGTTACCGTCGGCAATGGTTTGCGCGGCCAGTACGGCGCGGTTCAGCGGGGTGACGATGCTGCGGGTCAACAGCAGTGCCAACAACACCGTCGCCAACGCCGCAATCACGGCAACAATGACGATGCCGGTAATGGCGCTGTCGTAATGCTCACCGGCCTGAGTCGAGGCAACTTTCGCACCTGCGGCGTTGATTGCGATCAGCTTGTTGAGCTGTTCGCCCATCTGGTCGGTGCCGTCCTTGATCCGCGTGTTGATGAGCGTGCGCATCTCATCGACCTTGTCCTGACGCGACAGCTCCATCATCTGGTTTTGCGCTTGCAGGTAGTTGTCGAGCGTCGTCGCGAAAGCCTGATACAAGGCACGTTCATCGGCCTCGGCAGGTAGCGCAGCGTAACTCGCCTGAGCACTGCGTACCTTGTCTACCAGCACGCCAATGCGTGTTTGCGCCTCTTGCAGACCGGCAGGGTCACGGTTGACCAGAATCCGGAACGACAGAATCCGCAGACGCAGAACGTTTTCCGTCACTACGCCAAGGTACGTCACGCTGGGCAGTTGGTTGGTCTCCATGTCGATCGAGGCTTGACGGATAGTGCTCATGCGATTGACGGCAAACACGCCGAGCACGATCACCAACAAGGCGATAAAGGCAAAACCGAGGAAGGCACGGGGCGCGATATTCAGGTTACGCAGGGACATAGTTGAGCTCTCGAAAGATAGAAACTACGAGCGTCCATGCGTCGTCACTGGCCCGAGGGGGGCGGGCTCAGTCTGGCGTCGCTGTTTTCAGGAAGTTTGGTGCGCGCCTGTTAGCTGTATCGGCCAGGCTTTAGGAAGATTGCGGGTCAAGAGAAATTATTTTTCAGAGTGTTACAACAATGAAACACAGTTGGTCGCTTGGTGTAGGAGCTGCCGATCTGGCTCAGCGTTTGGCGGCCATCTGCCAGACGCGGGCGATGTCCGTCGCCCGTTCACGCAACAGGCGCGGAGCTTCGGCGCAGGCCTGCTCCAGCGTCATTGGGCCGCTGGTCACGGCGAATGCCGCATCGATACCGTGATCGTAGAGGTCTTGGTAACCCTCGCCCAATGTCCCGGCGATGACAATCACCGGCACGTCGTGTTGCTTGGCAATCCGTGCGACGCCGAACGGGGTCTTGCCGCGCAACGTCTGCGCATCGAATCGCCCTTCTCCGGTGATCACCAGATCAGCGCCTTTGACCGCTTCGGCGAGGCCCACCAGTTCGGCAACCACTTCAACCCCGGCTTGAAATTGCGCGCCGAGAAAAGCCTTGGCCGCAAAGCCCAAACCGCCCGCCGCACCGCTACCCGGTTCATCGCGGACGTCTTTGCCCAACGCTTGTGCACACAGTTCGGCGAAGTGCCCCAGCGCCTGATCGAGTTGCTGCACTTGCGCCGACGATGCACCTTTCTGCGGGCCGAAAATCGCCGAGGCACCGTGTGGGCCACACAGCGGATTGTTCACATCAGCGGCGATATCGAAACGCACCTGCGCCAGACGCGGGTCGAGTTCGCTCAGGTCCAGTTGCGCCAGTTGCGCCAGTGCCAAGCCGCCGGGCACCAGCGACTGATGTTGCGCATCGAGCAATTTCACACCCAACGCCTGCATCGCCCCGGCACCACCATCGTTGGTGGCACTGCCGCCAATCGCCAGAATCACCCGGTGCGCACCAGCATCCAGCGCCGCACGAATCAGTTCGCCGGTACCGAAAGTGCTGCTGATGCAGGCATCGCGTTGTCCCAGCGGCACCAATTGCAAGCCGCTGGCCTCGGCCATTTCGATGATTGCCGTGTGGTTGTGCGGCAACCAGCCCCACGCGGCGTCGACGGCTGTGCCCAGCGGGCCACGCACGCGGGTGCGGCGCAGTTCGCCTTCGCAAGCAGCCAGAATCGATTCGACCGTGCCTTCGCCGCCATCAGCCATCGGGCATTTGATCATCGTTGCCTGCGGCCAGACCTGGGCCAGGCCGAGGGCAATGGCTTCGGCGACGCCTTGGGCACTGAGGCTGTCCTTGAACGAGTCGGGGGCGATGACGATCTTCATGGGAATTCTCCGTTTGCAATGCCCCTCATGCTGCCAGTCGGCATGCGCCTTGACGCCTGTCCGCTGCACAAGTGGCGGGGGCGTTTATTGTTCATTTTCACAAAAGGCTGTGCGGTGAATGTACCGCCGCCATCGCGAGCAGGCTCACTCCTACAGGGGAATGCATTCCAAATGTAGGAGTGAGCCTGCTCGCGATGGCGTCTTTGAAGACGCCCAATTAACCCGGATCAGTCTGTGGCAGCAACTGCACCCCGAGATACAGCGCCAGCATCCCATCGAGCCGCAGCGGATCAACCCCGCTCAGTTCAGCAATCCGCTCCATCCGATAACGCAAACTGTTGCGATGAATGCCCAAGGCATCGGCACAGGCCTGACTCTGGCCATCGTGCTCGCACCAACTGCGCAACGTCGCCAGCAACTGGCCGTTGCCGTCCTTGGCAATCACCTTGCGCAGCGGCTTAAGCAATTCGTCCAGTGCATCATCGTTACGATGCCGCCACAACATCACTGGCAATCGATAACGGTTCAGCGTCAGCAATCGCGAATGCGGCAACACTTCGCGACCATAGGCGAGCAAGTCGCCCACGCGGCGATAACAACGGCGCAGCCCGGCGAGTCCATCGGCCTGCCCGCCCACGGCAATGCGCAGAATCTTCCAGCCGAGGCTGTCGAGTTTTTCCAGCAAGCGATCATGCTCGACGTTTTGACTTGCCGGGCGGCACCACAACAGCGATGACTTCGCCGAACTCACGCACCAGCTATCGGGATAACGCGACGTCAGCCAGGCACTCAACGCCTCGACGGTTTGCCCCGGCCCATGTTCAAGGCCCAGCTCGAACAGATACGGTACTCGCGTCAATTGCGGCTTGAGCCCAAGTTGCTGCGCCTCATCGACCAGACGCGGCGAGTCCCCCGCCTCGCTCAACAGCAGCGCCAGCAAATCATCACAACGCTGGCGCCGCCATTGCTGCTCGGCCTGTTGATTGCGCTGGCCGACGAGCATTTCGGCGGTCATGCGCACCAGTTCGGCGTAAGTGCGCAATTGCTCCGGTTCACCGGTGATGCCGAGCACACCGATCAAGCGTTGATCGAGCAACAGCGGCAGGTTGATGCCCGGTTGCACACCTTTTAAATGCACGGCGGTCTGCGCATCGATCTCCACCACACGACCGTTGGCCAGCACCAGTTGCGCGCCTTCGTGACGAGTATTGATGCGCTCCGGTTCGCCACTGCCGAGGATCAACCCCTGGCTGTCCATGACGTTGACGTTGTAGGGCAAAATGGCCATGGCCCGGTCGACGATATCCTGGGCGAGGTCGTGATCGAGTTCAAACATAGCGGCGGCAATCCTTGATTTATGGCACTGGCGGTTGTTCACCCGCACAGGGTCTGACGGCAAACCCTGTGCGCAGGCACAAAGACAATCCAGCCAAAGGTGGCCGAGACTCTCGGGGCGATCAACGTTACCCTTTGCATCGCAAAAAATCATAATAAAGAGAGAGCCGCTATGTCGCAGAGCGCCGCAGCTACCCAGACCATCGATGACGGTAAAAACGCCGTTTATAAACGCATCACCCTGCGTTTGATTCCCTTCATTTTCATCTGCTACTTGTTCAACTACCTCGACCGGGTCAACGTTGGATTTGCCAAATTGCAGATGCTTGATGCCCTGAAATTCAGCGAAACCGTGTACGGCCTCGGTGCCGGTATCTTCTTCATCGGCTACGTGCTGTGCGGCGTGCCGAGCAATCTGGCGTTGACCAAATTCGGCCCACGGCGCTGGATCGCGCTGATGATGATCACCTGGGGCACGCTGTCGACCTGCCTGTTGTTCGTCACCACCCCGACCGAGTTCTACACCCTGCGCCTGTTCACCGGTGCGGCTGAAGCCGGGTTCTTCCCGGGCGTCGTGTTGTACCTCTCGCAGTGGTTCCCGACCTTCCGCCGTGGGCGGATCATGGCGCTGTTCATGTCGGCGATCCCGGTGTCCGGCTTGCTCGGTAGCCCTTTCTCGGGCTGGATCCTCAATCACTTTGCTGCAGGCCAGGGCGGTCTGGCCGGTTGGCAGTGGATGTTCCTGCTGCAAGGCATTCCAACGGTAATCCTCGGCGCCCTCGCCTGGTTCCTGCTGAGCGACAGCTTCGCCAATGCCAAATGGCTGAGCCCGCATGAGCGTGCGGTGCTTGAGGCGGACCAGGCCGAAGACCTGGCGAACAAGCCGAAAACCAACTCCGACTCACTGCTGGCGGTGTTCAAGAAGCCGACGATCTGGGCGTTCGGCCTGATCTACTTCTGCATCCAGAGCGGCGTGTACGCGATCAACTTCTGGCTGCCGTCGATTATCAAGAACCTTGGTTTCAGCGATAACCTGGTGATTGGCTGGCTGAGTGCGATTCCTTATCTGCTGGCGGCGGTGTTCATGCTGGTGGTCGGGCGCTCGGCGGACCTGCGCAAAGAACGCCGCTGGCATTTGGTGGTGCCGATGCTGATGGGCGCGATCGGTCTGGTGATTGCGGTGAATTTTGCGGCGAATCCGGCGATTGCGATTCTCGGTCTGACCATTGCCACCATGGGCGCGTTGACGGGTCTGCCGATGTTCTGGCCAGTGCCGACGGCCATGTTGAGCGCCGGAGCTGCGGCCGGTGGTCTGGCGTTGATCAACTCGATGGGGCAGATGGCTGGGTTTCTCAGTCCGTATCTAGTGGGTTGGGTCAAGGACAGCACGGGTTCGACCGATGCGGCGTTGTATTTGCTGGCGGGTGTGATTGTGGGCGGGAGTCTGCTGGCGTTGCGCATGACGCGGACGTTGCGGGCTTGAGTTTTTGATGCACGGAAGAACGGCCCTTTTCAGGGTCGTTTTTTATTGGGGGTTCGGCTTGGAGTTTGTGGTGTTCTGTAGATCCTTTTCCCCCTCACCCCAGCCCTCTCCCCCAGGGGGGCGAGGGGGAAAGGGAGCCGATTGCCGGGCTATTCAGGATCCGAGTTCGACTCGGTATTGCACGTCGGTGTACCTCGCTCAAACACCTCGGTCAGTCCCTTCTCCCCTTGGGAGAGGGTTAGGGTGAGGGCTGTATTGAGCTAATAATTCACTTTGCCGCGTCACGCGCTTCTGGTATTTGATTAGGGCTTTCCCACCGACAAAAGGATTTCGGCATGAGCTTTCGCACTCTCGGGCACTCAGGGTTACAGGTGTCCACCCTCACCCTCGGCACGATGATGTTTGGCGAGCAGACCAGCGCAGAGGATTCGCTGCGCATCATCGACAAAGCCTGGGATCAGGGGATCAATTTCATCGACACCGCCGATGTCTACACCAACGGCCGCTCCGAAGAGATCGTCGGTGAAGCAATTGCCCGGCATCGGCATGAGTGGGTGCTGGCGACCAAGGTCGGTTTCGGCCCGGTGGACGGCGTGCCAAACCGCAGCGGCTTGAGCCGCAAACATATCTTCAATGGCATCGATGCCAGCCTGACCCGGCTCGGCACCGACTATCTCGACATTTATTACCTGCACCGTGAAGACCACAACACACCGCTTGAAGTCAGCGTGTCGGCGATTGGCGATCTGATCCGTCAGGGCAAGATTCGCTACTGGGGTTTGTCCAACTATCGCGGCTGGCGGATCGCCGAGGTGATTCGTATCGCCGATAAACTCGGTGTTGACCGCCCGGTGATCAGCCAGCCGCTGTACAACATCGTCAACCGTCAGGCCGAGACCGAGCAGATCACAGCAGCGCAAAGCTATGGCCTTGGCGTGGTGCCTTACAGCCCGCTGGCCCGGGGCGTACTGAGCGGCAAATACGCACCGGACGCCAAACCGGACGCCAACAGCCGTGCCGGACGTCAGGACAAGCGCATTCTGGAAACCGAATGGCGCGTCGAGTCGCTGCGTATTGCCCAACAGATTCAGCAGTACACCGAGCAGCGCGGCGTCGGAACTGTGGAGTTTGCGATCGCTTGGGTGTTGAACAACAGTGCCGTGACGTCGGCGATCGTCGGCCCACGGACGGAGCAGCAATGGGATGCGTACACCAAGGCGCAGGCCGTGAAGATCAGCGCTGAAGATGAGGAATTTATCGATTCGCTGGTCACGCCAGGGCACTCATCGACACCTGGATTCAACGATGTGAGTCATTTTGTGTCGGGGCGTAAACCGCACCAGGCTTGAGTTTGCCCGCCTCCCTTCGACAGCCGACACCCTCGGCTGTTTTTTCAGCGGTCAAAGCACGATCAAACGGAATGAGTTGATTGATCGTTCAGAAATAACCAAGGACTGATAAATGCCCAATCGCCCCATTGCGGTTTCCAGCAAGCTTTTGCGCAGTCTGCTGTTCAAACTGCCAGGCGATAAGCTGCGCTCTTCGTCGCAAGCGAATGCGGCTACCGGTAAACGCAAACCGTCGATTGAATACCGTGCGGATATTGACGGACTGCGCGCAATCGCGGTGTTGTTGGTATTGATTTTTCACGGTGGTCTGACGTTTTTTCCGTCCGGTTTTATTGGCGTCGATATCTTCTTCGTGATCTCGGGTTATCTGACGACCGCGATCATCATGAAATCGCTGAACAACGGCACGTTCACTTTCTCGGGGTTCTACACGCGTCGAATCTGGCGCTTGCAACCGGCCGTGATTGCGTTGCTGGTCGTAACGCTGATAGTCAGCACGCTGCTGTATTTGCCCGATGACTATGTCGATTTTCTCAAAAGCGAAAAGTACACGTCGTTAATCATCTCCAACCAATACTTTTCCAAAGTGACAACGGGTTACGCCACGCCGGATACGGCGAGCCTGCCACTGCTGCACACCTGGTCACTGGCCATCGAATGGCAGTGGTATCTGGCCCTGCCGCTGGGCCTCTGGTTGCTTAACCGCTATCTGGCAAAAAGCGTTTTCAAAGCGGCGGTGCTCGGTTTGACCCTGGCGGCAATGGCGCTCGCGCTGTACCTGTCTTACGCCAATCCAGAAAAAAATTACTACTTCTTCACCGCGCGAATTTTCGAATTGATGATTGGCTCCTGCGCAGTCATCTTCGGCACAGGCAAGTTCAGGCTCAATCGCCTGAGCGCCTCTCTGGTCTGTGCACTTGCGCTTGTCACCATCATCTATTGCGCCACCCTCGACGATATCCTGCCGGGCTTCCCGCAGTACCACGCCATTGCCGTGTGCCTGGCCACTGCAGCGTTGTTGTTTCAGGGTATTGGTGATGCGAGCATCACCTCGAAACTGCTGGCCTTCAAACCGCTGGTGTTTATCGGCACGCTCTCGTACTCCTTGTATTTGTGGCACTGGCCGATACTGGCGGTGATGAGTTACATGGGCATCGCCCTCACCCTGCCGATGACCATCTTTTACTTTGTTTCGACGTTCGTTATGGCCTGGCTCTGCTATGTGCTGGTCGAAAACCGGTTTCGAAAGGCCAGGCTCGGCTTTGCCAAAACGCTGGTCGTGCTGATGATCGTACCGGCTATCGGTCTGTCGCTGCTCCACGCTGCCAGTGTCAGGCATGAAGGCTGGCCCGACCGTTTCAACCAAGGCTATAACGAGGTGTTCAATGGCTTGAAAGCCTCTGTTCCAGCCAATCGGGAAGGATGCCTGGGCGTCAGCGATGGCGCCGATCCTGGCTGCATATCAGGCGCCGTGCAGGCCGCGCCGCAAATATTGCTGATGGGCGATTCGTTTTCGAATCATTACTGGGGTTTCGTTGAAACACTGGCCAGGGATGCCAACCTTGCCGTCCTCACACAGGGCTACCCGGCGTGCCTGGCCTTGCCCGGGATCTACCTCTATGACGAGAGTAAATACACGAACGGGCTGTATCAAAAATGCCATAACGCCACTCAACGCTATTACGAGATGATTGCGAAGCAGCATTTCAAGTATGTGATCGTGGGTCAGTTCTGGGAGGCCTATCTCGACGACGACATCGTCACCAGCCGGGACGACCCGCGCAGCCCGGAACTGTCGCAACAACGCCTCGGCACCGCGATCCGCAAGGCGCTGGACAAGATTGTCGAGTCAGGCGCTACGCCGGTCCTTCTGGAAAACACGCTGCCCATGCCTGCCGGGATCAACACCTGCCTGCTGCAACAGGTCAAGTTGCGCGGCTTGATGGGCAGTGCCGAGCAAAGCAGTCTCTGCGCCACAGCGCCATGGTCAGGTGCCAAAGAGCCGGTGCTGCAAAAACTCTTCAATGACCTGAAGGCTGAATATCCCGGCTTGATCGTCATTGACCCGAAAATCGTGCAATGCGAAGACGACGCGTGTATGACCACCGTCGATGGCTTGCCGGTCTATCGTGATATTGGTCACGTCACCGATTACGCCTCTTACAAGTTCGGCGAGATGTACCTCAAGCGCTTCGGTAATCCGTTGAAGGTTGCTCAGTGATGTTTTCCTGGCACTGACTACGCTTGTGGAGGAATGGCCGCAGGCTGCGATCTTCGACTTTTAAAGGCAAGACCAAAAGATCGCAGTGTGCGGCAACGCCTAGACGGTATAGGCGTGAAGAATATTGAGCATCTGCCCAATATTCAGCACAAAAACCACGTATCCTTCGCGCCCCGTTTGACCATCAACCCGCGAGGACAGTTTGTCTAAAGGTATCGCTCTATCGGTTTCAGCCTCGGTGCTGTTTGCCGTCATGTATTACTACACCTCGTTGCTCACACCGTTGAGCGGCGTGGAGATCTTTGGCTGGCGGATGCTCCTGACGGTACCGTGCATGACCGTGTTCATGCTGGTGTCCGGAGAATGGCGGAGGGTGCTGGAGCTGGTGCGGTTGATGGCGGCAAAACCGAAATTGATCGCCGGCCTGCTCGTCTCCTCTGCCCTGCTCGGCGTGCAACTGTGGCTGTTCATGTGGGCGCCGCTCAATGGCTACAGCCTCGACGTGTCGCTGGGCTACTTTCTGTTGCCTCTGGCGATGGTGCTGACCGGACGGATTGCCTACGGCGAGAGCCTGTCTTATTTGCAGAAAATTGCAGTGTTCTTCGCCAGTTTGGGCGTGCTCAATGAGCTGTATCAGGTCGGTGGGTTTTCCTGGGCGACGCTGGTGGTGGTGGTCGGCTATCCGCTGTACTTCGTGCTGCGCAAATACCTCAAGACTGACAACCTGGGTGGCTTGTGGGTCGATATGACCTTGATGCTGCCGGTGGCGTACTGGTTTGTGCAGGGTGGCGAGCAAGGCTTCGGCGTGTTCGATCAGTACCCGGGGCTGATGTGGCTGATTCCGTTGCTGGGTTTGATCAGTGCGTCGGCACTGGTGGTGTACATCATTGCCAGTCGTTTGCTGCCATTCAGTCTGTTTGGTTTGTTGAGTTATGTTGAGCCGGTGCTGTTGCTCGGTGTGGCGTTGTTGCTCGGTGAGAGCATCAAGTCCGGGGAGTGGCTGACGTACATTCCGATCTGGCTGGCCGTTGTGGTGCTGGTCTTCGAAGGCTTCAAACACCTGATGCGCCAACGCCGTCCTTAAAAGCGAAGGCTACGATCTTTTGATCTACAAAAAAAATCCCGGCTCTGCATTTCAGCAGGCCGGGATTTTTTCATTTCAGTGGCCGATTACTCGGTAGCAAGCACACCACGACGCACCTGATCGCGCTCGATCGACTCGAACAGGGCCTTGAAGTTGCCTTCGCCGAAACCATCATCGCCTTTGCGCTGGATGAATTCGAAGAACACCGGGCCCATCAGGGTTTCCGAGAAGATCTGCAGGAGCAGGCGCTTGTCGCCCTGCTCCGATGCGCCGTCGAGCAGGATGCCGCGCGATTGCAGCTGATCAACCGGCTCGCCGTGGTTCGGCAGGCGACCTTCGAGCATTTCGTAGTAAGTATCTGGCGGCGCGGTCATGAAGCGCATGCCGATCTTCTTTAACTGATCCCAGGTCTTGATCAGGTCATCGGTGAGGAACGCAACGTGCTGGATGCCCTCACCGTTGAACTGCATCAGGAACTCTTCGATCTGGCCAGCGCCCTTGGACGACTCTTCGTTCAACGGGATGCGGATCATGCCGTCCGGTGCGGTCATCGCTTTCGAGGTCAGGCCGGTGTACTCGCCCTTGATATCGAAGTAACGGATCTCGCGGAAGTTGAACAGCTTCTCGTAGAAGTTCGCCCAGTAGGCCATGCGACCGCGATACACGTTGTGGGTCAGGTGGTCGATGATCTTCAGGCCGGCACCGACCGGGTTGCGATCGACGCCTTCGAGGAACACGAAGTCAATGTCATAGATCGAGCTGCCTTCGCCGAAACGGTCGATCAGGTACAGCGGCGCGCCGCCAATGCCTTTGATCGCCGGCAGGTTCAGCTCCATCGGACCGGTTTCGATATGGATCGGCTGAGCGCCGAGTTCCAGTGCGCGGTTGTAGGCTTTTTGCGAATCCTTGACGCGGAACGCCATGCCGCACACGGACGGGCCGTGTTCGGCGGCGAAGTACGACGCCACGCTGTTCGGTTCGTTGTTGAGGATCAGGTTGATCGCGCCCTGACGGTACAGGTGCACGTTCTTGGAGCGGTGGGTCGCGACTTTGGTGAAGCCCATGATCTCGAAGATCGGCTCCAGGGTGCCCGGCACCGGCGATGCGAGCTCAATGAATTCAAAGCCCATCAGGCCCATTGGGTTTTCGTATAAATCTGCCATGGTGGCGCCTCATCATTTCTTATCAATTAACCAGGGTTATTTGTCAGTCATGCGAGGTCGGTGGGTGGCGCACAGGAGATGCCACGCACACTGCGGGCGAGGAAGTCACCGTAGATCAGTTGAAACCCGAATATCTTCATTGTCGACCCAAGGCTCTTGCGGGCGAGGCTTCTGCTGCCAGAAGACGATTATTATTGTATGCGTAACCCGATTCTACACAGCGTAAATAGGCTTGTCTGCCCTCCCTATAAAATCCGCTTTTTCGCGCCCGGTGCAAGGGGTTTGTTGCACAGGTAGATGCCACTCAGGATCAGCGCGCCACCGAGGTACATGGCCGGTGTCAACTGTTCGCCCAGCAGCAGCGCGCCAAGGATGACCGCCGTCAAAGGATTAAGCGCGATAAACACCCCGCTGCGCGTCGCGCCGATTTTACGGATGCCATCGTAATAGCCGATGTAGGCCAGCGCCGAGCCCAGGACACCGAGGTACAGCAGGCTCAGCCATTGCGCCACGCCCAGATTATTCAGCGCCTGCCAGCTCAGCTCGCCGCGTACCGCCGCCAGAGCCCACAACATGAGTGTGCCGATCAGGATCGAGTACGTCACGGTCTGCACCGGCCCTAACGTCCGATTCAGATCACGGGAAAACAACGAATAAACGCCCCACCCCAGCACACAGCCGAGAATCAACAGATCGCCGATCCATGCCTGCGGCGTTGCGGCCAGCCATTGCGGATTGCGGCTGACGATCACCAGGCCAGCACCGCCAATACAGATCGCGATACCAGCAGTTTCAAGTCTTCCCAGACGCTCTTTAAACAACCACCACGAGGCGAGACCGATTACCGCCGGGTTCAACGCCACAATCAACGAAGCGCGCGACGCGTTGATGTATTGCAGGCCGTAAAAAAAGCACAGGTTATAGAAGAAGATCCCGAAGAACCCCAGCAGCGCCAAGTGCAGCCATTGTCGTGGAGTCGGCCGTGCCAAAGGGATCCGCGCCAGCCACAGAAAGCCGAGCAGCACCGCACTGGCGAGCAGGAAACGCAGGCTGGCGGCGAACACCGGACTCAGGCTGCCGGCGAGAAAACGTCCAGCGACAAAGGTGCCCCCCCAAACCATAGTCACCATCGCGAGTGTCAGATAAACCGGGATGTCGGATGATGTTGTGTGCAGTTGCTCGACGTTGCGCATGAGGCTCCAGACCAAAGCTTTTGAGGAATGCCGTATCATTCACCTCATTTCACATCATCGTAAAATGAGCAAAAACTCATGACCCTCACACAACTGGAAATCTTCTCGCTGGTCGCCGAACTGCGCGGTTTCACCCTCGCGGCCCATCGCCTGGGGATTTCGCAGTCGGCGGTGTCCCACGCAATGAAGTCGCTGGAGCAGGAACTGGGTGTCGAACTGCTGCGCCGGCATCAGTCGTCCGTGGAGCTCAGTGACATCGGTGAGCAATTGCTGCTGCGCGCCCGCGCCATGCTCGGGCTGGCCAACACCTTGCGCCAGGAAGCCGCCGATGCGCGCGGCATGAAAAGCGGCACCTTGCGCATCGGCTCGTTCGGCCCGACTTCGTCGATCAAGTTGCTACCCAACATTCTGCGGCAATATCGCGAGGCGCATCCGGGCATCGAAGTGCACATCGATGAAGGGCCGGATCGACAAGTGACGCAATGGCTGGAGGAGCGGCGGATCGACATCGGCTTCGTGGTGCTGCCAGAGGAGCGCTTCGACACCTTCACCTTGATCGAAGACCAGATGGTTGCGCTTCTCCCGGTGGGCCATGTGCTGGCAGCCCGAACCGCGTTGAGCCTCAAGGATTTGTGCGATGCACCGTTTGTCCTGACCGAAGCGGGTTCTGCGGAGTTGGTGTCGCGACTGTTCATGGCCGCGCGTTTGCAACCGAACATTCGCTATCGCTGCTCGCAGTTGCTCAGCACACTCGATACGGTTGGCCGTGGCGACGCCATCACGATTGTCGCCGAAGGTTCTTTGCCGCAAGAGGCAGCGCCTCGCTACGTAAAGAGGCCATTGCTGCCCGCCGTACAACGTCAGGTCGGACTCGCCGTGCTTGATCGGCGCCAGGCATCTCCCGCCGCTCTGGCCTTTATCGCGCTGGCGACGCGAATGAAGCACTGATGAGCGGCGCAAGCGCCTTCTGCCATCTATCCTCCCCTCTGGCTGAAGTTATTTCAGCGGCGCGCCGTTATCCGGCCTGAATTCAATAGTTCCATTCCACCGCGACAGGATGCGCCCATGCCGTTGACCGTCAGACTCCGCCGCAAACGCAGCACACGCATTCTCGTCACACTACTCAGCGGTTTGCTTCCGGTGCTGCTGGGCAGCGCCATTCTTTACATCCAGGCCGGACGCACGCTGGAGCAAGGTTCACAACAGACCGCCGAAGAGGCGCTGCAGCAGTTCGAGTTGATGCTCGACAACACCGCGCAAGCAGCGCGCGAATTGCTGCCATTGGCCGGTCAGAATTGCGAAAACGTCAAACTCGCCTTGCGCGAGCAAGTAACCCGCCGCCCGTTCGTGCGCTCGACCAATCTGGTGTGGGACGACAACCTTTATTGCAGCTCTTTGTTTGGCGACTTCAAGGAAGCCGTCAACGCGGGCGACTACAACCAGGGCAAGTTGTGGCTGATGAACGGCAATCCGGTCACCCCCAACACCGCGCTGCTGGTTTATCGGCTCAGCGAAGGTCGCGGCGGCGCATTGACGACACTGGACGGTTACCATCTAAGCAACATGTTGCGTTTGATCGGCCGGCACATGTTGCTGGTGCTGCAAGTGGGCGTTAACTGGCTGTCGGCCGACGGCAAAGTCCACACCGGTACCCTCCCCACGCTGCCGATAGCGCAAAACACCCTGGCCTCCTCCCGTTATGCGTTCAGTGTTTCTGCCGGGTTTCCCGAGGGCGAAACCTGGCGCTACATGGTCGATGAATATCCGCCGCTGTTCAGTCTGCTGATCTTTTTTGGCGTGGTGTCGGGGGCCATCGGGCATGTCCTGCAGAAGCGCTCCACTTCGCCGAGCCACGAAATGCTCCGCGCGCTCGAGGCTGGCGAGTTCATTCCCTACTTCCAGCCCGTGGTGCATGGCGACAGCAAGGCATGGTCGGGAGCTGAAGTGTTGATGCGCTGGACTCACCCGAAAGAAGGCCTGGTACGTCCGGATCTGTTTATTCCATTCGCCGAGCATTCGGGGTTGATCGTGCCGATGACCCGCGCCCTGATGCAACAAACTGCCGCGCTGCTGGGGCCGCTATCAGCAACGTTCACCGCGCCATTTCATATCGGCATCAATATCACTGCGAGCCATTGCAAAGACCTGGAACTGGTGGAGGATTGTCGAACGTTTCTCGCCGCGTTCGCCGCCGACAGCATCAACCTGGTGCTGGAGTTGACCGAGCGCGAATTGATCGAGCCGACCGACATCACTCGCCAGCTGTTCGAGCAACTGCATGCGCTGGGCGTGAAGATCGCGATTGACGACTTCGGCACCGGCCACTCAAGCCTGGGCTACTTGCGCAAATTCAATGTGGATTTCCTCAAGATCGATCAGAGTTTCGTTGCCATGATCGGTGTCGATGCGTTGTCCCGACACATTCTCGATACCATTATCGACCTGTCGGCCAAGCTTGATCTGGGTATTGTTGCCGAAGGTGTCGAAACTCAGGCGCAAGCCGATTATCTGACCGCACATCACGTCAACTTCCTGCAAGGGTATCTGTTCGGCAAACCGATGCCGGCTGCGGAATTCATCAGCGCGTTAACTCACCATTAACTAAGCCAGATTAAGACGAGCGTACCGGCCAGGCGCACCAAATTGATACAAAAGACCGCTGTTGTTACATGAGGACAACATCAGGATTTACTCTTGGCGCATTAACTACTACAATTTTTTCAACCTGAGCAAGATTGGCAGGTGAGCCATTTATCACCGAGTCGCTTCAAGGCTCTTGGCTTATTAGCTTTGTTTGCGGTTGGTATCAGCCAAACACACTATTGGAGTAAAGATATTGTCCAGACTCGCTGAATTTCGTGCAGCTGAAAAGGCCCTTCAGGAACAGCTCAAACAGCTGGAATCGCTGAAGAACGATGCCGGGCTCAAGAAAGAAATCGAATTCGAAGAAAAGCTTCAGGGGCTGATGAAAACCTACGGCAAAGGCCTGAAGGACATCGTCGCCATCCTCGATCCGAACCCGGCAAAATCCGCTTTGCAGACTTCTGCAGCCCCTAAAACCCGCCGCGCTCGCGTGGTCAAGGTTTATCAGAATCCGCATACCGGTGAACTGATCGAAACCAAGGGCGGCAATCACCGTGGCCTGAAAGCCTGGAAGGAACAATACGGTGCAGCCACCGTTGATTCCTGGTTGCGCGGTTAATCCAACGCCAATAAAAAAGCCCTGCATGACGCAGGGCTTTTTTGTTGACAATATCTAACAAATGAAATGAATTTCATCGAACAAGTTGCGGGTTTTCTGTAACGTTGCTGAGTCAGAAAGCTAAACATTTTGCGGCGCGATGTTGCGATCAAGGCCGCCATTAAACTTTGTGCTTAATCCGTTCGGGTATCTAACCTCCTCCGTGAAGAGTACAGCGCCTTAAAGTTTCAAGCTGTTTCTCAGCGCCACTATCTCGTCTGCGCTGGCCTTATAAATCTCAGCTTGCCCGGCGTAGGAAAGAACATAAGCCTTGTCCGCCTCGACTGCCGCCACGAGGGTTTGCGACAACACATGCCGACCGTTTTCGGTGATGGTGCAAGTGGTTTCCAGCGCCGACAAAGTACCCAGCGTCGCCGGATGCACTTTGTTGCAGACACTTTGGTAACCGCCCTGGAAGAAGTCCTTCTGTATCGACTTGCGCATCTCCAGCAGCACGCCCTGCAAATTGACCTGATGCCCTGCTTCGACATGAGTCATGGTCAATTCCATGACCATCACCTGATTGCCATCGGCGTCATTCTTGACCGCGCGCTGACGGGAAACCTGTGCAGCCGCCTCGGGCAGCGCCTCGACTTGCCAACCGGCTGGCCAGGTAATGCTTGGTTCGTCCGCTGACGCGCAGACCGCCACAAGCGACAACACAAAAAAAACAAACACGGATTTGAACAGTCGGATCATTGCCGGACGCACTCGCAGATTGAGCCGTAAAGTCTGAGGCTCGCCCGCACGCAGGGCAAGCCTGCCCTTTCATTTGGCGATGCCGACAGGCATGCGTATCATTGCGTCCATTCACTCGCCCATAGTTATTGGAGGGCTCATGAGCCTGCACGAACTCAATACGTTCCCCGGCGTCACCGCCACCCCAGACAGCGCAACCCGCAACTTCGTTTTCAACCACACCATGTTGCGCGTCAAAGACATCACTAAATCCCTGGACTTCTACACCCGCGTCCTGGGCTTCTCGCTGGTGGAGAAACGCGATTTCCCGGAAGCCGAGTTCAGCCTGTACTTCCTCGCACTGGTCGACAAAGCGCAGATCCCGGCCGACGCGGCTGCCCGCACTGAGTGGATGAAGTCGATCCCGGGCATTCTCGAATTGACCCATAACCACGGCACCGAAAACGATGCGGATTTTGTCTATCACAACGGCAATACCGACCCGCGTGGTTTTGGTCATATCTGCATTTCGGTGCCGGATATCGTCGCGGCCTGTGCGCGCTTTGAAGAGTTGGGCTGTGACTTCCAGAAGCGCCTGACCGATGGCCGCATGAAGAGCCTGGCTTTCATCAAGGATCCGGATGGTTACTGGGTCGAGATCATTCAGCCTGCACCGCTTTAAAAGCTGAAAAGCCCCTCACCCTAACCCTCTCCCATAGGGAGAGGGAACTGATTGGGGGATATGCAAGAATTCCGCCGACGTGAAAGATCTTTACCGAATCCATAATCGACTCGGTCATTCAGGTCGATGGAAAACGCCAGACACCTCGGTCGGCTCCCTCTCCCTCGGGAGAGGGCTGGGGTGAGGGGCAGCTTTTCACGCGCAATAAAAAACCCGTGATCGCTCACGGGTTTTTTCATTTCTGGCTGGACGCTTACGCCGGAGCCGAAGTGCGGATCAGGTGATCGAAAGCACTCAGCGAAGCCTTGGCGCCCTCGCCCACCGCGATCACGATCTGCTTGTACGGCACGGTGGTCACGTCGCCGGCAGCGAAGATGCCCGGGATCGACGTTTCACCCCGGTTATCGACAATAATCTCGCCCCGTGGCGACAGCTCGATAGTGCCCTTGAGCCAGTCAGTATTCGGCAGCAAACCGATCTGCACGAAGATCCCTTCCAGCTCGACGGTACGCAACTCATCGGTGTTGCGATCCTTGTAGCGCAGGCCGTTGACCTTCTCGCCATTGCCGGTGACTTCAGTGGTTTGCGCACTGGTGATCACCGTGACGTTCGGCAGGCTGTGCAGTTTGCGCTGCAATACCGCGTCGGCACGCAGTTGTACGTCGAACTCCAGCAGCGTCACGTGCGAGACAATGCCGGCCAGGTCGATGGCCGCTTCAACGCCGGAGTTACCGCCGCCGATCACTGCCACGCGCTTGCCTTTGAACAGCGGACCGTCACAGTGCGGGCAGTACGCCACGCCTTTGTTGCGGTATTCCTGCTCCCCCGGCACGTTCATTTCACGCCAGCGCGCACCGGTCGCGAGAATCACGCTCTTGGCTTTGAGGGTCGCGCCGCTGGCGAAACGGACTTCGTGCAGCTCGCCGTTTTTGCCCGGAATCAGCTTGTCGGCACGTTGCAGGTTCATGATGTCGACGTCGTATTGCTTGACGTGTTCTTCCAGCGCCGTGGCCAGTTTCGGTCCTTCGGTTTCCTGTACGGAAATGAAGTTCTCGATGGCCATGGTGTCGAGCACCTGGCCGCCGAAACGCTCAGCAACGACGCCAGTGCGGATACCTTTACGTGCAGCGTAAATCGCTGCCGACGCACCGGCCGGACCACCACCGACGACCAACACATCAAAGGCCTCTTTGGCGCTGATTTTCTCAGCCTGACGCTCGATGGCACCGGTGTCGAGTTTGGCCAGAATCTCTTCCAGGCCCATGCGGCCTTGACCGAAGTTCTCACCGTTGAGGTAGATGCTCGGCACGGCCATGATCTTGCGATCGTTGACTTCGTCCTGGAACAACGCACCGTCGATGGCGACGTGGCGGATGTTCGGGTTGAGCACAGCCATCAGGTTCAGCGCCTGGACCACGTCCGGGCAGTTCTGGCAGGACAGCGAGAAGTAGGTCTCGAAGCTGAACTGGCCTTTGAGCGAGCGGATCTGCTCGATCACTTCAACACTGGCTTTCGATGGGTGGCCGCCGACTTGCAGCAGGGCCAGCACCAGCGAGGTGAACTCGTGGCCCATCGGGATACCGGCGAAACGCAGACTGATGTCGGCGCCCGGGCGGTTGATCGAGAACGATGGCTTGCGTGCATCGTCACCGCTGTCGATCAGGGTAATTTGGCTCGAAAGACTGGCAACGTCTTTCAGCAGTTCCAGCATTTCACGGGATTTCGCACCGTCGTCGAGGGAGGCAACGATCTCGATCGGCTGGGTGACCCGTTCCAGGTACGATTTCAACTGGGCTTTAAGATTGGCGTCCAACATACGGGCGATTTCCTTTATTTGAGGCGAAAAAAAGCCCGAGCGAATCTCGCCCGGGCATTTTTATGGGGCGGTGCAGCTAACTTAAGTAGGTGCGGAGATCCGCCCCGAGTTGCGTGTCACAGACTTAGATCTTGCCGACCAGGTCCAGGGACGGTGCCAGAGTGGCCTCGCCTTCTTTCCACTTGGCTGGGCAAACTTCGCCTGGGTGAGCAGCAACGTACTGAGCAGCCTTGATCTTGCGCAGCAGCTCGGAAGCGTCACGGCCAACGCCGCCATCGTTCAGTTCAACGATTTTGATCTGGCCTTCTGGGTTGATCACGAAGGTGCCACGGTCAGCCAGACCAGCTTCTTCGATCAGCACGTCGAAGTTGCGGGAGATGACGTGGGTCGGGTCGCCGATCATGGTGTATTCGATTTTGCCAATGGCTGGCGAAGTGTTGTGCCAGGCAGCGTGGGCAAAGTGGGTGTCGGTGGAAACGCTGTAGATCTCTACGCCCAATTTCTGGAAAGCAGCATAGTTGTCAGCCAGGTCTTCCAGCTCGGTTGGGCAAACGAAGGTGAAGTCGGCTGGGTAGAAGAATACAACCGACCACTTGCCTTTCAGGTCAGCGTCCGAGACTTGAACGAAGTCGCCGTTTTTGAACGCGGTAGCTTTGAACGGTTTAACTTGGCTGTTGATGATAGGCATTGATGACTCTCCGTCAGGGTTGTGAATTCGATGGGTGAATCCTACCCACTCACTCGACGGATGGCTCATTGGCAAACCTGATGCTGCTGATTTGTTTTCGCTATTAGCCGACTGTATTAATAGAAGAAAACGATATCTACGACGAAGCCGGGTTATCCGTAATCCGAGCCATCCCTTGGAATGGGCTGACTTCAACATAGCGCATCGCCGACTTCATATCCTTCCAGCCGACGTAACTCATCAACGATTTCAGATCCCAGCCACTTTGGTGTGCCCAAGTGGCAAAGCCGCGACGCAGGGAATGGCTGGTGTAGTTTTCGGCGGCAATCCCGGCACGCTGCAACGCCTGGCGCAGCAAAGGAATGATGCTGTTGGCGTGCAGGCCCTCCTCGTTCAGATTGCCCCAGCGGTCGATGCTGCGGAAAACCGGGCCGCGTACCAGCGCCGCTTCGGTGATCCAGTCGATGTAGGCCTGCACCGGGCAGAGCTTGAGCAGCGCCGGCGCTTGATAGGTCTGCCCGAGGTTTTCCCGATCGCCTTTGCTGCGCGGCAAATACAAGGTGATGCCTTTGCCGGCATGCGCTTGCACATGTTCGATTTGCAGGCGGCACAGCTCATCGCTGCGGAAGCCGCGCCAGAAACCCAGCAGAATCAAGGCGCGATCACGATAAGCCTTGAGCAGTAGCGGACGATCCTGCTGCTCTTTTGCGGTTTGCGCCTCATGCTCCAGCCAGTCGATGACGCGCTGCAAATCCTGCAACTGCAACGGCTCAGCCTGTTTCTCCTGCGCTGGATGCAAAGCCCGAATCCCTTTGAATACCTTGCGCACCACCGGCGCCTTGGTCGGATCGGCAAATCCTTGGCTGTTGTGCCACTGCGCCAGCGCCGACAGACGCAGCTTCAGCGTGTTTATCGACAACTCTTCGGCGTGCGCTACCAGATACCGCGCGACGCTGTCGGCCGTCGCCGGCAAGAACCCGCCCCACTTCACTTCGAAATGCTCGATGGCCGCGCGATAGCTACGGCGCGTGTTGTCACGGGTGGCGGCTTGCAGATAGCGATCCAGGTCGCTCATGGGCTGTTTTCTCGCTGGCGTACTGATGCAGGAATGCAAAGGCGCATTTTGCCGCCTGACACTGGGTAATACCAGTATATCCCGCGTCTTCAATATCAAAGGTTTATCTTTATTTTCGAGATGGTACACTGCGTACTTTAGTGGCATGTACCACAGTACGTAAACGTAGGAGTTCACATGGCCCGTGGCGGCATAACCAAAGCACTGGTGCAGATCGCGCGTACAGCGATCCTCGCCCGTGGCGAACACCCGAGCATCGATGCAGTACGCATTGAAATGGGCAACACCGGCTCGAAAACCACGATCCATCGCTATTTGAAAGAACTGGATGACGGCGCCCAGCCCGTTGAAGCCTCGGCTGAGCCTATCGATGACGAGTTGACCGCCCTCGTCTCCAGGCTCGCCCAACGCCTCAAAGAACAAGCGCAAGAGCCCATCGAGCAAGCCCGCGAGCAGTTCGAGGAGCAGCGCGAAGCACTGGAGTCGGAGCTGCAACAGACGCGTCAGGCACTGGAAAAGCTCGAACACGAGCACGACATTCAAGGCGCTGCACTGGCGCGTGAATCCGAAGCGTTGAACAACACACGCTCGATGCTGCAGACCGAGCAGACCCGCAATGCCGGGCTGAATCAGGCATTGGCCGACTTTGAGTTGCGCTTGCAGGACAAGGACGAGCAGATCCGCTCACTGGAAGAAAAACACCTGCATGCCCGTGACGCGCTGGAGCACTACCGCAACGCCAGCAAAGAGCAGCGCGAGCAGGAACAGAGCCGCCACGAAGCGCAGGTGCAGCAGATTCAGGCCGAATTGCGTCAGGCGCAGCAAAGTGCATTGGTCCGCCAGGACGAGATCACGCAACTGCACCGCGACAACGAACGCCTGCTCACGGAAAACCGTGGCACGCAGCGCGAACTGAGTCTGCTGCAGGATCAGCTCAAGCAGAGCAATCAGCGTCAGGATCAACTGCTCGAGCAAGCGACCCGCGTCGACAGCGAACGCACCCTTCTCCAGGAACGCCTGCGCGTGGCCACCCTGGAAAGCCAGACACTCAAGCAGAGCGTCGAGGAGCAGACGCTGCTCAACCAGTCACTGAAAAAGGAATTGAACAAGGCTCAGGCAAGCCTGGAAGAAAGCCAGCGTCTGGCGGCTGCCGTTACGGCAGCGCCAGACTCGGCCAAGCCGAAAGACGCTTAAGCGCCGACCGGCGTACGCATGGTGACGAATTCTTCGGCGGCCGTCGGGTGTACCCCGATCGTGTCGTCGAAGTCACGCTTGGTTGCGCCAGCTTTCAACGCAATCGCCAGGCCCTGGACGATCTCACCAGCGTCCGGGCCGACCATGTGGCAGCCGAGGACTTTGTCAGTCTTGCCGTCGACCACCAGTTTCATCAGGGTTTTTTCCTGGCACTCGGTCAGGGTCAGTTTCATCGGCCGGAACCGGCTTTCGAAAATCACCACGTCGTGGCCAGCCTCGCGTGCATCTTCTTCGGTCAAACCAACTGTACCGATGTTCGGCAGGCTGAACACTGCAGTCGGGATCATCTTGTAATCCACTGGGCGGTATTGCTCAGGCTTGAACAGACGCCGCGCTACGGCCATGCCTTCTGCCAGAGCCACAGGCGTCAGCTGCACGCGACCGATGACATCACCCAGGGCGAGAATGGACGGCTCGCTGGTCTGATATTGCTCGTCAACCTTGATGAAGCCTTTGTCGGTGAGCTGCACATCGGTGTTTTCCAGCCCCAGATTGTCGAGCATCGGACGCCGACCCGTGGCGTAGAACACGCAATCCGCTTCCAGCTCACGACCATCTTTAAGGGTGGCTTTCAAGCTGCCATCGGCCTGCTTGTCGATACGCGCGATGTCGGCATTGAACTGCAGGTCCAGGCCACGCTTGGTCAGCTCTTCCTGCAAATGCTTGCGCACCGAACCATCGAAGCCGCGCAGGAACAGATCGCCGCGATACAGCAGCGTGGTGTTCGCGCCAAGGCCGTGGAAGATCCCGGCAAATTCGACCGCGATGTAACCGCCGCCAACCACCAGCACACGCTTTGGCAGCTCCTTGAGGAAGAACGCCTCATTGGAACCGATCGCGTGCTCGCGCCCCGGAATCTCCGGAATCTGCGGCCAGCCACCGGTAGCAATCAGAATATTCTTCGCGGTAAAGCGCTCGCCATTCACCTCAACCTCATGCGGGCCGACAATCTTCGCGTGCGCCTCATGCAAGGTCACGCCGCTGTTGACCAGCAGATTGCGATAAATGCCGTTGAGGCGATTGATCTCGCGATCCTTGTTGGCAATCAGCGTCGCCCAATCGAAATTTGCCTCACCCAGGCTCCAGCCAAAACCGGACGCCTGCTCAAAGTCTTCGGCGAAATGCGCGCCGTACACCAGCAACTTTTTCGGCACACAGCCGACGTTAACGCAGGTCCCGCCCAGATAACGGCTCTCCGCCACCGCCACTTTCGCACCGAAACCGGCCGCAAAACGCGCAGCACGCACACCGCCGGAACCGGCACCAATCACATAAAGGTCAAAATCGTAGGCCATTTCTATCTCCTCGGCAGGGGATCAGCATACCTGCAGCCACCCATTGGGCAAGCGCTGCCAATCATATGGGGGCGCAAAATAAAAAAACCCGCCGAAGCGGGTTTTTCTTACAGACAATTCAAGCGCTCTTAATAAGCCTTGCCAGTCTTGTAGAAGTTCTCGAAGCAGAAGTTGGTTGCTTCGATGTAGCCTTCAGCACCACCGCAGTCGAAACGCTTGCCTTTGAACTTGTAAGCCATGACGCAGCCGTTCTGGGCTTGTTTCATCAGGGCGTCGGTGATCTGGATTTCGCCGCCCTTGCCTGGCTCGGTTTGTTCGATCAGGTCGAAGATGTCCGGAGTCAGGATGTAACGACCGATGATTGCCAGATTCGACGGCGCATCTTCCGGCTTTGGCTTCTCGACCATGCTGTGAACGCGGTAGATGTCGTCGCGGATCATCTCGCCGGCGATAACGCCGTACTTGCTGGTTTCCTGCGGATCGACTTCCTGGATGGCGATGATCGAGCAACGGAACTGCTTGTACAGCTTGACCATCTGGGTCAGTACGCCGTCGCCTTCGAGGTTGACGCACAGGTCGTCCGCCAGCACCACGGCGAACGGTTCGTCACCGATCAGCGGGCGACCGGTGAGGATCGCGTGGCCCAGACCTTTCATTTCGGTTTGACGGGTGTAGGAGAACGAGCACGAGTCGAGCAGTTTGCGGATACCTACCAGGTATTTCTCTTTGTCGGTGCCTTTGATCTGGTTTTCCAGCTCGTAGCTGATGTCGAAGTGGTCTTCCAGAGCACGCTTGCCACGACCGGTCACGATGGAAATTTCCGTCAGGCCAGCGTCCAGAGCTTCTTCAACGCCGTACTGGATCAGTGGCTTGTTTACCACCGGCAGCATTTCTTTAGGCATGGCTTTAGTCGCTGGCAGGAAGCGAGTACCGTAACCGGCTGCTGGGAACAAGCATTTCTTGATCATATAAGTCCTTGAAAGGGCTGTGTGTACGAGTTTCGGCGCAGTCTAATCAGGCGGCGTGCACCTTACAATGCCCCGCACTGGCTAACCGATGCCAACATAGAGAAATATTCTCGCCGATAGTTCCATCGACATCCTGGCGCAGCCAGATCAGCGTAGCTCAAAGCAGCCGAGAAACTGAATCACCATACGCTCATCGCCCCCCAATGCGAGCATTTGCCGGTATCATGGCGCCTTTGAACCAGCGAACGAGACAGATAGATGGCTGCGGTAAAAATCGTCAACGGGTATGTGATCGACAAGAAAGACGGCAAGTGGACGCTGACCACGACCAATGGCGAACACATCGCCGGGCCTTTCGACAGCGAACAAATGGCGACCGATGTAGCGGCAGTGTTCACCGACACTCCGGCATCGGCCAAGCGCCGCGGCAAAGATCAGGACTGATCGACTGCGACGCCCCAAGCCCTGCCCTTGAGCAGGGCTTTTTTGTGCCCACTTACAAACAAGTGGCCAAACGCTATAACCTTTTCACACCGGCGCTGTCAGAGCGTCTAGTCCCCCTCGCTGAAGACCACAAACATGAATCTGAAAAAATGGCTGCCCCTGATCGCGGTATTGGCACTGGCCGGTTGCGCCACCTCCCAACCCACATACCTGAACAATGGTGAACAGGGGCTATCGATCGATTGTTCCGGCGAAGCGAATTCCTGGGCGACCTGCTATGAAAAAGCCGATGCCTCCTGCGCGGGCACTGGCTACCGAATCGTTGGCACCGACGGCACACCCCAGCCCAAGGAAAGCGACAAAACCCTGGGCGTTGATGTCGGCAACTACAAGAACCGCAGCGTTGTCGTGGTCTGCAAATAGACCTTACATATGAATTTCGGCGAACTTGATCCCGAGTCCACGAATGACTTCGATCAGATCGTCGAGACGGTTGAAGGATTCGACTTCGTCGTTATCGTCGACCAGAAAGTAGCTGCGCCCGGCGCTCTTCTTGAAAAACACGATCCACTCACCCGGATTCGCCGGGTTCTGGATAACATGGGTGGCAGAGATCAGGCCCTCTACGTGGCGCTCCCGTACTTGCTCTCGCTTCATCGCGACTCCAGAAATGAAAATGCCGTCACAGCATGACTGCGACGGCATCGGTGCTGATGACTGTCAGTCTATCAGCCGGAAATACACGCATTGGCGGCCTTTTGCACGTCACGCGGGCGAACCGGCACATTCGACATGCGCTCATGCAACTTGATGCTGCTGCCACCGGAGCGATCTTCGATATCAAACACTGCGGCTGCACCCGTAGAAAGCTTCCCCGGTACGATGACCCGAACCCCGTCCTTGTGCGGCTGCACTTGCAGCGCGCCGCGGCTGTCTGCCAGTTTATCGGCCAGACACTGGGCATATTCATGGGGTTTCTTGCCGGAGATCACGCTCATGGTCGGCAGCGTTTCATTGATTTCGGAAACACTCGCACAACCACCCACAGCCAGAATCAACGGCAGACACACCACACCCCACTTCATACAAAACCTCCGTTAAAGACCGTCCGACAGCACAAATGCCGTTTTTCTCCGGGGCCTTCTGCATTTAACCCGCATCCGATTGCGAATATCTGTTCAAAATTGTCAAACCAACGCCCGACGGCCAGATAATAACCCGTGCGGGCTGATAAACTGCGCGCAATTACAAGCTATCGTTTTGATTTTGTAGAAAAAGCCCTTCTGGAGGCGCCCATGAAATTCATTCACCAGCGCGAACACCTCAACGAAGACGACATCGTCGTCATCCAATGCTCGCAAATGTGCAACATCCGTCTGATGAACGACGCCAATTTCCGCAGCTTCAAGAACGGCGGCCGTCACACCTATCACGGCGGCGCCTTCGACACCTTCCCGGCCCGTATCACCGCGCCGAGCACCGGTTTCTGGAACATCACCATAGACACGGTCAACCGCCGTGCGATCAGCGTAACCCGCAAGCCGACGCTGACCCACTCGATCAAGATCATCCGTCGCTCCAGCACCAAACTCAGCTGAGACATACCGCTCAACCAGAAAGGAAAGCATGACCGTGGCCCAAACAACCAAATACGTCATCAAGTACAAACTCAACGGTGAACGCCGCTTCGAGTTCGCGCAGCTGGAAAACGGCACTGCCGAAGAAGCCAAGGCCGCTCTGGAGGCCCTTCACGGCCAGAGTGACGACGTGATCAGCGAAATCTCGGTAAGCAAAGCACTGTAAGGCGCGGCAGCGAATTCGACCGCAAGCGGCGGAGTGTTCTGCCGCCAGGCCTTGCCTAGACTGACTTTCTTCGACCAAGCGTCAAGGAGTCAGCATGTCGATGTCACCCTCGCGTCTGGATTCGCTCGACTGGGCAAGCCTTGCGCAGCAACTGGATCAGGACGGCTACGCGATCATCCGTTCGCTGCTGCTGACCAACACCTGCGATCACCTGAGTGCGCTGTATCCACAGACCGAACCGTTTCGATCGCAGGTCATCATGGCCCGCCACGGTTTCGGTCGCGGCGAGTACAAATACTTTCGATATCCCCTGCCGACACCGGTAGAACGCCTTCGCTGCGCGTTGTATCCGCGCTTGGTCCCCTTGGCCAATCGCTGGTACGAACGCATGCACCTGCCCGAACGTTTCCCTCCGAACCACGCCGAGTTTCTTCAGCGTTGCCATGCCGCCGGTCAACGACGCCCTACCCCTCTTCTGTTGCAGTACGGCCCGCAGGACTACAACTGCCTGCATCAGGACCTGTACGGCGAATCGGTTTTTCCGCTGCAAGTGGCGATTCTTCTGTCAGAACCCGGGCAAGACTTCAGCGGCGGAGAGTTCGTTCTCACCGAGCAGCGCCCGCGCATGCAATCTCGCCCGCACGTACTCGATCTGACGAAAGGTGATGCGCTGATCTTTGCCGTGAATCAGCGCCCCGTCAAAGGCGTGCGCGGCGACTACCGGGTGACCATGCGCCACGGCGTCAGTCGCCTGCACAGTGGAAAAAGGCATACCCTAGGCATCATCTTTCACGACGCAACCTGATGGCCATGTCCTCAACAACTCTCGACCTGTTCGCTGACCACGAACCCGAACAACAAGCCCGAGCCGAACAAATTGGCGAGCAATCCTGGCTATTGCGCGGCTTCGCCCTGCCGATTGTCGATCAATTGCTGCCGGCACTGGACGCCGTTCTCGCAGCGGCCCCCTTGCGCCACATGGTTACACCGGGCGGTTTCAGCATGTCGGTCGGCACCAGCAGTTGCGGTGAGTGGGGCTGGATCACTGATCGCAGCGGCTATCGTTATTCGAGTGTCGACCCGCTCAACGGGCTGCCTTGGCCGCAGATGCCGAAATCCTTCGCTGCTCTGGCGCATTCGGCAGCCGAGCGAGCTGGTTTCTCTGGCTTCAATGCAGATTCCTGCCTGATCAATCGCTATGTCCCCGGCGCAAAAATGTCATTGCATCAGGATAAAGACGAAAAGGACTACGCCGCGCCGATCGTTTCCCTGTCACTCGGATTGCCTGCCATATTTCTGTTCGGCGGTTTTGCGCGCAGCGACAAGACCCGGCGAATTCCGCTGCTGCACGGTGACATGGTGGTCTGGGGCGGCGTCGACCGATTACGCTACCACGGCGTGTTGCCAATCAAGCACGGTCAGCATCCGCGCTTGGGTCAACAGCGGATCAATCTGACGTTTCGGGTCGCTCGCTGAACCCGAAAAATTTGACCGCAAGGCCCGGAGTGTTGTGCCTGGCGAGGCTGGTTAACCTGAATCAAACAGGTCAACGGATTACTCATCATGAAAACGCTTTCGACCCCGCTTGATACCGAAAATGATCCACGCTGGGCCGCCGTGCTTGCACGGGATCCGCAGGCGGACGGGCAGTTTGTCTATGCGGTAAAAACTACGGGCATCTACTGCCGCCCGAGCAGCCTGGCACGCTTGCCGAAACCGCAGAATGTCGAGTTTTTCGACACCGCCCAACAGGCCGAAGCCGCGGGTTATCGGCCGAGCAAACGTGCGAGCAAGGATCAAAGTGATGTCGCCGCGCAGCATGCCGCGACCGTCGCCACGGCATGCCGGCAAATCGAGATGGCCGAAAGTCCGCCCGCCCTGAACGAGCTCGCAGAGACAGCCGGTTTGAGCCCGTTTCACTTTCATCGCGTGTTCAAAGCCGCCACTGGCCTGACGCCAAGAGCCTACGCCGCCGCCCATCGTTCGCGCAGAGTGCGTGAACGTCTCGCGGACGGCAATTCGGTGACGGACGCTCTATACGACGCAGGCTTCAATTCCAACAGCCGTTTCTACGAATCAGCCAACCAACTGTTGGGGATGAAACCTGGCGACTACCGCGCTGCCGGTCAAAACAACGACATCCATTTTGCCGTAGGCCAATGCTCGCTGGGCGCGATTCTGGTGGCGCAAAGCGAGCGTGGGGTGTGCGCGATTTTGCTGGGTGACGACCCGCATCAACTGGTGTGCGACCTGCAGGATCAGTTTCGCAAAGCCAACCTGATTGGCGCAGACAGCGGGTTTGAACAGTTGATTGCCAAAGTCGTGGGTTTTATCGAAGCGCCGGCCATTGGCCTGGATCTGCCACTGGACGTACGGGGGACGGCGTTTCAAGAACGTGTCTGGCAAGCGTTGCGGGAGATTCCGCTCGGCAGCACCGCCAGCTATGCCGAGATTGCCCAACGCATCGGCGCGCCGACGTCCATGCGCGCAGTGGCTCAGGCGTGCGGGGCCAACCGCCTGGCGGTGGCAATCCCTTGCCACCGCGTGGTGCGCAGCGATGGCAACCTTTCCGGTTATCGCTGGGGGGTCGAGCGCAAGCGTCAGTTGCTTGAGCGCGAGACGCCGGCGTGAACGGTCAATGGATGCTACGCAGCCTGAAAACCTGTCAGCGATTGACGTCCACCACAACCCGTCCGCGAAGTTGCCCGGCGAGCAGTTTTGGCGCCGCCTCGATGGCTTCACTCAGGCCGATTTCATGGCTGATCAATGCCAGCAGCGAGAAATCCAGATCCTTGGCCAGACGCTCCCACGCTAGCAGCCGGCGGGCCTTGGGCTGGGTCACGCTGTTGATGCCGGCGAGGGTCACACCGCGCAAAATAAACGGCGCCACTGACGCCGGGAAGTCCATGCCTTGGGCCAGACCACAGGCGGCGACAGTGCCTTCGGCGCGGGTGCTCGCGCAGGCATTGGCCAGGGTGTGACTGCCAACCGAATCGATCACCGCCGCCCAACGCTCTTTGGCCAGTGGCTTGCCGGGCGCTGACAACGTCGCACGGTCAATGATTTCGCCGGCGCCCAACTGCTGCAGATATTCATGCTCGGAGACCCGTCCGGTGGACGCGACGACGCGGTAGCCGAGTTTGCTCAGCAGGGCGATGGCAAAACTGCCGACACCGCCGTTGGCCCCCGTGACCAGCACCTCACCCTGCTCTGGCGTCACGCCATTACGCTCGAGCGCCAGAATGCACAGCATCGCCGTATAACCGGCCGTACCGACAGCCATCGCTTGCGCCGCCGTAAAGGCCTTGGGCAATGGAATCAGCCAATCGCCATTGAGTCGCGCCTTCTGCGCCAGACCGCCCCAGTGATTCTCGCCAACACCCCAGCCATTGAGCAGCACCTGATCACCCACCTTATAGTCGGGGTGTGAACTGGCTTCCACGGTGCCCGCAAGATCGATGCCCGGCACCATCGGAAACTTGCGCACCACCGGACTGCTGCCGGTAATCGCCAAGCCATCCTTGAAGTTCAGCGTGCTGTACGCAACAGCCACGGCGACATCGCCTTCAGGCAATTGCTCCTCGTTGACCTGTTGCAGGTTGGCGCGGTAACCGCTGTCGTCTTTGTCGATCACAATGGCGTTAAACATGACTGCCTCGCTGGACTGTTTTCAGAATGTCGTGCCTTGAAATAGCACATCGCAACACCTTGCCACATTCGACTTTGCGCCAATCGGCGAATTCGCCGGGCATTTCCATGGCCCGCATCTATGCTTTTTCGACGGTCGTGGTTTCGCCGAAATTCTTAAAGTGTTCGCCATTGCCGCGACCACCGGCGTACCAGCAATTTTCATCACGCTTCTGGAGGCCGAAGAACGGCGGATGTCATCGACGCTGAAAAACTGCACGGGTTGTTCTGAATTTCCAACTGGCCCCGAATCCGGTTTTGCTGCTAAAAACCGGTTTTGCCCCCTGCCCGCTACACCGTTTGGAGAACCGCCCTCATGAGCCAATGGCCAGACACCCGTCTTCTTGATCTGCTCGGCATTGAATTGCCGATCATCCAGGGCCCGATGGCCGGTGCGACGAATTCGTCCATGGTCATCGCCGTGTGCAACGCCGGCGGCCTGGGTTCGATGCCGGCCGCGATGCTGAGCATCGAGCAATTGCGCGAAGAGCTGAAAACCATCCGCCAGCACACCGACAAGCCCTTCAACGTGAACTTCTTCTGCCATCAGCCACCGGCAGCCGATGAGCAACGTGCACGTGACTGGAAGCATTTACTGGAACCGTATTACCGTGAACTGGGCGCCGATTTCGCTGCACCGACGCCGGTGTCCAACCGCGCGCCGTTCGATGCCGCAGCCTGTGAAGTGCTGGAAGAGTTTCGACCTGAAGCGGTGAGCTTCCATTTCGGTCTGCCAGAGAAATCCTTGCTCGAGCGGGTCAAGGCAACCGGGGCGAAAATTCTCTCTTCGGCCACGACGGTCGATGAAGCGATCTGGCTGGAACAGAACGGCTGCGACGCGATTATCGCCATGGGCTACGAGGCCGGCGGGCATCGCGGCATGTTTCTCAGTGATGATCTGAGCAGTCAGGTCGGCACGTTTGCCCTGGTGCCTCAGGTGGTCGATGCGGTGAGCGTACCGGTGATTGCCGCCGGGGCAATTGCTGATGCGCGCGGCATGGCGGCGGCATTTATGTTGGGGGCCTCAGCAGTACAGGTCGGCACCGCCTATCTGTTCACGCCGGAAGCAAAAGTCAGCGCCGCTCACCACAAGGCGCTGCGCACCGCCAAGGAAAGCGAAACGGCAATCACCAATATTTTTACCGGGCGGCCGGCACGGGGCATTCTCAATCGCATCATGCGTGAACTGGGCCCGATTTCGCCCCAGGCACCTGCATTTCCCTTGGCCGGGGGTGCGCTGATGCCGCTGCGAGCGATCAACGAAGCAGAGTTTGCCAACCTCTGGGCCGGTCAGGCATTCACCTTGGGCAAAGACCTCGGTAGCGCTGAACTGACTCGACAATTGGCCGAAGGCGCACTGGCAAAACTCGCTCGCCGCTGAAGCTGCACAGCGTGAAGATTCAAACATCCTCACGCTGGTTTTAACCAACACTTCCTGTTTGGCGGCATTTCGCTATATATTTCGCTATATAGCGAATTCACCCCTCGCATCGGCGCAGCCCACTTCAAACAATAGCTGCCCGCTGCACTCGTCAATAACGGAGCTGTTACATGACCATTCGTGCCTCACGTCTTGCCCCTGGTTGCCTGGCCTCTTTGCTCGCCGTCTTCGCCGTCGGCACAGTTCAGGCTGATGAAGTGCAGGTGGCCGTGGCAGCCAACTTCACCGCGCCGATCCAGGCCATCGCTGCCGATTTCGAAAAAGACACCGGGCACAAACTGGTCGCAGCCTATGGCGCCACTGGCCAGTTCTACACTCAGATCAAGAACGGCGCGCCGTTCGAAGTGTTCCTCTCCGCTGACGACACCACCCCGGAAAAACTCGAAAAAGAAGGCGAAACCGTCAAAGGTTCGCGTTTCACCTACGCGATCGGCACGCTGGCGTTGTGGTCGGCGAAAGAAGGTTATGTCGATGCGAAAGGCGAAGTGCTGAAAAAGAACGAATACCAGCACCTGTCCATCGCCAATCCGAAAGCTGCGCCATACGGCCTGGCCGCCACGCAAGTGCTGGAAAAACTGAAATTGACCGACGCCACCAAAGCCAAGATCGTTGAAGGCCAGAACATCACTCAGGCTTATCAGTTTGTCTCGACCGGCAACGCTGAGTTGGGCTTTGTCGCCCTGTCGCAGATCTACAAGGACGGCAAAGTCAGCAGCGGTTCGGCATGGATCGTCCCTGCGAGCATGCACGACCCGATCAAACAGGATGCGGTCATTCTGAACAAAGGCAAAGACAACGCCGCCACCAAAGCCTTGGTTGAATACCTCAAAGGCCCGAAAGCCGCTGCGGTGATCAAGTCCTACGGTTACCAGCTCTAAAATGTCACTGACGAGCGCCGATTTCGCGGCGATCTGGCTGACCCTGAAACTGGCGTCCCTGACCACCGCGATCCTGCTGGTGGTCGGCACGCCGATCGCCCTGTGGCTGTCGCGCACCGATTCATGGCTACGCGGCCCGATCGGAGCGATCGTCGCCCTGCCCCTCGTACTGCCTCCGACCGTAATCGGTTTCTATCTGTTGCTGATGATGGGTCCGCACGGCTTTCTCGGCCAATTCACCCAATGGCTGGGCCTGGGCACTTTGACGTTCAGCTTCACCGGGCTGGTGATCGGTTCGGTGATCTATTCCATGCCGTTCGTGGTGCAACCGTTGCAGAACGCGTTCTCGGCGATCGGCACCCGTCCCCTGGAAGTGGCCGCGACCTTGCGTGCCAATCCGTGGGACACGTTTTTCAGCGTGATTGTGCCGTTGGCGCGCCCCGGTTTTATCACCGCAGCGATACTCGGTTTCGCGCATACCGTCGGTGAGTTCGGCGTGGTGCTGATGATCGGCGGCAACATTCCCGACAAGACCCGCGTGGTTTCCGTACAAATTTATGACCACGTCGAAGCGATGGAATACGCGCAGGCTCACTGGCTGGCCGGGGCGATGCTGGTGTTTTCGTTTCTGGTGTTGCTGGCGCTGTACTCCAGCCGCAAGACCCGCGCAGGCTGGAGCTGATCGATGATCGATGTGCGTTTGAAACGGGTCTATACGGGCTTCAGCCTCGATGTCGACCTGCACTTGCCGGGCCGTGGCGTGACTGCGCTTTATGGGCATTCCGGCTCGGGTAAAACCACCTGTCTGCGTTGCATTGCCGGGCTTGAGCGCGCTGAACATGGCTTCATTCAGATCAACGATGAAGTCTGGCAGGACAGCGATAACGGCATTTTCGTCCCGCCACACAAACGCGCGCTCGGCTATGTATTTCAGGAAGCCAGCCTGTTTCCGCATCTGTCGGTGCTGGCCAATTTGCAGTTCGGCCTCAAGCGCATCGCCAAGTCCCAGCGTCGGGTCGACATGGCGCAGGCCACCGAACTCTTGGGCATCGAGCATTTGCTCGAGCGTCATCCGCAGCATTTGTCGGGAGGCGAACGCCAGCGTGTCGGCATCGCCCGCGCCCTGCTGACCAGCCCGAAACTGCTGCTGATGGACGAGCCGCTGGCCGCTCTCGATAGCCAGCGCAAAAGTGAAATCCTGCCGTACCTGCAACGTCTGCACGACGAACTGGACATTGCGCTGTTGTACGTCAGTCATGCCCAGGATGAAGTGGCGCGACTGGCCGATCATCTGGTCTTGCTCAGCGAAGGCAAAGCGCTGGCCAGCGGCCCGATTGGCGAAACCCTCGCACGTCTTGACCTGCCGATGGCGATGGGCGATGACGCCGGGGTGATCATTGAAGGGCAAGTCAGCGCCTACGATGCGCAATATCAACTGCTGAGCCTGCAATTGCCGGCCACCGAGATGAGCATCCGTGTGACGCACGCGCCGATGGAACCGGGTCAGGCCCTGCGCTGCAAAGTACACGCGCGGGATATCAGCCTGAGCCTGCAGAACAGCGAATTCAGCAGCATCCTCAATCGACTGCCGGTGACGGTGGTCAGCGAACAATCGGCGGACAACGCCGCCCACGTGTTGATTCGCCTTGATGCTGGCGGCACTCCGCTGCTCGCGCGTATTACACGTTATTCCCGGGACCAGTTGGGCGTGCATCCGGGCCAGCATTTATGGGCGCAGATCAAAGCGGTCGCAGTCCTCGCTTAAATCATTCGGCACCACGGCAACGGCGTGCGGTCAATCGTTTTACAGACCGCCGCGCCATCAAAGGAAACTGCCATGCCCGACACCGTGCTGACTGCCGACCTGCCATCCGACCTGCATTACGTCGACGACACCCAGCCCGGTATCACCCGCAAAAAGCTGCGTGGCAAGTTCAGCTATTTCGAGCCGTCCGGCCAGCGCATCAGTGATCCGGATGAAATCAAACGCATCAATGCCCTTGCCGTACCACCCGCCTATACCGATGTGTGGATCTGTCCGGATCCGCGCGGTCATCTGCAAGCCACCGGCCGTGATGCCCGTGGCCGCAAGCAATATCGCTATCACGCGCGCTGGCGCGAAGTGCGCGATGCCGACAAGTATTCGCGCCTGCGTGAGTTCGGTCTCGCGTTGCCGAAACTGCGCAAGCAACTGGAGGCGCTATTGGCCGCGCCCGGCTTCAGTCGTGACAAGGTCATGGCGACGGTGATCACCTTGCTCGACGCCACATTGATCCGGGTCGGCAATACGCAATACGCCCGCGACAACCGTTCCTACGGCCTGACCACCCTGCGCAGCCGACATGTCGAAGTCAACGGCAGCGCGATCCTGTTCCAGTTTCGCGGCAAAAGCGGCATCGAACACCAGATCACCGTCAAGGATCGGCGTCTGGCGCGCATCATCAAGCGTTGCCTGGAGATTCCCGGGCAGAACCTGTTTCAGTATCTGGATGAAAACGGTGAGCGACACACCGTCAGTTCTTCCGACGTCAACGCCTACCTGCAAACCCTGACCGGCGCCGATTTCACCGCCAAGGATTACCGCACCTGGGCCGGCAGTGCCTTGGCGCTGGCGGTGTTGCGCGAGTTGCAATGGGAGTCCGAGACCGAGGCCAAGCGGCATGTGGTGGAGATGGTCAAAGGCGTCGCCAAGCAGTTGGGCAACACCCCGGCGGTGTGCCGAAAATGCTACATTCACCCCGCCGTGGTGGAGAAATTCATGCTCGGCGCCCTCGCTGAACTGCCTCGCCCGCGCGTGCGCAAAGGCCTGCGTGCGGAGGAAGTGGCACTGGCGATGTTTCTCGAGCGAATGAGCGAGATGACCGATGCATCTTGATCCGCAAGGGAGCGTCATCTAGGCTAGCGACCTCTCCTCCTTCGGACGACCGCAGCAGTGAACAATCCAGCCTTCTAAAAATGTAATCGCGACACGCCGTTCTCGGCGCTTGTCAGTTTTCACGACATTTTTTGGAGGTGCCGATGACTCACGTCTCGCGTACACCCGCACTCGTTTCCCTGAATCAACTGGGCTTTCAGTTCGCCAATGGCGCAACACTGTTCGAAGACCTGAACCTGACTTTCGATCATCAACCGACTGCGATCGTCGGGCGCAATGGTGTTGGCAAAAGCGTGCTTGCACGTTTGATTGCCGGGCAATTACAACCCGGCACCGGCACCGGCAGCGTGGCACGCTCGGTTTGCGTGCATTACGTCGCACAAACGTTCATCGCCACACCCGGGCAAACCGTCGCCGATGCAACGGGGACGGCCCCGGCGCTCAGCGCACTGGAGCGACTAAGATGCGGTGGTGCCACTGCGCACGACTTCGACCTCATCGATGAACGCTGGGATCTGGCCGAACGCTTGCGCCAGATGCTCGATGGGGCCGGGCTGACCGACCTCACCGGGTCGGATCTGACGGAGCACCTCAGTGGTGGCCAGCAAGCCAGAATCGCTTTGATCGGCGCACTGCTGAGTCAGGCGCCATTGCTGGTGCTCGACGAGCCCACCAATCACCTCGACAGCGCCGGTCGGCAATGGCTGATGAGCCTGCTTGAGCGCTGGCGTGGCGGCCTGATTATCGTCAGTCACGACCGCCAGCTTCTGGAGCAGATGCAGCGAATTGTCGAACTCACGGCGTTGGGAGTAACAGTTTTCAGCGGAAGGTTTTCGGATTTCACCGAGCAACGCAGGATCCATCAACAGGCGGCGCAGGCACAGCTCGATCAGGCCCGTATCGAACGTCAGCGCGAACGTACGCGGCTGCAACGCGAGCACGACACGATCCAGCGCCACGCGGCCGGCAGCCGTCGCCACGCACAAAGTGCCAACGTTTCGGGCTTCGAGCGGGCAGCGTTGAAAGCCGCTGCGCGGGACATCATGGGGCAGGTAAAAGTCGGCCACCAGGCACGCAAGGCCGATCTGGATCAGCGTGTTCGCGAGGCGTACGAAAACGTCCTGCCCGCCGACGGCGTGCTGATCAATCTGCCGGGCAGCGTGGTGCCGAGCAATCGGCGGGTGTGCACGCTGATCGACGCGTGCTTGCCATGGTTACCGGCAGATGCGCCCACCACCCGCCTTGACCTCGCCATTCAAGGGCCGATGCGCATCGCTGTCAGCGGTCACAACGGTTGTGGCAAATCGACGCTGTTGAAATTGCTGGCAGGTGAATGGGCGCCGGTAAGTGGCGAGTGCATCACGCACGTACCTTTTGCCTTTCTCGACCAACAACTGAAGCTGCTGGATGAACACACATCGATTGTCGATCAGTTGCAGGAACAGCAAACACTTTTGAGCGAAGGTGAGTTGCGCAGCTTTCTCGCTCATCTGCAACTCGACGCACAACGCGTTAACCGCCCGTGCGCCTCACTCAGTGGCGGCGAACGCTTGAAAGCAGCCCTTGCGCTGGCGTTGTGGCGCCAGACGCCCGCACAATTACTGCTGCTGGATGAGCCGACCAATCATCTGGACCTGGCGTCGGTGCACGCTTTCGAACACGCCTTGCAGGCATTTCCCGGAGCGATTGTCGCGGTTTCCCACGATCAAGCGTTTCTACAGGCGTTAAACCCAAGCCATTGTTTGACCTGGCACCCCGGAGGCTGGCGCTGGCAACCGACGAGCTGACCTGCCTATTTTTTGCACGATTGCCGAGGGCTTCTATAGTTGATCTGACACGAATCAGCTGCGGTGACGCCATGGAAGACATTTTCGTCGTGAAGCGTTGCAACAAGATCATTATTTACGGTCGACGTGCCGAAGACAGCCAGCATGATCCCGCCAAAGCCACTAGCTGGTTTCGCATCTGCGACACACGTACTGGCGGTTTCATCGGCGATGGCTATGACGCGGAAGAGGACGCACGAGGTGAATGCAGACGCCTCAACGCAGCGAGTTCCCCATCAGCGGCCCGCCAGTCTTCAGGCTGATGCCGATCAGAAGCGGGTCTATACTGAAACCAGCTGAAGGAGCAGCGCCCCACGGCAGAAGGCTCGCAACACGCGGGCTTTTTGCTGCAGCCCAGGTTTCATAGAACGGAGGTGTTCAATGTCCGAAAAAGAGTCCATCACCACCCTCCTCACCCTGCTCGACGCTCGACAAGCGCGCCTCGCCGCCGCTTGCAAAGAGATCGCCGACTGGGTCGATCACCAAGGTGGACACCCCACCGCCCTGCGCATCCGAGACCGGCTGAACGACATCGAGAAGGATGCTCCGCTGATTCGCAACACGCTGTCGGCGCTAAAGCCTGTTGATCGGCCACTGCCTCGGTTCAGATGACATCAACCCGGCCAGGGTGTCAGGAATTTGCTCATTAGCGGTGACACAGGAGTCACCGCGCTTGTGTCTGCCCGTAATGTCTATTTTTCCAGTTTTTCACGTGACGACTGCATCTGCGCGACGACAGTGAAATCACTCCTTTGCAAAGTAACGCCCTCTCCCGCCCGCATGTGGGTGTTTTTTTGGCCAGCGCCCAAATGGCGAACGGTTGCCGTGCGTGAGTTGTCATAACTTATACATGTCGCAAAGGAGACAGTTATGGTTATCCATTTCAACGTCGACGGGCATCTGGCCTGCGGCCATAAAGGCAAACAACTGTCGGCAAGCCGCGAACTCAATCGCGTGAAGTGCCGCAGTTGCCGCAATACCGATGCCTACAAACAGGCGCGAAAGGATCAGCGCAACGCCACCCGCCGGATGGCGCGTCAGGCCAAAACCTCCCACGGCGCAACCAACTGGCGCGCAGAGTGGATCGAGCGCCTGACTGCAATGGCCGGCCTTCAGCGCTTGCCTCGCGGCTTTAGCGGGCAAGCATTCGTCTAGCAGTGCGTTTAAGCAAGGCACAAAAAAGGCCTGCATGAGGAAACTCATGCAGGCCTTTGCTATTCAGGGTGGCCGAACCGGCACACCTTTATGAGCGGCCACCAGTACCAGGACAAAAGCCTGACACGGACAGCACTCACAAAATCATTTCAACAACCGATGCATCCATTTTGATCGCTGGCTCGTAGATCCAATACCCTCACTCGGAGGGCACAAGAGCCAAGGAGATACATCATGCATGCCTTTTACAAAAAAATTGCTGCAGCAGCCTGCTTCGCCATTCTCTGCGTAACTGCAACGCTCAGCTTTGCCGCCGACTCGGTGATGGTCGGAGGCGCAGCGATGTACCCCACTAAAACCATCGTTGAGAACGCAGTCAACTCGAAGGATCACACGACACTTGTAGCGGCGGTCAAGGCTGCCGGGCTGGTTGATACGCTCAACAGCAAAGGTCCATTCACCGTCTTCGCTCCGACAAACGAAGCGTTTGCGAAGCTTCCGGCAGGCACCGTCGACACGCTGGTAAAGCCTGAACACAAAGCCGATCTGACCAAAATCCTGACCTACCATGTTGTGCCCGGCACTCACACATCTGCACAAATAATGGCCGAGGCCAAAAAGAACGGCGGCACCGTTATGCTGAAAACCGTTCAAGGTGAGTCGCTGAGTATCAAGCTTTACGAAGGCAAGCTATGGGTGGTGGACGCCAAAGGCGGTAAGGCAAGTATCAGCATCGCAGACGTGATGCAGTCAAACGGCGTGATCCACGTTGTCGATTCTGTCTTGATGCCTTAAACGCGCCGGGTTCCCGGCGGACGCACAGTTTGCCGGGTGCTAATACCCGAACAGGCACTTCACAAGCGGATTTAGCATTGAGCAAATGGTTTTGTCTGGCGGTTGCGCGGCGATACAGCGAATGTTTTATGAGCGAAATTTCAAATAACCCAGCCAACTCGGGAGGGTCTTTTGGTTGCTCGCTGATTTCCAGATACCGCCTGACTGGTGAGCCTCGCTGTAGCACAACCGAGGCGCTGAAGGATGAATATACGTTCATCGAAAACATGGCTCGATGCGTCTAGGCTGCGGGTTCCGACATAGTGACTACAGGAGTAACCCACCATGTTCTCGCACGAAAGCATCCCGCTTGTGGCCATCTTCATCATCATGCTCATCGGCGTGCTTGTGGCCTTCCTGCATCCGGTGCACGCGTTCTTTAGCTGGCTTCGGAGACGAAGTGAAAAAACTTCGTCTCGTTCTCCGAAAGAAGCGGATTCGCGCTGAACTCTTCCCTAAAAGCCCGGCTACGTCCGGGCATCTTTTCGTAACGCCATGCAGCTTGCAGATATTAGCCGCTGGGCAATCGAGAGATTTGGATGAAACTGCGAGCTATGACAACCGCCTCGTATCAAACCGCTGGCACACCACCTGAATGCATTCCCCTCCGCGCCCAACGGCGACCAGCGGAACGGATGGCTTAAGGCTGAGTTTCAGAGGCAAGATTTGCGCGCCAAGGCAGGTACAGACAAGGCAGAGTCCAGCGTGAGATTTTGCAGGCGGGGAATCAACTTGAGTGTACGACCGTGATAATGACCGAGCCATACATCAGGAATCGCAAGGGCAAACAGCAATGCCAACCAAATGATTGTGGACCAGAAACAAACAAGGGCTTGCATCAGCTTTCGCCCGCAAACCCTTGATTTAAGATGGTGCCCGAAGCCGGAATCGAACCGGCACGCCCTTACGAGCGGGGGATTTTAAGTCCCATGCGTCTACCAGTTTCGCCATTCGGGCGGTAGCGCGGTGCTGCTGTCTTCTGCTGCCCAGTCGCGATCCTGACAGGATCCAGCCTTGAACAACAGTGCGGGAAATATATACATCACTTCCCGGTGAAGCAAGTTTGCAATGACCGTTTTTCAAGACTAAATCTTGCGGTACTTTGCAAATAAAAAAGCTCCGTAAATCATGGATCTACGGAGCTTATTTATAGTGGAGGCCGAGGTCGGAATCGAACCGGCGTAGGTGGATTTGCAATCCACGCTACAAAGCTAAGTAGATCAACAGGTTAGCACGCAAAGCGTTCCGCAAGCTACTGATTTTTAAGACCATGAAGTAACGGCTCCACGGGCCCTAGCCTTCTGGTTGCGGAACTGCCTCAAGCTCTAGCGCATCCTCCATGCCTGCCGAATCTCGCTAGGCAGTACAAACCTGCTCTCAAATCAGGACGACGATCGCCTTGCTCCCCTTACCCCCCGATCGGATTACGCCAGAGGCGACTGATAGCAAGCCACCCTTTTCCCTTTTCCCTTTTCCTTTTCAGAAACTTATAGCCGACATTGCTCTGGGCGTGGCCAATTGCTACCTTGGAGACCTAGGAATACTATCGTTCGTTCAAATTCTGTCTAGAATAATGGGTAAAGTTCATGCACGGTCAGTTTATTTATTATCTCGCTAAACAATGGGTAGATTTATACCTCAAAAATCCAGTCCTAACTCCACTCGCGACTTTCATAGGAGCCTTGGCAGTAGCTACACTTATGGTTTTTCTTGAGGATTTTGACCAGAAAAGACTAGAGTCAAAACGACTAGAAAATAATAACTATCAAACCCAGCTAAACCAATTAAACGGTACTGAAAAAAACATTAAGCAACTCCTAGATTTTGTTAAAGCTCAGCAAACATCACTACGGGACACAGAAGACACCCTATCGAGATTAAAATCAGAAAAGGAGAAACTGCAACCTCTAATAGAGATGGATAAGGCTGCGATCGAGGCAATTTTTAAAGCACAAGAAGAGCGTACAAGCGCATCTGTTTGGAGAGAGAGAATCATCGGATTTGCTATCGGCATTATAGCTTCGCTGATCGCCTCTTTTATTTGGTATGCTGCAACAATTTTCATAACCAAAAAAGCAAGATTAGGAAAATGATTATACCCACCCTTACAAATGTCAAATTAGCTCACAAAATCTTCAATCTCCAGCTGTAACATTATTCAGACTGCAAATGGAGACTTTCTTTATATGAAAGAGCTACGGAAAGACAATCACTATGTACCAAAGCTATACCTGAAGCAATGGGCCAAATTGGGAGAAATACCAACTTATCGCTTGCTAGTGCCTAACGAAAATGTCCCTCATTGGAAGACACAGTCCTTAAAGGGCATAGCTTATCACCAACATTTGTATACATACCTTGCAGGACGAGAAGAAACGGATGAGTTTGAGCGCTGGCTCGATACCGAATTTGAAAGCCCTGCTGAAGAAGCGATCCGACGGGTCTGCAACGAAGAACGCTTGTCTCCCAGACATTGGAAAAGCCTAGTGAGATTCGCAGTTGCTCAAGATGTCCGAACTCCGGCGAGCTTGAGAAAATTCATCCAGGTTCAGAATGCGACCTTGGAGAATCTAATGAATGAGACGATGCAAAAGTCTATCAACAAGATGGAGGAAGCGGTTCGAAATAATGAGACGCTCCCACAGTGCACAATAGACAATGACATCTTATCTCTTTTCAACATATCGATAACTAAGCAGCCGGATGGGAGCGGCCACGCCAGAGCAGAAACCATCATTGGAAGGAGACTTTGGATTTGGCAAATGAGGCACATACTGACTCAAACCTTGGGCCGCTTTCCTACTCACAAATGGACTATCCTACATGCCCCACCGGGAACATCCTGGCCAACCTCAGACAATCCACTTATTCGACTAAACTTCCAAGACGCAAGCAACTATGACTTTGGAGGTGGGTGGGGAGTGAAAAATGGAGATATAATCCTACCTTTAAGCCCAAAACACCTTCTATACACATGTATTGGAAAACGACCTTGGCTGCGGGGAACAACACTTGACACCAAAACCTCCCTTCTTATTCGTAAAATAATAATTGAGCACGCCGATCGTTATATATTTTCTCAAGAAGCCGGAGACATTCATTTGCTTCGCCCGAGGCATGTTTGCCCTATAGCATGCAAGAATGAAGATAAAATATGGAGGAATTGGCATACTCTTCAACGAGAGGCCGAACTGGAATTACAGCTTTTACAGTATAATTGAGTAGCCAAAGCTATATGCACTTCACGCACCATAACTGGTCAATCTTGCTCGTATAGCTCCGACTCATCATTTCTCGCCGCATTGCCCAAGCGGGGTGGATCGGTACACCCGCCGACCTAAGTGTCCCTCTTCCCCATTTATCGTTGATCTCATCCAGCACTGCCATCAGTTTCGTCGCCTCAATCGACTGAGTGGCGGCGAACAAATCCTGGGTGTACTCACCGGACTGACAAAGATTGACGAGCATTACCTCTGCCTTGCTGTATTTGAACCCCGGCCGGAATACACGCTCGACAGCGTTGACTGCGGCCTTGGTTAACAGACGTAGATCATCAGTTGGATAGGGCAGCTCAATCAGAACGCCGTTTGAGTACTTGGCCTCTTCAGGATTGAACATGCCAGTGCGGATGCTGACGCGGATCCTCTTGCATAGCGAATTCTCGGCACGCAGCTTTTCCGACGCGCGCATCATGTAAGTCGCAACGGCCTCCTTGATCGGTGTCAGCTCCGTGAGTCGCTTGCCGAACATCCGACTGCAGCAGATCTCTTGTTTGGGCGGATCTGGCTCGTCGAGTTCGAGGCATGCAGTGCCGGCCAACTCCCGGGCTGTTTTCTCGATCACTACGCTGAAGTTCTTCCGCAAAGTCCACGGGTCAGCTTTGGCCAGATCCATCGCGGTTTTTATGCCCATACCGTCCAGGTGCAGTTTCATGCGTCGCCCTACTCCCCAGACTTCGCCGACGTCCGTGTTACGCAGCACCCAGTCGCACTTGACCGGGTCACAGATGTTCACGACACCGCCCGTTTGCGCCTGCAGGCGTTTGGCGGTGTGATTGGCAAGCTTTGCCAGGGTTTTAGTATGTGCGATGCCGACGCCGACGGGGATGCCGGTGCAGCGCAACACTTGGCTGCGGATCTTGCGGCCGAGACCGTCGACGTCGTTGATGCCGGTGAGATCAGCGAAGGCTTCGTCGATGCTGTAGACCTAGACGGCCGGCACCATAGACTCAATCAATGTCATGGCGCGTTCGCTCATGTCGCCGTACAGCGCGTAGTTCGAGGAGAACGGGACGATACCGTATTGCTTCAGCTTGTGTTTGATCTGGAAGTACGGCTCGCCCATCTTCACGAACGGCTTGGCGTCGTAGCTGCGGGCGATGACGCAGCCGTCGTTGTTCGACAGCACCACAATAGGCACCTTGGCCAAGTCTGGGCGGAACACGCGTTCGCAGCTGGCGTAGAAGCTGTTGCAGTCGATCAGTCCGAATATTTGTGGGGCTTTAGACATGGCTGCGCACGCTGCTGGTGACTACGCCCCAGATCGATAGGTCGTCGCCCTCGAGCACGTATCGCGGTGGATATTTGGGATTCTCGGACAGCAGAATGACTTCTTTGCCTCGAAGGCAGAGGCGTTTGCAGACCGGGTCATTGTTGAGCAGGGCAATGACGATGTGACCGTGAGCTGGCTCAATTGAGCGATCGACAATGGCGAGGTCGCCCTCGTAGATCCCTGCGCCCTGCATGCTCTCACCGGTAAGCGATACCAGGTAAACGTGTGGAGCGCGGATGTTCAACACTTCATCCAGCGAGATCGGCGCCTCCATGTGATCCGCTGCTGGCGATGGAAACCCGGCCGGGACGCGGAACAGGCACAGCGGCAGTTTTGTTCCGCCTTGGGCGATGGGACCTAAAATTGAGTAGCTCATGACGCACGACTTCCGATACTGTACGAATATACAGTTAACTTTTTGAAAGTTTCTTGGTCAATTTTTGTAGGAAATATCGGATGAGTGGCTGACAACGAAGCGCGTGTCGTCCGCTTCTCTCCAACCACATTTAGACTGACCCTACAGCCCAGCCGCACAGCTCTGCGTAACGTCCAGCCTCTTCAAAAAAAATCAGTCAGCACCCTGCCGGCTCTATCTGATCTATCACCCGGAACCAGGTGCGGACAGGTCTCGGACCGGCGTGAAAAAAAATCGTGAAGGAATGGCCCGCAACTCAGTCTTGCCAGACTTCAAAAATTAAGGCGGACTCACAAGCAGAGTGGTCGCCAGTAGCTGCCACCTCTCCCTGCGTTCACGGCGCTATGAATCATCGAACACGAAGCAGCCCCCCCAAATGAGGATCTGCATGAAAAACACTTTTCGTGTACGAAACAGCTTAAATGTGTAAAGCCGAATAAATCAGCCAACTCAATCAGAACAAGGCTCTCCACTCCATCGCGAACAATTAATCACATTATTAACCAACTAATGACTGTGCGTAATTTCCACTTTTCGTGTACGAAACAGCCATATGAATTCGAATGAAATAAATCCTACCCAACACCTAACGCATACACATTTTCTCCTTATCCCAATCTTCCACATCACCTCCTGCCCTCCCTCAGCGAAGGCACATACACCCGCAGGCCTTGGGCAATGCGGCCAATTTGGGCACGGTGGGCAAATTGGGAAAGTTGGCCAAAACGGCCAACTAAAAACTGGGAATTTTTTGTTTTTATTTGTCGAAAAGCATTGACGACGGGCGCGCTAAACATCTAGTTTAAATAACGACCTACATCACCCACGAACACCGCACCTTACTGCGCGGCATGTTTCTTTGCGAGATGAAAAAATGAATGTGCTGATGCTTCTGATGGCCACTGTCGAGTTTCTTATCAAACTCACCGAGCTGTTGCAGTTGTGGGGTATTGGATGCCCCGGGTTCGCACCCTGGTGATCAGAACAGCCCACCCAACGCTGCTGGCTCCCAATTCATGATCACCAGCTCGCCACTGACTTCGGCCTTACCCTGTCGCTGGTTGGTTGTGGTGTAGCGAATGTCCAAGGTCTCGAAATGGAAGCCTTTGAACACGCGACGGATATCCGGATGGTCGTTGATACTGACCATCACTTTGCCTTTGCAGCGGCGCATGAAGTCGGCCATCCGCTCATAGTTTTCGAATGGAAAGTCCACGCCATATCCGGCGGTCTGCCAATAAGGCGGATCCATGTAGTGGAAGGTGTGGGCACGGTCATAGCGTTCTGCGCATTCAAGCCATGGGAGATTTTCGACGTAGGTGCCGGACAGGCGCTGCCACGCAGCCGAAAGGTTTTCCTCGATGCGCAGCAGGTTGATGGCCGGTGCGGTGGTCGCCGTGCCGAATGTCTGACCGGAGACCTTGCCGGCAAAGGCGTGGTGCTGCAGGTAGAAGAATCGGGCGGCGCGCTGGATGTCGATGAGGGTTTCGGGGCGGGTCATTTTCTGCCATTCGAACACCTGCCGAGAACTGAGCGCCCATTTGAATTGGCGTACGAACTCTTCGAGGTGGTTCTGCACGACGCGGTAAAGCGTGACCAAGTCGCCGTTGATGTCATTGAGGACTTCGACCGGCGATGGCTGGGGCTTCATGAAGTACAGCGCGGCACCGCCGGCAAAGACTTCGACGTAGCATTCGTGTGGCGGAAAAAGCGGAATGAGGCGATCGGCCAGGCGGCGTTTGCCGCCCATCCAAGGGATGATGGGTGTAGACATTGAAAGCAAGACCTTTACTGTATGGATAAACAGGTGATAGGCTCGCCGCGCTTTGTGCACGAAGCAGAAGCCTAGGCTGGACTTGCAGGGGCAATCTGCGGGTACGGCGGCCGGATGAAGTGTTGACGCACTTGATCCGGCCGCTTCTTTAATTGACTAAGGACGTTGCCTCCATGATTAAAAAAATGCTGGTTCTGCTGACCGTGTTGCCGTTGGCTGCATGCTCAAATCAACCTTCCAGTGCCTTTGACAGCGGCTGGACAAGCAAAACCAACGAAGAAGCCTATGCCAACTGCGGCAGCTTTCGATTTAACAAAGGCTTTCAGGATCCATCGGTAATTCAGCGTCTCGTTGAATCGCGCCAGCTCACAGCCGAACAAGCTGCGCAGGCAGTGCAACGCAATGTGAAGGTAGGAGATCCTGAGTGTTTGGCCTTTGCAGCGTATGGTCTCGATGTCCAAAGATTTGATATCTACAGGAACAACGCAGGAGAAACGACCGCGAGAGCGGTAACGTATTCCTGCAGTCAAAGCGATGTGCCCTGCCCTGGCCTAACTGTGACGTTCTCCGACGGTAAAGTGGTAAGCAAGGTCATCACTAACAAATAAAAGCATTCAATTTACGTTGAGTGATGGTGAGTTTCATGGCGCACCATCAATCGCTCGTTCTCATTTAGAGACAGTCTTCGCATAGGCCTGACAAGCTTGCAACGCAATCAATCCTCGGTCTCCTTCATCGGTGATGGCGACAATTCGTTGAGCATGCGCCGGGTCAAGTTCGGCTCTTGCGGGGCCATGATCCACGCCGCCGGTGGCGGTGGTGGCTGACACCGATCCGTTGCCGGTATCGGCGGTGGCTTTGAGTAGGACTGACAGGCGCAGATCAGCAGTGGCAAGGCGGTCGCGCAGGCGACCTTGATCACGTTGGGCATCGCTCAAGGCTCGGTAATGGGTTTGTTCGCTGGTCGCCAGGCGCTGTTCGAGCGCGAGCCGTTTGTCCTGTTCCGCAAGCTGCTGCGCGGCCGAGGCCAGATTCAGTTGGTTGAGGGTTTCGTTGTGCAGCAGGGACTGCTCGCTGAGGCGACTACCGTAGCGCCAGTCCTGTACCTGCCAAGTGATTGCTGCTGATGTGCCGGCCAAGGCGATCAGTAGCACCGGTTTGACCATCAGCCGGTAAGGCGCTGGGATTAAGTCGCCGAAACGCATAACACCGCCCTCGCCCGCTCCCACAATTCGAGCCGATCCTGCTGGCCATTCAGGCCGCCGTTGATTCTTCGGGTGATCGCGTTGAATTCGTTTTGATCCGCAAGCGTATTTAACCCATTCACCGACCAGAACCACGCGGCTGACTCAGCAGCCCATTGCGGCAGCTCCAGCAGCTCCGGAGTGCGTAGCAATCGCTCATCGCCGAACAGCGCCAGGCTGCAGCGCAGGTAGTTGTCATGGCCGGTGACCTGGATCAGTCCGCGACCGCGATAGCGTTGTCCATCGCCATCCGCTGCAGGGGTGTTGCCCAGTTTTGCGGCCAGCGTACCCGTGTCGTATTTGCTCAGGTATTGATCGCCGCCCAGCTCGCGCACGTACTGCAGTTGACCAGACTCGTGACCGACTTGAGCCAAGAAAGCGGCTTGGCGTTTCGGTGTGTTGATCTGTCGATGCGCCATAGCTGCGTTGAGGGCGGAAACAAAAACGCCCGCTTGGCGGCGGGCGTTGGGCATGATGGTTTGAATCTGCTGGGTCGTTATCTGCATAAATGCTCCAAATGAAAAAGCTCGCTTTACGCGGGCTTCTCAGTTAATTGACCTTTCGATCAAAGGGTACATTTCGAGGTGGTAGGATGGCGAACCATTTCATGCGCGCATTCTAAGTCAGCATTCCTCTTCTCCACGAATGGCGGCAACGCTGCTGCTGCAAATGCGAGCATCGGCACGAAATAAAGGGTTAGGTACAGTCTTCCAAGCATCACAAGCTACCTTTCTGGTGGGTTTCAGAGACGCTAACGAAAAACCAAACTCCGTGCCATCGAACACGATGTAATTACTCCAGCCCGGTTCAATCTCAATACGACCAAGGACACTTCGCTACTCCTTGAGCTGAACGACCTTCAGATCCTTCACCACTTTTTTCTTCTTGCCTTTGGCCTTCGCCTTGCCTTTTTTGCCACCGTTGCACTCGACCGTCGTGCTCCAGCCGGACTGTGTGAACACCTGTTCCACCGAGTCGACCAGGTACTCGCCGTCGAGGCCAACCTTGAAGCCTTGGGCATTGATCGATCGCTCGGCGAACAGATCGGTGCGCCCTGGCATTTCCAACCGGACACCGGCCGTAGACCGATTGAAAGCCGCCAGCCGTGCCTTAGCTGCTTCTTCAGCTGCAGACTTGTTCGGGTAGATGTGGCGGTCGGTATGCACAGGCGGCAAGCCGTCCGGTGATTCGTCGTTGTCGAGAGTGACGACAGCGAGCTTTCCGGTTTTCTTGTCTTGGTGCTTGGTCGATACCGCTTTGTGCGTGTTGCGATCACCGAGGCGAAACTGGAAGCGACTCACGTCGCGCCGCTGGATCAATACAACGCCAAAGCTCTTGCCCGAGGCGCTCTGCCCGGCTTGGCGCGGCATCACCAGCAGCTTGCCGTCGGCGACCTTGGCCGTGCAGTCGTACTGCTTGGCCAGGCGGGTGATGAAATTGAAATCCGATTCGCTGAGTTGATCCGCGCGAAGCACTTTGGTTTGCACCGGACACACCGGTTGCCAGCCATTGCGTGCGGCGACGTCGGCAACGATCTGCGACAGTGGCACGTTTTCCCAGCTGCCACTGCGGGTGGTCTTGCCGCTGCCACGCATGTCACTGGCCTTGCCGGTGATCACGAGCGTATCCGGTGGACCGGACAGCTCAATCTCGTCGACGACATAGCGGCCGATGCGGGTCAGCGACGTTTCGACGTAACCGAGGAAGATCTCAATGCTGGCTCCGCGCGGAGGCAGCAGCACCGCACTGTCGCGGTCATCAATGCGTAGTTCGAACTCATCGGATTCCATGCCGGGCTTGTCCGTGGTTTTCAGCTGCAGTAGCCGGTCATTGATCAGTGTGGTGATGTCGGCGCCATTTGCCACGACTCGAAAGGCTGGGGTCATTTGTTTCATCCATAAAAAAGCCCGCTCAAGGCGGGCTAGTTTCATCAATTTGCTAGCTACATGACATTGCAGATCAGTCGGTCTTAACGATGGTCAGACTATCATCTCCTACAGCAATCACACTGTTACAGACGGGACAGGCAAACACGTCAGTATCAGGCACCGGCAACAACTTGGTACAGGTCGGGCAGTTGCCAACTAGAAAGGACTCCCGAGAGCCGAAGATCTTGGTGAAAACCGCGAACACCATCACCAACGCCAGAATCCACCCAACAATTGGGATCAAGGCTAATAGAGCTATTACTGCTGCGGAGATGATGAACCAAATGATGCGATGAGGGATTTCCTCTTTGATACTGCGTTTAACTTCCCTCAGTTCCGTCGACTTTTCCATGTACCGGCTCTCACCTATTCCTAAAATGACAAGTCTATCGCCACCGGAAATCCATGGCAAACTGCCATCGCAATATCAAAGGACGTGTTAGCCCCACAACATTACTCCTCCGTTGGTGGACGCTGGCAGATCCGGCAGCTCAATCACGATGCCGGCGCGGTAAGGCTGCGGTTCATCGGCCAGCCCCTGATTGGCATCGAGCACCGCCTCGACAGTGCCATCCAGATGCCCATAGGCGTGATAACAGAGGGTATCGAGCAGATCTCCGTCAGACGTTCTGCAGGTCATCGCCATAACGCGCGAACTCCAAAGTAAATGCCTGCTTGCGCGGGATCCCGCCCTGCAGCAGCGCGGTCTGTTCTTCTTCAACGTTCTTCAGGCACCAGGTGCCCAGCACGTCGCCATAACCGGTGGTGAGTGTCAGCGGTTTTAGCTGGGAACCGAGACTGCGCAGGGTATCCAGTTGTTTGAGGCCTCCTTTGAAGCCCGGGAAGATCGCCCCTTTCAAGATGATTTTTTCCTCGCCGATGCCCACCGCTTGTTGCGCCGGCCGGCGGGTCAGGCGTTCCTGCGACGCCCAGCGAAACTCCGTCGAGCGCCGCAGCTCATCAAAGGCTGCTGTGTCCAGATTGAAGTAGTACGGCTGTGCGTTGGGATCGAGCGGCTGCACGATCAGCAAGTGCGGGAATGGCTGGACCGCTTCCGGTAACGGCGTAGCGTCGCCGGCCAGCGAACCGGTCGGCACGATGTTGGTCAGCGACGGGCTGACCTTGCCGGCGATCTTGTTGATCGCGGTGGAGGCACGTGCCGCCTGCTCCTTGAGTTCACCCATGCGCTCATCGATCTGCGACACGGCGCGAGTGGCCTTGTTGTAGGTCGCCACGACCTGACCGACCTTGGCTTGAGCCGCGTTGACGCTGCGCATCACGCGCTGCAGTTTGGCCCCAACCGCCGGCCCAACGATGGGAATGCCTTCCAGCTCGGAAGCCGCGCCGCTGATCTCGCTGATGGCACCGTTGACCGGTCCCATCATACCGTCGAGGCTACGGCGTCCGGTCTCCCCCGCTGCCGCCAGATTTTTCAAACCGGACTGCAGCTGTTCCATGTAAGCCATCGATCCTCCTTACACATGTGGTTCGTTATACAGCTTGCGGTTCTGCAGTTGCTGCGTGGCCTGCTGCATCTGCTGCTCGATAAAGGGCCGCAGCTCGCGGGCCATTTGCGCCGGGTCCTTCGCATCGCCTTGCACGGTGATGTGCAGCGGCGCCGAGATCTCGATGCGCTGCTCGATCTTTGGAGGCTCGACCTTGATCGCTGCAGGCGGAGGAGCCAGCAGTGCCGGTACGCTCGGCGGTGCGGGTTCGCTCAGGGAGCGTGTCACATCTCCCATCGCAGCCGCATCGGCGGCGCGCTCCGGCAACAGGCTCTGCACGGCCGAGGGCGTTGATGCACTTGGGGCAACCGGACTCGCAGCGCCGGGCGCAAATGATCGGGCGATGTTGCCCATCACCGGCGGCAGGTGCTGCCCAGCGTTGGCCATCATCAGTGGCCCGGCATCGGGTACCTTCTTTAAGGTCTCGTCCGCGCCGAACAGCGACTTGCCAAGCGATCCACCCAAGGCATCGCCGCCCATATAACCGAGGTAACCACCGATCAGGCCACCGACGATGTTGCCAATGATCGGCACAGCTGTTCCGATGGCGGCGCCCGCAGCGGCACCGGCCAGCGTGCCCGCCAGGCCACCGGCGGCTTGGCCGTAACCCTCGGCTTTTTCGTCCTGTGTTTCAGCATTCTGATAGGTGTCGTAAGCCTGATAGCCCGCCTGGGCAACGGCGAGAATCGCCGGGCCTTTCATGCCGCTACCGATCTTGGCGCCACGGCCACCACCGCCTCGTCCGCCCCCCTTTCCACCTTTGCCCTTCTTGCCATTGCCGTCGTCATCAAGGCCAACGCCATCCAGTCCAGCGCTACCGGGCGGCAAGTTGGTAACGATGACTTTTTGCGGGATGTTCGGGTTGCCCATCAGAGTGCCGCGTCCGATGTTCATCAAACCCTTGCCGACCTTGAAAGCGCTGACGGCCCCCTTGAGCGCAATCAAGCCGGCGACGGCGGAGCCGATACCGGTCGTGACTCGCGGGAACTCATCGGCGAACCCTGCCAGCTTGCGGCTGACATTGTTCATGCCGTCAAGGTGCGCGCCAACCGGGAGATAGCATTGCTTTCAACCATGTTCACCTTTGCCCGCGAATGGGGACTGACCGATAAAGCTAATCCTTGCTTCGGTCTGCGACGCAACAAGGAAACGCCTCGAGACTATTACGCCGGCGATATCGTTTGGAACTCGGTATACGGCCAGGCCCCACAAGAATTGAAAGACGCGATGGATCTGGCATATCTGACAGGGCAGCGTCCGGCTGATGTACTCAAGGCATCGGCTACCGATATCAACAGCGGTTTCCTGATGGTCGGCCAAGGAAAGACGGAGAAGCGCTTGCGCATCCGCCTGTACGACGGCAACAAAGAGACCGACCTTTGCATCTTCATCAATGGTCTGCTCGATCGCCGCGTACAGGCTGGCACCAGAACCTCGATCTTGATAACCAACCAGGCTGGTTTACGCATGAGCTACAACATGCTGCGCAACCGATGGGACGAAGCCCGGGAAAAGGCTGCTACTAAAGCATCGGCTGAGGGCGATACAGAGCTGGCCAGCACGATCAGGAAGTTTCAGCTCAGAGACATCCGACCGAAGGCCGGCAGCGAAATCGAGGACATTAAGGAAGCAAGCCGCCTGCTCGGCCACTCGTCTGAGGAGATGACAAGGAAGGTTTATCGAAGAGTAGGAGAAATTGTGAAACCGACAAAATGACTTAGGCCAACCACGTAAAATGGGCATCACCGTGTTATCTATTAAAGCGATACCCAGAAACAACGAGGTCCCACTTGATGGACGGGTGGGCGACGGAGACATAAACCAGTGGATTATCAATAGCCAAATTGAGCTCGCCTTGCCCCCCTGATCCATGGGCCAAAACACCAATCGTATTCGATGATGCAACCGTCATCAGCAAAGGAATACGAGTATCAGGTGAGTGCATTTTGTACGCTAGCATTACTTCGCTTGCGATGCCTCCAGGCGGGACCCTGCTTGACAGGTCGAACTCGACAAACTCAGTCCACTGCTCTGGCACTACAAGCGAAGCCTGCTCCGCCTCTCCTCGAGCCTTCCGAATACTGTCCCAAACACTGTCACCGGTTATACCGGATCCTACAAACATCAAAATTGCCCCCGCAAGCGAGGCGAATATTCCACATATCGTAAAAAAAATCCCACTAAATTTAATTTGTCACCGATGTTTGCCGCCATAAATTCTTCCATAACCATCAACCTCAAAGATTGAGGATACGGTACCTCAAACTACTGAAGTTTTCGTTGCGATTAGGTGGTTGAAATTTACCTTTGCGGAACACCCAGCATAGATTGCGGAACATCCGTCTTTCTGTCAGGTATAAAAAAACCCCGTAGATCACTGATCTACGGGGTTTTTAATAGTGGAGGCCGAGGTCGGAATCGAACCGGCGTAGGTGGATTTGCAATCCACTGCATAACCATTTTGCTACTCGGCCTCAAAGTATCTGCTGTCAGTAGCACAACAACAAACACTGTACAAACTTGGAGCGGGAAACGAGACTCGAACTCGCGACCCCGACCTTGGCAAGGTCGTGCTCTACCAACTGAGCTATTCCCGCTTGGTGATGCGCATTCTATAGAATTAAGAAGCTCCGTCAACCCCTTGATTCAAAAAAGTTTTATTTCTTTTCAACATCAGTCTTCAGGTGCGGCCAGGCGGCGCGCAGGTACTGCACCATCGACCACAAGGTCAGGCCGGCAGAGACCATCAGCAAGGCATAACCCAAGATAACCCAGAAACTGAAGTCCTTCGGGTTGGCCAACAGAATGACCAGCGCAAGCATCTGCGCCGCGGTTTTCCACTTGCCCAGATTTGAAACGGCTACGTGGGCACGGGCGCCGAGTTCGGCCATCCATTCGCGCAAGGCCGATACCACGATCTCGCGACCGATGATGACAGCAGCCGGCAGAGTGAGCCAGAGATTGCCGTGTTCTTGAACGAGCAGCACCAGTGCCACCGCAACCATGAGCTTGTCGGCTACCGGATCGAGAAACGCCCCGAACGGAGTGCTTTGCTCCAGACGGCGAGCCAGATAACCGTCCAGCCAATCCGTCGCTGCCGCAAAGGCAAACACCGAGGCGGAGGCCATGTAACTCCACTGATAAGGCAGATAGAACAGCAAAATGAAGATCGGAATGAGCAGGACGCGTAGAACGGTAATCAGATTAGGGATATTCATCGGCACAACTGGCTACGAGGTGAAGGGGCATTCTACTCGCTATGCAGGTTCGCATAAATCGACTCTGCGAGCTTTTTACTGATCCCCGGGGCTTTGGCGATCTCTTCGATGCTTGCACGAGTCAGCTCCTGCAATCCACCAAAATGTTTCAACAAGTCGCGACGTCGGGTCGGCCCAACGCCGGCAACGCCTTCCAGCGTTGACGTACGGCGGGTTTTGCCTCGGCGTGCGCGGTGTCCGGTAATCGCGAAGCGGTGCGCCTCATCGCGAATCTGTTGAATCAAGTGCAGCGCCGGCGAGTCGCCACGCAAGGTGAACTCATGCGCCGCATCATTCAGATACAACGTTTCGAAGCCCGCCTTGCGAGTAGCGCCTTTGGCAACACCGAGCAGAATCAGATCTGGTACGGCCAACTCGTTGAGAACATCGCGAGCCATCGACAGCTGGCCCTTGCCACCGTCCACCAGCAAGATGTCTGGCAACTTGCCCTCGCCTTCCTTGAGTTTGCTGAAGCGTCGCGTCAAGGCCTGATGCATGGCGGCATAGTCGTCACCCGCCGTGACCCCTTCGATGTTATAGCGCCGGTAGTCCGACTTGATCGCGCCTTCCGGGCCAAAGACCACACAGGAAGCAACCGTCGCCTCACCGCTGGAATGGCTGATGTCGTAGCATTCCAGGCGCTGCGGCGGTTCATCGAGATTCAACACTTCGGCCAAGGCTTCAAAGCGCGCGGCGGTGTGTTGGCGGTTGGCCAGGCGTGCGCCCAACGCCTGCTCGGCGTTGGTGACGGCCAGTTGCTGCCAGCGTGCCCGCGTACCGCGCACCCGGTGACTGATGGCAAGCTCGCGACCACGCAACTCATGGATCGCTTCGATCAACGTTGGAAAATCTTCATGCACCACGTTGACGATCAGTTCGCTCGGCAAATCGCGCTCAGGGCTGCTGATGAAATACTGGCCAAGAAACGCGGCCATGACTTCCGACACGTCCTCCTCGATGCCGACTTGCGGAAAGAAATTCTTGCTCCCCAACACGCGCCCGCCACGCACACTGATCAGGTGCACGCAGGCGCCACCCGGGTTAACGAATGCCGCGATGACATCGATGTCCCCTGTGCCGCCTTCCATGCTTTGTTGATCCTGAACCCTGCGCAGCAGCGCGATCTGGTCACGCAACTCGGCGGCTCGTTCGAACTCCAGGTTGATCGCCGCCTCCTCCATCGCCGTGGACAGCTCGTTGGTCAGCGCGTGACTGCGCCCCTCAAGAAACATGACCGAGTGGCGCACGTCTTCGGCATACACGTCAGGCTCGACCAGCCCCACGCAAGGCGCCTTGCAGCGCTTGATCTGATACTGCAGACATGGACGGGTACGGTTCTTGTAGTAGCTGTCTTCACACTGCCGAACGAAGAAGGTCTTTTGCAGCAGACTCAGGCTTTCACGTATGGCGCCGGCACTCGGATAGGGACCGAAGTACTTGCCCTTGGCCTTTTTGGCCCCGCGATGAATGCTCAGGCGCGGAAACTGGCCGTCGGACAGAAACACATAGGGATAGGATTTGTCGTCGCGCAGCAGGATATTGTACGGCGGTCGCCACTCCTTGATCAGCGTCTGCTCAAGCAGCAGCGCTTCGGTTTCGTTGGCGGTGATGGTCGTTTCGACCTGCGCAATGCGCCCCACCAACGCGGCAGTCTTCGGCGCCAGGCCGGTTTTGCGAAAGTAGCTGGCCAGGCGTTTTTTCAGGTTCTTGGCCTTGCCCACGTACAACAGGCGTGCATCGCTGTCGAACATGCGATAGACGCCTGGGCGCCCGCTGACTGTCGACAGAAACGCGCCGGAATCGAATGTTTCAGTCATGGTCAGAGGCTGGCATCAACCATGCCGTGACGAACCGCCAACAGGGTCAACTCGACATCGCTGCTGATCGAAAGCTTCTCGAAAATACGATAGCGGTAGGTGTTCACGGTTTTCGGCGACAGGCACAATTTGTCGGAAATGATCTGAACCTTCTGACAGCCGACAATCATCAAGGCGATCTGAATTTCGCGCTCGGACAAGGCATCGAAGGGAGAGTCGTTGGAGGGCTGGAAGGATTTGATCGCCAATTGCTGGGCAATCTGCGGACTGATATAGCGTTGGCCGGCAAATACCAGGCGAATCGCCTGGACCATTTCCGGCAAACCCGCGCCCTTGGTCAGATAACCCGCAGCACCGGCCTGCAACAAGCGTGTCGGGAAAGGATCCTCCTCACACACCGTGACCGCGACCACCTTGATATCCGGATGACTGCGCAACAGTTTGCGCGTGGCTTCCAGGCCGCCGATGCCAGGCATCTTGACGTCCATCAGCACCACATCGGGCTTCAACTCTCGGGCCTTGATCAGGGACTCTTCCCCGGATTCGGCCTGGCCAACCACCTGCAAGCCATCGATATCGGCCAGCATACGTGTAATGCCTGTACGAACGAGATCATGGTCATCGACCACTAGCACCCTAATCAAGCAGACACCTCGCGATATGGTCATATTGGGATGCCGGACACCTTAGCAAAAAGTGCCACGCAGACCTAGCGGAAAGCGTCATTTAAAAAGTTTCAATTCATCATTGAAGGCTTGCCGGCCGTGGGTTTCAGAGCACATGTGTACTGATATCAAGCTGCATTCGCAGAAAACACTCGTCCGCGCCCTGAACCTGTAGTCCTTTTCTCTCATACAAGTTTCTCGCCGGATTATTTTCAAATACGGTCAGGCGTAGAGCCGGGCGTCTTTCTTTGCGGACCATGTCGATAACCTGATCGATCGCCCAAGAACCAGCACCCTGCCCCTGATACGTTTCAGCAATTTGCAGTTCACGAATATACAGCGCGCGCATATCCCGACTGAGACTGAGAAAGCCCACTGGCACATCACCCTTCACTATCAGCCAGTTTTGCCGCCCCAACCATGCCACGTCGAACGCTTCGTCCTGCCATAGCAAGTCATGGCGAATGTAGTAGCGCAGCATGTTCTGACAGGTAAGATCACGGGCAAACGCCAGATCTTCTGGAACCGCCAATCGTAAGTGGAATGTCATCAGGCTTGCACAGCAGGAACAATTCGCCCCAGCCACGCACCCACGACGCGCTCGGCCTTGACCAACAGATCATCGGCAATGAGCAGAGACTGAGCAGCAGCAATGTTTTGTGTCGACACGGTTCATCCTTGGTCATCAAGCGAAGTGCAGAATGTCACAACTCCAGCGCGACGCTAGCAATAGATGTTTTGTTGATTACGCGATAGCAATTTCTGATTGCTGAGGCGTATCGCCCTCTAGTAAGCTCGGCCCATTCATTGGAGACAGACCATGTTCAACGCCCTCTTACAGCTTCGTACCGCCAGCGCCTTGCGCTCGGTTGCGGCTGCCCGGGTGAATGACGTTTGCGCTCCGGTCAGCTTTTATTTTGGGTATTGGTTTAGCCACTGGCGCGCCTGATACCCAAACGGCGCCCATAACAACGGGTCGCCTACCAGAGAATTCTCAACCCCCGGTCGGCCTCCCGACCGGGGGTTTTGTTTTTTCAGCCCCAAACTTTTCAGCAACACACCAGACACTTTGAGGATTCACGAAATGAACTACGCCACTTATTACCGTTACGACAGCTTTAACGCCTGGCGATTTACCAGCTTCCGCTCGGGACAGCCTGCCGCCTCCGATCGGTCACCTACAGGTGGCAAGCACACACACGTAGCCAATACGGCCAATTGTCGAACACCCCAGTAGGGCCGAGCGAGCGGGAGAACCCGCCGCCAGCCCAGGAAGACCGAATATGAACTCGTCCGTTTCTGCTCTGCCGCTGTCCACTCTGAATCCTGCCAACGAAGCATTGACTCTGCGTCTGCCCAGCTCGTTGCAACTCAAACAGCAATTGCCCCTGAGCAATGCCTTGAGTCAGCAAGTCACCGCCCACCGTCAGGCGGTTCGCGCCATTCTCAACGGTCAGGATCAGCGCCTGCTGGTCATCGTCGGGCCCTGCTCTATCCATGATCCGCAATCCGCACTCGAATACGCTGGCAAGCTCGCTCGACTGGCTGAGGAAGTCAGCGGCGAAATGCTGTTGGTGATGCGAGCCTATGTCGAAAAACCGCGCACCACGGTCGGCTGGAAAGGTCTGGCCTACGACCCGCATCTGGATGGCAGTGATGACATGGCTGGCGGCCTTACGCTTTCGCGTGAGCTGATGCTGGAAATGATCCGCCTCGGCCTGCCGGTGGCCACCGAGCTGCTGCAACCCATGGCTGCCGGTTACTTCGATGATCTGTTGAGCTGGGTGGCCATTGGCGCGCGTACCACTGAATCGCAGATCCATCGGGAGATGGCCAGCGGATTGGGCATGCCCGTCGGCTTCAAGAACGGCACCGACGGCGGTGCCGCCATTGCAGTTGACGCCATGCGTTCGGCAGCCCATCCGCACCGGCATTTCGGCGTCGATAGTCAGGGCCATCCAGCCATCATTCAAACGCCAGGCAACCCCGACACCCACCTGGTTCTGCGCGGCGGCCATAAAGGGCCGAACCATGGTCGCGAGAGTGTGGCCAAAATCCATGCCGACCTGGATCGCCTGAAGATTCCGAGCCGGATCATGGTCGATTGCAGCCACGCCAACAGTGGCAAGGACCCGCTACGCCAGCCTGGCGTCTTCAACGAAGTGCTTGAGCAACGCCTGCAAGGTGACCGTTCTCTGATCGGCATGATGATCGAGTCTCACCTGTTCGAGGGCTGCCAGCCGCTGAGCGAATCCCTGCGTTACGGGGTTTCGATTACCGATGGCTGCCTCGGTTTCAGCGCAACGGAGCGTTTGCTGCAGGACGCCTCTCAACGCCTCAGTACACAGACAAACGGCTGATTATCCGGCCAGCCCCGCGGATTTATTGCAAACCGCAGGGCTGGTCACGCCGCGTTACCCCTCCACTCGCACCTGTGTGGCCGCAGACGTCTGACTGACATCGTCCAGACGTTCAACCGTGTAGGCCACCCGCACGGTCGTGCCATGGTGCTCACGCCAGAATCGGTGCGGCACAATGAAGATCAGCGGCTTCCCCGCCGTCTCCCGAGTGATTTCACGGTCATCCCGATGATTGAACAGTTCCCCGTCGCACTTGAGATAGACCAACTCGCCTTCCTGCGTCCGGGCATTACCGATCACGATGGTGACGCCATCGACGGAGTCCTCTTTCAACAGCACGCCGTCTTCAGCTTCAAGTACATCGGGAGCCTCAAGCTCTCCCCGCAGGAACGGGGTAACGAGAATTCTTGCCGCCTCGGACTCGCGAATGACTCCGCCCGCCTGCTCGACCTGATAGCGCACCACCACCTCGCCGCCGAGATGAGCAGCGATGTGCGCCCCTTCAACCCAGAATGACAGTACGTCTGCGACAGCAAAGGTTTCGACCTTCAAGCTGTCGCTGAACGTTGCGGACAATGCGTCAGCGCCCCACAGCAACGTGACTCGATCCCCCGCCGCCATTCGGGCATAAGGCTGGAGCACGATAAGCGTGCCGTCCGGCACCCGCGCCGGATCCAGCGCCCCTCCGATCGCCCCCTCGACAATCGGCGCAAGCAACTGTGGCCGGACATCCCCCACGGACAAATGCACACGGGCAGACACCGCCGGCTCAACCGAGCGCGCACTGAGCAGTTTCCAGTAGACCGCCAGCGAACCGCCATCCAGTGCAGCAATGTGCAGGCCTTTGATCACGAAAACGATGTCTTTGCCGACCTGGGCTTCGCTGATATAGCGAACCATTTCATGCTGATAAGCAAAGCCCTCTATGTCCAGACCGTCCCAACTCAAGAGCAACTGATCGCCGCAGCTCATGTTTGCATAAGGAGCAATACGGACAACGACCTTGCCCAGCGATGGATCAAGCACCGCCCCCTTCAGACTATCAACGGTTGCCGCTGGCAGCAGTTCGTTCGAAACACAGGGGCTGGCGGGGTGGCGCATCCGGTAGCAAAACTCGACTTCGTGCGTGTGCATTAGTGGCTCCATTCCTTGGAAAGAACGCCGCTTTCATGGGCGGCGTCGACAGCCAACATTGAACGCTATTGCGCACACTTTCGATGTCAGCCTCAGCCGCCGCGAACATCCGGCAAAGGCCTCCCACCGGGTAGGCAAACTACGCAAAAACGCCATCAACCGAGCGAAAGATGTCCTCAACTTCCGATTCGGATTTCATAAGTATCTGAAAATTCGTACAGCCACTAGTCCAGATTCAACGGCCAAGAGAAGCCCCTTCTTACTTCTTCAACGGGATGAGTGTTTTAGAGTGGCCTCCGGATTCCCCGATGAACTTCTGCGAAAAAGGTAAGAACATGCAACGGAATGCTTCAACTCGCTATCCCGTCCTGTTGGTACATGGCCTGTTCGGATTCGAGCGCATCGGTCACTTCGAGCTGTTCCATGACGTAAAGGACGCTCTGAAAACGGCCGGCAGCCGAGTGTTTGTTCCGCACCTTTCTGCCACCCATAAAAACGAAACCAGGGGTGAACAATTACTTGCACAGATTGATCGTGTCTTGCGAGGCACAGGTGCAGACAAAGTCAACCTCAAAGGACACAGTCAGGGAGCACTGGCTGCTCGATACGCTGCGGCGCTCGCGCCACACGCCGTCGCTTCCGTAACCTCCGTCAGCGGCCCGAATCACGGTTCGGAACTGGCCGACTTTCTGCGTAAGGCCCTGATACCCGGGCGACTGCCGGAGGTCGTCGCGCAAAATATAGCGACGCTATTTGCCGATTTTCTATCGTTGCTCAGTGGCAGTGCCACCTTGCCGCAGAACGCACTGGCGGCGCTCAATGCACTGACGACCGAAGGCGTAGGCGAGTTCAACGACAAGTTTCCGCAGGGATTGCCCAGCACTTGGGGCGGACAAGGCCCGGAACAGGTCAACGGCGTACGCTATTACTCATGGAGCGGCGTCCTGCCGGCCAACAGCCCGTCGACACTCGATCCAACCCAAAGCATTTGCCACGCGTTATCGCAGTACTTCATGACCGAAACGCAGCAGAATGACGGCTTCGTTGGCCGCTTCAGTTCTCACTTGGGGCAAGTGATCCGCTCCGACTACCCGCTGGACCATCTGGGCAGCCTGCGCCGCACGGCCAGCACGGCAACCGCACTGCCCGACCCGATTGAGCTGTACGTCGAACATGCTGAACGTTTGCGAGCCGCGAATCTCTGATCAAGGCCACGGACAATCGAACGGAACTTTGCCGAGAATTCGCCCACTGAATCCGGTAGGCTCCACACTTTTACTGAAATAGATTGGAGAGTTTCCCCATGGCTAAAGCCACTGCCCGCCACATCCTGGTTTCCAGCGAAGACAAGTGCAACGAACTCAAGGCCCAGATCGAAGGTGGCGCTGATTTCGCCGAAGTTGCCAAGGCCAACTCCACCTGCCCATCGAGCCGTCAGGGCGGTGATCTGGGTTCGTTCGGTCCTGGCCAGATGGTCAAGGAATTCGACACCGTGGTCTTCAGCGCGCCAATCAACGTCGTGCAAGGTCCGGTAAAAACCCAGTTCGGTTATCACCTGCTGGAAGTCACCAGCCGTCAGGACTGATCCGTCGCCTGATTGCTTGCCAACGGCCCGCCTTCTGGTGGGCCGTTGTGTTTCAGTTACATATACGGCTGGCGACTGACGCGCCTCTCGCGTACAACTTGCGCTTATCGATTTCCCGGTTCCAAGGCTGACAATGCGACTGGTTTTCCCCACATTGATGCTCACCGCCCTCGCCCTGTTAACGGGCGCCACCGGCGCAAACGCTGCACCGCAACACGCGTTGACCGTTTATGGCGAGCCTGCCAAGTATCCTGCCGGTTTCAGTCATTTCGACTACACCAACCTGCAAGCGCCAAAGGGCGGGACAATGCGTCGCTCGGCCATCGAGATCGGCCACTTCGACCATGTCCTTCCTTATATAGACAAAGGCATCGGCGTCACTCAGATCGATGGCTTGCTCTATTCGCCGCTGGCCCAGCGTTCGCTCGACGAGCCTTACACGGTCTACGGTCTGGTCGCGCAAAAGATGGAACGCTCGGACGATGGTCTGTCGCTGCGCTTCTACATCAATCCCAAGGCACGCTTCGCCGACGGCAAAGCGATCACCGCCGAAGACGTGCGTTACACCTACGATTTATTGATGACCCAGGGCAGCCTGCGTTATCGCACCCAGTTTGCCGACGTCAAAGGCGTCGAAGTCGAAGCGCCGCTAACCGTGCGCTTCGATTTCAAGAGTAATGAAAACCGCACCCTGCCACTGGACATCGCGACCCTGCCGGTATTCCCCGAGCATTGGTGGAAGAGTCGCGATTTCGCCGGCGGCGGCGGTTATGAAGCCCCCTTGGGCAGCGGCCCGTATCGAGTCGGCAAGGTCGATTCGGGGCGCAGTATCACGTTTGAACGCAACGCCGACTGGTGGGGCAAGGATCTGCCGGTCAGTCGTGGCTTGTACAATTTCGATCATTTCAGCATCGAGTACTTCGGTGATACCGACGTCGCCCGCCAAGTGCTGCGCGGTGGCGCCTATGACTACAACCGCGAGTTTTCGGCCACTGGCTACTCAATCGGCTATGACAGCCCGGCACTGAGCGACGGACGCCTGCAAAAGGCGCATCTGGCCACCGAGGCGCCACAGTCAGCCCAGGGTTTTGTGTTCAACCTGCAGAAACCCATGTTCGCCGATCGCCGCGTACGCCAGGCCTTGGCCATGCTGTGGGACTTCGAGTGGAGCAACCGGCAGATGATGCGCGGTATGTATATCCGCCAGCAGAGCTACTTTTCCAACACGCAACTGGCGGCAAGCGAACTGCCCGATGCGCAGGAACTGAAAATCCTCGAACCGCTGCGCGGCCAGGTTCCCGAAGAGGTTTTCACTAAAGTCTTCGAGGCGCCGAAAACCGATGGCAGCGGTGTCATCCGTGACAAACAGTTGCAGGCCCTCGAACTGCTCGAACAGGCGGGCTGGAAACCGGATGGCGATCAGTTGGTGAACGCCCAGGGCGAACCACTGAGCTTCACCTTCCTGGTCAGCCAGAACGGCATGGATCGCTTGCTGCTGCCGTACAAGCGCACGCTGAAACAGATCGGCATCGATCTGAACATCCGCCGTATCGACTCCTCGCAATACGTCAATCGCCTGATGAGCCGCGACTACGACATGATCGTCACCGGCTACCCGGTCAGCACCTCGCCGGGGGGCGAATTGCTCAATTACTTCGCCTCCGCGTCGGCCAACGACCCAGGCGCGAACAACTACATGGTGTTGAAAAATCCTGCCGTGGATACGTTGATCAACGGCCTGATCCGCGCCTCCACCCAGTCCGACATGCTGCATTACGCGCACGCCCTCGACCGGGTCCTGCAATGGAATTACTACTGGATTCCCAACTACTATCCACCGGGCACCTCGACCGTGTGGTGGAACCGTTTCGGCATTCCGTCGGTGCAAGCCAGCAATGACGAAGCCATCGAGAGCTGGTGGGAAATCAGCAGCACACCGCTGACCAATCAGCAGATGACCGCGGAAAAAATTGCCCGTGGCAGACCCGGAGGGCCGCACTGATGTGGGGTTACATACTGCGGCGCCTGCTGCTGATCATCCCGACGCTGGTGATCATCCTGCTGGTCAATTTCGTGATTATCCAGGCCGCGCCCGGCGGTCCGGTGGAACAGGCCATCGCTCACCTGCAAGGGATCGGCGGCGCCAGTGTCGGCGGCGGCGCCAGCGAAACCATGAGCGGTACTTCCCGCGCCAGTCGCGGCCTCGATCCGCAACTGATCAAGGACATCGAAAAACAGTACGGCTTCGACAAGCCGGCCCATGAACGTTTGTGGCTGATGCTGAAGAACTACGCACAACTGGATTTCGGCAAAAGCTTTTTCCGTGGCGCGACAGTCACCGACCTGATCCTGGAAAAAATGCCGGTGACCATTTCCCTCGGGCTATGGGCGACACTGATCACCTATCTGGTGTCGATCCCCCTGGGGATCCGCAAGGCCGTGCACCATGGCAGTCATTTCGATATCTGGAGCAGCACGGCGATCATCATCGGCTACGCGATGCCGGCGTTTCTGTTTGCGATGTTCCTGATCGTGGTGTTTGCCGGCGGCACGTCGCTGAACTGGTTTCCGGTGCGTGGCCTGGTGTCGGACAACTTCGAATCGCTGTCGACCCTCGGCAAAATCGCTGACTACTTCTGGCACCTGGTGCTGCCGGTCACGGCGCTGGTGATCGGCGGTTTCGCCACGCTGACGATCCTGACCAAGAACTCGTTTCTCAATGAAATCACCCGCCAGTATGTGGTGACCGCGCGCGCCAAAGGCCTGAGCGAGCGTCGCGTGCTGTACGGCCATGTGTTCCGCAACGCGATGCTGCTGGTGGTGTCCGGCATTCCTCAGGCATTCATCAGTGTGTTCTTCGCCGGTTCCTTGCTGATCGAAGTGATCTTCTCCCTCGATGGTCTTGGGCGTATGAGCTACGAAGCAGCAGTTTCGCGGGACTATCCGGTGGTGTTTGGTTCGCTGTTCATCTTTACCCTCTTCGGCCTGCTGATAAAACTGGTGGGTGACCTGTGCTACACGCTGGTCGACCCGCGCATCGACTTCGCCGCGAGGAACGCCTGATGTTCAAGCTCTCGCCTCTGGGCCGCCGGCGCTTCGAGCGCTTCAAGAAAAACCGTCGTGGCTGGTGGTCGTTATGGCTGTTTATCGGCCTGTTTGTGGTGACACTGGGCGGTGAGTTGATCGCCAACGACAAGCCTCTGGTCGTCAGCTATCAGGACCAGTGGTACTTCCCGGTGTTCAAGCGCCACACCGAGCAGGAGTTCGGCGGACAGCTGCCGTTCCAGGCCGATTACCGCAGCGACTATGTGCAGAACCTGATTCGCAAGGACGGTGGCTGGCTGCTGTTCCCGCCGATTCCGTTCAGTGACGACACACCGAACTACGACCTCAACAAACCGGCGCCGAGCCCGCCGACGGCGGTCAACTGGCTGGGCACTGATGATCAGGCACGAGACGTGCTCGCGCGGGTGATTTTCGGTGCTCGGGTGTCGATTCTGTTTGCCTTGATGCTGACCTTTGTCAGCGCTCTGATCGGCATCGCCGCTGGGGCATTGCAGGGCTACTACGGTGGCTGGGTCGATTTGCTCGGGCAGCGCTTGCTGGAAGTCTGGTCGGGGCTGCCGGTGTTGTACCTGTTGATCATCCTCTCCGGTTTCGTCGAGCCGAATTTCTGGTGGCTGCTGGGGATCATGGCGCTGTTCTCATGGCTGGCGCTGGTGGATGTGGTGCGCGCCGAGTTCCTGCGCGGACGTAATCTGGAGTACGTCAAAGCCGCCCGCGCGCTGGGCCTGAGCGATCGCAAGGTGATCTTCCGGCACATTCTGCCCAACGCCATGAATGCAACATTGAGCTACTTGCCGTTCATTCTGACCGGGGCGATTTCCACCCTCACCGCGCTGGATTTTCTCGGTTTCGGCATGCCCGCCGGCAGCGCCTCGCTGGGTGAGTTGATCGGTCAGGGCAAACAGAATCTGCAAGCACCGTGGCTCGGGCTGACGGCGTTTTTCACCCTGGCGCTGATTCTTTCTTTATTGGTGTTCATCGGCGAAGCGTTGCGTGACGCGTTCGACCCTCGATCCTGAAGCGTGGCCATGACTGACAACCTGATTGAAATCCGTAACCTCAACGTTGCCTTCCATGACCAGAGCGTGGTGCGCGACCTGTGCCTGGACATTCGCCCCGGTGAGTGTCTGGCCCTGGTTGGCGAGTCGGGTTCAGGCAAATCGGTGACTGCCCATTCGATTCTGCAATTGCTGCCCGAAAGCGAAGCGCAAACCACTGGCAGCATTCGCTATCGCGGACAGGAACTGATCGGCGCCGATCCCAAAGTCTTGCGCGAACTGCGTGGCAACCGCATCGCCATGATTTTTCAGGAACCGATGACCTCGCTGAATCCGCTGCACACCATCGAAAAACAGATCGGCGAAACCCTGCTGCTACACCGTGGCCTCGGCGGCAAAGCGGCGCAGGCGCGGATCCTCGAACTGCTCGGACTGGTGGGCATCCAGAAACCCAAGGAACGCCTCAAGGCTTACCCGCATCAACTTTCCGGCGGACAACGCCAACGGGTGATGATCGCCATGGCCCTGGCCTGCGAACCGGAGCTGTTGATCGCCGACGAACCGACCACCGCGCTTGACGTGACCGTGCAGCGCAAGATCCTGCTGCTGCTCAAATCCCTGCAACAGCGCCTGGGCATGTCGCTGCTGCTGATCAGCCATGACCTCAATCTGGTGCGCAGCATTGCGCAACGCGTGTGCGTGATGAAGGCCGGGGAAATCGTCGAGCAGGCACCCTGCGAAACCCTGTTTACCGAACCGAAGCATCCTTACAGCTGCGTGCTGCTCAACGCCGAGCCCGAAGGCGAAGCACTGCCTCGGGATGAGCGCGAAAACGTGCTGGAGGTTGACGATCTCAAGGTTGAGTTTGTCGTCGGTGGCGGTCTGTTCCAGCGCAAGCAGTACCTGCGGGCGGTGGATGGCATCAGCCTGAGCATCCAGCGTGGCAAGACGCTGGGCATCGTCGGCGAGTCGGGTTCGGGCAAGTCGACGCTGGGTCAGGCGATCCTGCGTCTGCTCGACTCCGAAGGCAGTATCCGCTTTCAGGGCGAGGCACTCGACGGTCTCAGTCAGAAGCAAATGCGCCCATGGCGCCGCCAGATGCAGGTGGTGTTTCAGGATCCGTTCGGCAGCCTCAGCCCGCGCATGTCAGTCGCGCAGATCATCAGCGAAGGCCTGGAAGTGCACTGCGAGTCGACGGCTGATGAATGCGATGAGCAAGTCATCCGTGTACTCAAAGAGGTCGGCCTCGACCCGCAAAGTCGCCATCGCTATCCCCACGAATTCTCCGGTGGCCAGCGCCAACGCATCGCTATCGCCCGAGCGCTGGTGCTGAAACCGGCGCTGATCCTGCTTGATGAGCCGACGTCGGCGCTGGATCGCACGGTGCAGAAACAAGTGGTCGCCCTGCTCCGCCAGCTTCAGGAAAAACACGGTCTGACCTATCTGTTCATCAGCCACGATCTGGCGGTGGTGCGCGCCCTGGCCCACGACATGATCGTGATCAAGGACGGCAAAGTGGTCGAGCGTGGCGCCAGCCATGAGGTGTTTGATGCGCCGCAGCATCCGTACACCAAAGAGCTGTTGGCGGCGGCGCATCCGGGGTAGGCATAATCTGTGCTCGACCTGAAACCGGGTCACGGCTTTCGCGAGCAAGCTCGCTCCCACAAGGTTCACGGTCGTTTACAACATTTGTGAACAACCCGGTTCACTGTGGGAGCGAGCTTGCTCGCGAAAGGGCCGGAACAGGCAACATACAATCAGGATCAGCCTCCATGAACACCACCGAAAGCCTCAAGGACTACCAACGGGTGCGCACCCTGGCAATCCGTTCGCTGTTCGAGATCATCGAGCAGTCCAGCGAAGGCACGGTGATTGTCGATCGCGATGCCAACATCGTCTGGATGAACGAACGTTATGCTCGGCGTTTCGGTCTTGAATCGGCTGCAGGCGCGATCGGCAAACCCTGTGAAAGCGTGATTCCCGGCAGCCTGTTGCGGGAAGTCGTGCGCACCGGTCGCCCTATTCTTCTGGACATGCAGGACACACCGAAGGAGCCTTTGGTGGTGATGCGCCTGCCGATCCACGATGACGCCGGCACGGTCATCGGCGCGATCGGTTTTGCCCTGTTCGACGAGTTGCGCACGTTGTCACCGATGCTCAAACGCTACTTGAGCATGCAGGAAGAACTGGCCTCGACCCGTTCTCTGCTGCGCGCCCGGCAGACCAAATACAACTTCGCCCATTTCATCGGCACCAGCGCCGCCAGCCTTGAAGTCAAACGCCGCGCCCGGCGCAGTGCCAGCGCCGAGTCACCGGTGTTGCTGCTCGGTGAGACCGGCACCGGCAAAGAGCTGCTGGCCCAAGCGATTCACAGTGCCTCGCCACGGGCGCACAAAGCATTCGTCAGCATCAACAGCGCGGCAATTCCCGAGGCACTGCTGGAGGCGGAATTTTTCGGCACGGCACCGGGCGCGTTCACCGGCGCCGACCGCAAGGGTCGCACCGGCAAGCTACAAATCGCCCAGGGCGGCACGTTATTCCTCGACGAGATCGGCGACATGCCGCTGCCCTTGCAGAGCAAACTGCTGCGTGTGCTGCAGGAAAAGGAGTTCGAGCCGGTCGGTTCCAACGAGGTGATTCAGAGCGACGTTCGGGTGATTGCCGCGACTTCGACCGATCTGCAAGCGGCGATCAAACGCGGTGAGTTCCGCGCCGACTTGTACTACCGCCTCAATGTGTTGCCGATTCAAGTGCCGGCGCTACGTGAACGTCTTGATGACCTGCCAGCGCTCAGCGAAGCCATTCTTGAAGAACTGCGCAGCCAGCATGAACTGCACGGTGATGCGCTGGCATTGCTCGGACAGCACGCGTGGCCGGGGAACATTCGCGAACTGCGCAATGTGCTGGAGCGAGCGGCGTTGCTCAGTGATGACTTGATGCTGACCGAGCAGGATATTCGTGCGGCGATTGGCACGTTGACGCCGGTCGAGCGTGCGCTGACGCCAATGGCTGAAGCGTCGGTGTCTGAGACGTTCACCGAGGCGCGGGCGCGTTTCGACCGGCAACTGATTCAGTCGACCCTTGTGCAATGCGCGGGAAACGTGCCGGAAGCGGCGGCTCGACTGGGGCTTGGGCGGTCGACGTTGTACAAGAAAATGGTGGCGTTGGGAATCGCCTGAATCTCCATATAGAGACGTTAATCTCTATATGTAGATATGCACAAAGGAGTGCTTCGCACTCATCGCGAGCAGGCTCACTCCTAAAGTTTTACCGGTGTACACATCCCCCCTGTAGGAGTGAGCCTGCTCGCGATGACGCCAAATCGATCAACACCATCTCAAAACAGAGACAAACAACTCATTCGCCACTCAATCACTCAGATTAACTTCATATATTTCAATTGCTTACGTATCTGGCACAGATCTCGCTAACACCTCTCCCACACCCGTTCTACCCACAAAAATAACAATTCTGGAGAGACACACCATGAGTGTGATCATTGCCTTGGCAGCCCTGGCGCTGCTAATGCTGGCCGCCTACCGTGGCTACAGCGTTATCCTCTTCGCCCCGATTGCCGCCCTCGGCGCAGTTCTGCTCACCGACCCTTCCGCCGTTGCCCCTGCGTTCACCGGGGTGTTCATGGAAAAAATGGTCGGCTTCATCAAACTGTATTTCCCTGTATTCCTGCTCGGTGCCGTGTTCGGCAAGTTGATCGAACTGTCGGGCTTCTCCCGTTCGATTGTCGCGGCGGCCATTCGCTTGCTCGGCACCAAGCAAGCGATGCTGGTGATCGTGCTGGTCTGCGCTCTGCTTACTTACGGCGGCGTGTCGCTGTTCGTGGTGGTCTTCGCGGTCTATCCGTTTGCTGCCGAGATGTTCCGCCAGAGCAATATCCCCAAGCGGCTGATCCCGGCCACCATTGCTCTCGGCGCTTTCTCGTTCACCATGGACGCCCTGCCGGGCACGCCGCAGATCCAGAACATCATCCCCAGCACCTTTTTCAACACCACCGCATGGGCGGCGCCGTGGCTGGGCGTGATCGGCACGATTTTCGTGTTCTGCACCGGCATGCTGTTTCTGCAGCGGCAACGCAACAAGGCGCAACGTGCTGGCGAAGGCTACGGCACTGAATTGCGCAACGAGCCGGAAACCGCTGAAGATCTGAAACTGCCAAACCCATGGCTTGCCCTGTCGCCATTGCTGGCGGTGGGCATCATGAACCTGCTGTTCACCCAATGGATTCCGCAGTGGTACGGCAAGACCCACAGTCTCGCGCTGCCGGGCATGGCGGCTCCGGTGACCACCGAGATCGCCAAACTGACGGCGATCTGGGCCGTGCAGGCGGCTTTGCTGGTCGGCATTCTGATGGTGCTGGCGTTTGGCTTTCAGGCGATTCGCAGCAAGCTCGCCGAAGGCAGCAAAAGTGCCGTAAGCGGCGCATTACTGGCGGCGATGAACACCGCCTCGGAGTATGGCTTCGGCGCGGTGATCGCGTCGCTGCCAGGCTTTTTGGTGCTGGCGGACTGGCTCAAGCAGATTCCCAATCCGCTGGTTAACGAAGCCATCACCGTGACCCTTTTGGCCGGTATCACCGGTTCCGCTTCCGGCGGCATGAGCATTGCGCTGGCGGCGATGTCCGAGCAGTTCATCAGTGCAGCCCACGCCGCGAATATTCCGCTGGAAGTGCTGCACCGCGTCGCCGCGATGGCCAGTGGCGGCATGGACACCCTGCCGCACAACGGCGCGGTCATCACCTTGCTCGCGGTGACGGGCCTGACCCATCGCGAAGCCTACAAAGACATTTTCTGTATTACGCTGATCAAGACCCTGGCGGTTTTCGTAGTGATCGGCACTTTCTACGCCACTGGCATTGTGTGAGGTATTCATGACGACTCTTTCCGGCAAGACCGCGCTGGTGACTGGTTCCACCAGCGGCATTGGTCTGGGCATCGCACTGAGCCTGGCCAAGGCTGGCGCGAATCTGATTCTCAATGGTTTTGGCGACGCGTCGAAAGTCATCGCCGAAGTCGCCCGGTTCGGCGGCATGGTCGGCCATCATCCGGCCGATGTCAGTGACCCGGCGCAGATCGCCGACATGATCAATTACGCCGAGCGCGAATTCGGCGGTGTCGACATTCTGGTCAACAACGCCGGCATCCAGCACGTCGCCGCCGTGGAGGATTTTCCGGTCGAGCGCTGGGACTCGATCATTGCCATCAACCTGTCTTCGGTGTTTCACAGCACGCGTTTGAGCTTGCCGGGAATGCGCGCCAAAGGCTGGGGGCGGATCATCAACATCGCCTCCGTGCATGGCCAGGTCGGCTCGACCGGCAAAGCGGCATATGTCGCCGCCAAGCACGGCGTGATCGGCTTGACCAAAGTGGTCGGCCTGGAAACCGCGACCAGCAATGTCACCTGCAACGCGATCTGCCCGGGCTGGGTGCTCACGCCACTGGTGCAGAAGCAGATCGACGACCGTGCGGCCAAGGGGGTCGATCCGCAGCAGGCGCAGCATGATTTGCTGGCCGAGAAGCAACCATCGCTGGAATTCGTGACGCCGCAGCATCTGGGCGAACTGGTGTTGTTTTTGTGCAGCGAGGCTGGCAGCCAAGTGCGCGGCGCGGCGTGGAATATTGATGGTGGGTGGTTGGCGCAATAGCACAGCCATCCCCCTCTGTGGGAGCGAGCCTGCTCGCGAAAGCGGTGGGTCAGCCAATGAAGTCGTTGAATGTGCGGACGTCTTCGCGAGCAGGCTCGCTCCCACAGGTGCTATGTGTGCGCTCGACCTTGTGCATGAATAAAACAAGAGGCAAACAATGTCCGACATCCTCTGGCAACCCGACGCCAACCGTATCGCCCAGTCGCGCATGGACACCTTCCGTCGTGCGGTCAATCAACGCCATTCACTGAAACTCGACGATTACCCTGCCCTGCACCAATGGAGCGTCGAGCAGCGCGCGGAATTCTGGCAGGCGATTGTCGATTTCTTCGATATCCGCTTCCACACGCAACCCGATGCCGTGCTGCGCGAAGGCTCGAAGATGCCCGACGCCGAGTGGTTTCCCGGCGCCACGCTGAACTTCGCCGAACACCTGCTGCGGCGGCGTGACGATGCCGTGGCGGTGATCAGCGTAGCGGAGAACGGTCAACGCGAGCAGTTGACCTGGGCCGAACTCGCCGAGCATGTCGCCGGATTTCAGGCCAGTTTGCAGGCCGCCGGTGTTGGTCTTGGCGATCGCGTCGCCGCCTGCATGCCCAATACCTGGCAGACCCTGGTGGCGATGCTCGCCACCACCAGCCTCGGTGCGATCTGGTCGTGCTCCTCGCCGGATTTCGGCACCCATGGGGTGATCGATCGCTTCGGCCAGATCGAACCCAAGGTGCTGCTCACCTGCGCCGGTTATTGCTATGCCGGCAAAGTCATCGGGCAGACCGACAAGATCAACGGAATACTTGAGCAACTGCCAACCCTGAGGCAGTTGATCATCGTGCCATACGCCCAGCCGCAGGCCCGTGTCGAGGCTTACAAGACTCCCGCCGAAGTGACTTTGTGGGATGACTTTTATCAGGTCGGTGGCGAACCGGACTTTGTCCCGGTGCCGTTCCATCATCCGCTGTACGTGCTGTATTCCAGCGGCACCACCGGCGTGCCGAAATGCATCGTCCACAGCACCGGCGGCGTGTTGCTGCAACATGTCAAGGAACACGGCCTGCATTGCGATCTCGGCCCCGGCGATCGACTTTTCTACTACACCACCTGCGGCTGGATGATGTGGAACTGGCTGGTCTCGGCGCTCGCGGTCGGCAGCGCCGTGGTACTGTACGACGGCTCGCCGTTTCACCCGGACAACCAGCGTTTGCTCGACTTGATCGACGACGAGCGCATCAGCGTGTTCGGCACCAGCCCCAAGTTTCTCGCCACCCTGGAAAGCAGCGGCGCCAAGCCCCGGGAAAGTCATGATCTGGGCAGCCTGAAGACGCTGCTGTGCACGGGCTCAGCGTTATCGCCGCAAAGCTATGACTTCGTCTATCGCGACTTGAAAGCGGATGTATGCCTGGCGTCGATGTCAGGCGGCACTGATATCGTTTCGTGCTTCGTCAACGCCAATCCGCTGTCCTCGGTGCGGCGCGGCGAGATCATGGGCAAGAGCCTGGGCATGGCGGTCGAAGTCTGGAATGACGCCGGCCAACCGGTGCTCGGTGAAAAAGGTGAACTGGTCTGCACCCGGCATTTCCCGGCCATGCCGATTGGCCTGTGGAATGACCCGGACGGCGCAAAATTGCGGCAATCGTATTTCAGCCTGTTTCCCGGGGTCTGGGCACAGGGCGATTATGCCGAGCAACGGCCTCACGGCGGGATGCTGATCCATGGTCGCTCTGACGCAGTGCTCAACCCGGGTGGCGTGCGCATTGGCACAGCGGAGATCTATCGGCAGGTCGAGAAAGTCAGCGAAGTGCTGGACAGCGTCGCTATCGGTCAGCAGTGGCAGGATGACGTGCGGGTTGTGCTGTTTGTGAAGTTGCGCGAAGGGCTGGCACTGGATGACGCATTGGAGCAACGCATCCGTCAGGAGATCCGCGCCAATACCACCCCAAGGCATGTACCGGCGAAGATCGTTGCGGTGACGGACATTCCGCGCACCATCAGCGGCAAGATTGTCGAACTTGCAGTGCGCGAGGTGGTGCACGGCAGGCCGGTGAAAAACACCGATGCGTTGGCCAATCCCGAAGCGCTGGAGCAGTTTCGGGATCGGCTGGAACTGAGCATTTGAACCCGGCGCTGATACGCTTACGGCAAGCGTTGGCGACGGTGCCTGGCGTCAGCGGGGTTTGTTCAGCGTAATCACAACCGGCTGACCAATCGCTCTACCGCCACTGGCATCGAGTGCCCTGCGAATGATCGTCATGTTGCGGTCGAATGTCGTTTTGTCCGTAGCCATTTGACTCAGTAACGAAGTGGCAATTGCCAGCGAGTCGGCATTCTCAAAGGCCTTGGATACCGCATGATTGCCAGCGATCGAGTCCGCGACAGGGAGGTTGCCGGACGCAAGATCCAGCAACTGCGCTACATCCAGTCGCTGCCCGCTGTGGCTTGCATGCTCTGTGTCCGTGGCGTAGCCGACATCCACGGTCTGCGCACTGCCATGGAACAGTTCATGGATCAGGTCATCGGCCACCACGTCATGGTTGAAGCCCAGATTGACGAAGTGTTTGTTCAGGTTTTGAGTATAAATCTCGATAAACGCAATACCCGATGCGTCGTTGGAGCTGGCACTTTTCCATCGCTTGTAGTTGTTCACATCAAAAGAGGCGAGTGTCTCGTTATGCTTCACTGCATCGAGAAGCGTGTTGCTCACCGAGAAGCCAGCGAAATCAAAGCGAATCAAGCGCAGATAATTCACCAGTCGATCGGTCGCTACCTGCGGCGTGCTACCGAACAGTGCCTTCATCAGCAGATCGCCGTCTCGCTTGAACTCATGTCGGCTGATCACAGCAATAGCGTTGTCAATCTTCGCCCGAGCGCGAGGCAGACTTGTTTCGATGAAGTTGCGCGTGTAGCTCGCGGGAAGTGTCTTGGTCGAATACGGCAACTGCAAGGGCGTTTGATAGGCGAAGCCGCTCAGCGGTTGACCCCACAACTTGCCACGGCGGTTCAAGGCGTACCATTCGTTGCCACTGCGGGCCGCCAGAACAACAACGCTGCCAGGCGTGCCGCGAGGTTGCCAGTGACCCAACCCCAAATGGGTACTTTGCGACGCACCGAGCAAATCATAGGACTGCCGACGACCACTGAGTTTGTGCAATTGGCTGTTGGCCCTGGCAACCAGTTCATGGCTGTTTTTGCTACAACGCAACAAGCCCTTGTTCACCAGTTTTCCGCCCGACTGAATGCCAGAGGGCACCCCATCCAGCGGGTTGAAAAGGGAAACGGCCGAGGTGAATGCCAATCGGGTAAAACGCGCCGCCCTGGATGTGGTTGAAATAGCCTTCGCCGATATGCTCAAGACTTTGGAGGTGGCTCCTGCCACCGTGCCCACCAGGCCGATGCCATCCATCAGACATCCGTAAACTCCGTCGACGACCTTGTCATGTTCACCCGAGGCAATATCCTCGATGCACTTTTTGAAAGGCACCACCAGGTCGATGAAATAAGTCAGCAATCGCTCGCCCTCCTCCCTGGAAAGTTCAAGCGGAGTCGGTACGCGTACCAGTTCTCTCAGCTCGTTCTTGTTCAGATAAGGTCGATTTTTAACCAGAAACGTGGCGATACGTTCGATATTCGGGTCGTTGAATTTTTGATAGAACCCCGGCTTTGGCGTCGAAGGTGCTCGCGGTGCGTTCAGCAGGCCAAAATTATCGATAATGGCCATGCTGCTGGTGATCGAAGAGTCTTCAGCAGTCGCATGGGTATAGCGTTTTACATCGAGCGGCAGGAGTTGCGTCGCGGTGATGCTCAGTGGAAACGTTAGATCCGCACTGGCACTCATTCTTGAACGTTGTCGCAGTTTTCGCTCTCGCTTGATGAAAGCCGCCAAGGCGTCATTTTTTCGAGTCTCGGCGCGCGATGTGAACAGTTCGTAGCAGATGTCCGCATTCTCGTGAGACGCATACATCACAATGCCAAAACGTCCCGTGGCGGCATCTCTGCTTTGCATTGTTTCCTGGTCAAGATCAATTTTCAGGGGCCCGCCCAGGCCGCGCGATTTAGAATAAATGGCGGACTCGCGTACGGTCAGAAAGTGAATATCGGCATTCATGAAGACGTGCAAATCCGCCTCTGGCATCTGCGCCAAAGCCAGTTTCACGCTAGACAACATGGCGCTGTTCAAATCATCGAAATGCACAGCCAGCTGACGATCCATCTCCTCGTCACAGGATCCTAGCTTCAACAGGTTCGGGTAACGCGCGTAAAGGCTGACACCGGACGGGTTGTAGTTGATGGCCGGCCTGAGGACACCGTTAGTGACCAGGCGCACGGTACGCCTATCCCACTGGCCAGTGACCAGATCACCTGATTGATGCAAGTCGACCATCGACATGACTTGCTGTCCGCCTTTCTCGGACAGTGCTTTTTCGTCCAGGCTGTCGCAACCTGGCGCGGCGACTTGCAAAGCGGATCGGGCAATCTTCGCTCTGTCGGGTAACGGCGTCGAAAATGCCTTGGCGATTTGAGCGAACGTTTCCGAGTGGCGCTCGAATGCGTCAATTGCACGTCGGGTAGTGGTTTGCTCGGCCTGCTCGAGTTCAGCGGCGGTCACAATCTGGTTGATCAATGCCCAATCGACGATCGGGTCAATCATGGCCAGGTCACGCTTGTGTTTCTGCGACTCACTGACCGGTTCAAGTTCGCCATACGCCATGACCTGCGCATAGGTCATGCCACGCGTCGCACCGGTTTTCAGTGTCTCGACCAGCATGACGGCGCGACAGAAATTGATCCATCCAATCGAACCCAAGGTAACCGACGAGGGAATCTCCCTGACCAGAAACTCGGGTGCGTTGCGTGCCAACAGCAAGTGGGCAACCAACAGCTCCAGACCAGCCTCAACCCATTGTCGGGTTCGCAGCACAGCCGTCAGCGCCTCAAGTATGACCGAGGGGTGACGATCAACATTTTTCGGCGCATACAGATCAAGTCCGACCACGCGATTACGCTGTATGCCGTGACCAATCGATGGATCAAGGTCGAGCAATATCGCCGTCATCAGCAATTGCCGGAGAATGTCATCGGAAGCCTGCTGTCCCTCGTTCACACCGAACCAGCCCAGTTCTTTCAGGTAGTCACCGGCGAGATTCAGAGCAATCGGATGATTGACGAGTTCAATGACCCGTTGAGCCGCACGTTCATGTGTGACGGCGGCGCGACCGGTAACATTGTAGAGGGCCGTGAGAAGTTTTCTGTTGGGCATCAACTTGGCAGTCGCATTACGAATAGCTGAAAACTGTTCCTCGCTTAATACGACCAATGCCGGATCTTCGGTTTGAAAATGCTCCCAGTAGTTGCCCGGCTCTGGCACTGGCGGATCAAACTCGAATAAATCGATCAAATTCCTGACCTTTGCCTTGTTGTCGGGCAAGTTTATGTCATGAAAGCGGAACCATTGATCGAGGGTTATAGCGTTATCAGGCCATATATAACCACCGGCCACTTTTGCTATATCCGAAATCAACGTCAGTGCAGATTGTGTCGGAACACTGTATTCAAAGTGCCGCGCCGCGACCAGATCCACCCACCCCCTGACCGCACGGACTTCCATCTTGCCGTCGGGCGTAACACGCAGAAGTCCGTCATGATCGCTTGCGCCTTCCCTGGCAATCGCACCGAATACCGGGCCGGTAGCAAGCAACTCATTAAGCAAAAGACTGCCGGGATTATAGATCTCGAACAACGACGATCCGGTTTGCAACTCTACTTCATGCCCATACCAATTGATCTTTTGATCATCCGTGTATTGGCTTAACGCCCCCTCTAGTTGAGCCAAAACCAATTGACGCTCAACGGCATCGGCTTCATCCCTGCTCTTCCATTCGGAAAGAGCAACAGGCGAAGACCAGAAGGTTTTATTCCGGGTCTTATCATTCATATTAGAACCTCATCAAGTTAATTAGCTGACAACTTCAGCGCGATGACGTTCTACTTTCTTTGATACGACCAATCCATCTAAAAAACATGAATAACTGTTTCCGGGCGCCCACACACAAACAATCAAGAAAATATTAATCGATCAAGCCCCATTCTTCGGACGCTGTATCGTTACCAGCATTTGCCTCTTCAGAAAGTTTCATCCGCAACTTCAGATTATTCACCGAATCTGCATTCTTTAAAGCTTCCTGTGCACTGATTGCACCTTCAGCGACTAATGCGTACAGCGCCGCATCAAATGTCTGCATACCCAGTTCGGGGGATTTTTCCATTATCGGTTTCAGCTCCTCGAACTGTCCGCGCCGAACCAGATCTGCGATGGTTGGCGTGCCCAACAGCACCTCGACAGCCGCCCTGCGTTGCCCATCGACGGTGCGCACTAAGCGTTGCGAGATAAATGCTTTCAGGTTGTTTCCCAGCGTATGCAACAACTGCGGTCGCCGTTCTTCCGGGAACATATTGATAATCCGATCCAGTGCCTGATTGGCGTTGTGCGCGTGCAACGTCGAGAGCACCAGATGCCCGGTATCGGCAAACGCCAAGGCATGTTCCATGGTTTCGCGGTCACGGATTTCGCCGATCAGCACCACGTCCGGTGCCTGGCGCAGGGTGTTTTTCAGGGCCGCGTGGAAGCTGCGTGTATCGACCCCGACTTCCCGTTGATTGATGATCGAGCGCTGGTGGCGATGGATGTACTCGATCGGGTCCTCGATGGTGATGATGTGCCCACTGCTATGGCGGTTGCGGTGATCGATCAGCGCGGCCAGCGAGGTCGACTTGCCCGAATCGGTGGCCCCGACAAAGAGGATCAACCCCTGCTTGAGCATGACGGTGTCGAGCAGTACTGTCGGCAATTTCAGATCGGCAAAACGCGGGATGTCGAGTTTGACATTGCGAATGACGATCGATACATCGTTGCGCTGCTTGAAGATATTGACGCGAAAACGCCCGATGCCCGCTCGCGAAATCGCCAGGTTCATTTCCAGATCCCGGTCGAACTCCCGTCGTTGCTCGGCGTCCATCAGGGAGGCGGCGATGGCGGCGGTTTCACCGTTCTTGAACGGGCGCTCGCTCAACACTGTGAGCACGCCGTCAATGCGCGCACTGGGCGGTGCGCCCGTGGAGAGGAACAGGTCCGAACCGTTTTTATTGGACAAAATTGACAACAGTGCATCGATTTCCATGGCAAAAAGCACCCGCGAAGCATTCAATGAACAGACAACGGCCTGCGCCTGGCGCAGATCAACTGCAACAATGATAGACGTCGCCTCAACGAACCACGCTCAGGATTGATGTAATGAATGCTGTACCGAACACCGACGACGCACAGGCACTGATCGCCCGTACCGACTGGAGCCGCAGCCCCCTGGGCGCTGCCGGCAACTGGCCGCAGAGCCTGCGCACCGCGGTGGACATCGTGATTCACTCGCCGATGCCGATGCTGTTGTTGTGGGGGCCGCAGCTCACGCAGATCTACAACAACGGTTTCGCCCTGCTTGCCGGCCACAAGCATCCGCACGCTTTCGGACAGCCTGCGCACCAGATCTGGCCGGAACTTCGCGACTTTACCGACCCTATTTACAGCGCCGTCCTACAGGGCCAGGTTCGCACCTACAGCGAAAGACGCTTCACCCTGCAACGAGACGGCAGAGAATCCGACTTCTGGCTGGATCTGACCTATAGCCCGATTCGTGATGAGACCGCGCAAGTTGCCGGAATCCTCGTCACCGCCATCGAAACCAACGAACGCCGCCGCATCGCTCTGGAGCTGCAGCGACGCTCGGAAGAAAGCCTCAAAGCCCAACGGGAAACCGAGGAGCGCCTGCAACTGGCCCTGGCTGCGACCGATGCTGTCGGCACCTGGGATTGGGACATCGGCGAAGACCGCTTTATCGCCGATGCGCATTTCGCCCAATTGCATGGCGTCGACCCCAGCCTCGCCGGCCGATTGCCGATCAGCGACTACTTGCAAGGCGTGCACCCGGAAGACCGCGCCATGATTGCGCGCAGCATCAAGCACTGCATCACCCACGGCACCGAATACGCTGAGGAATATCGCTTGCAGCAAGGCGATGGCGAGGTGCGCTGGGTGTTCGCTCGCGGGCGCTGCTACAAGGATCATCACGGCCGGCCCATGCGTTTTCTCGGCGCGGCGCTGGACCTGACCGAGCGCAAACACACCGAACAGGCGTTGCGCCAAAGCCAGACCGAACTGCAATTGATCATCAACGCCATGCCGATCCTGATCAGTTATGTCGACTGTGAAGAGCGCTTTCGCCTCAACAACGCGGCCTATCTGGACTGGTACGGCCTCACGCCACAGGAACTCTACGGGCGCACGATTCGCGAAGTCATCGGTGAAGAAGCGTATTTCCTGCGCCGGCCCTACATTGCCGAGGCGCTGGCCGGCAGACCGTGCTCATTCAGCCTGTATACCCCGCACCGCGATGGCAGCAATCGCCACGCGCTGATGAATTACCTGCCGCGTTACGCCGCCGACGGCGCGATCAGTGGTTTCTATATCTTCGTGATCGATGAGACCGAGCGCAAGAAAACCGAAGAAGCCTTGCGCAATCTCAACGAAACCCTGGAAGAACGGGTCAGCGCCCGCACCGAACAGTTGGCCCAGGCCAACCAGCGTTTGCAGAACGAGATGTTCGAACGCGAGCGCGCCGAAGATGCCTTGCGCCACGCGCAGAAGATGGAGGCTGTCGGCCAGCTCACCGGCGGTATCGCCCACGACTTCAACAACATGCTCACCGGGATCATCGGCAGCCTCGATTTGATGCAGCGCTACATCGCCAACGGCCGGGCTGACGAAATTGGCCGTTTTACCGAAGCCGCTGTGTCATCGGCCAACCGTGCGGCAGCGCTGACCCATCGATTGCTGGCGTTCTCGCGGCGCCAGTCGCTGGATCGCAAAACCCTCGACGCCAATGAACTGGTGCATTCGCTGGAAGATCTGATCCGCCGTACCAAGGGCGACCCGATCGAACTGACCCTGCGTCTGGCCGAGAACGTGTGGCCGGTCAGTACCGACGTCAGTCAGCTGGAAAACGCCTTGCTCAACCTGGTCATCAATGCCCGTGATGCGATGCCCGAGGGCGGTGAACTGGTGATCGAAACGGCCAACGTCTATCTCGACGGCAGCGACATCACCACGCTTGAACCGGTCAAGGCCGGCGATTACCTGATGCTGGCGGTCAGCGACAACGGCACCGGCATGACGCCCTCGGTGCGTTCCAAGGCCTTCGATCCATTCTTCACCACCAAGCCCATCGGCCAGGGCACCGGGCTGGGGCTGTCGATGATTTATGGGTTTGCCCAGCAGTCGGGTGGTCATGTCAGCCTCGACAGCCTGCCGGGCCAGGGTACTTGCGTGCGCTTGTACCTGCCGCGCTTGTATGGCGTCGAACCGGAACGGCCGGCCATCGTCGCCGTTGAACAACCGTCGGCGACGGCGACCGGTGAAACCGTGATGGTGGTTGAGGACGACCCGGCGGTGCGCATGCTGGTGCTCGATCTGCTCCGGGAGTTGGGTTATCAGGCCCACGAAGCGGAAGATGCCAAGACCGCCCTGCCCCTGCTGGAGTCCGATCTACGCGTCGATCTGCTGGTCACCGACGTCGGCCTGCCGGGCATGAACGGCAGGCAACTGGCGGAGATCGCCCGCCAGCATCGGCCGGGCCTCAAAGTGTTGTTCATGACCGGTTATGCGCAGAAAGCCGCCGAGCGTCAGGGATTTCTTGAGGATGGCATGGACATGGTTGCCAAACCCTTTGCCATTGAGCTGCTGGCCAGCAAGATCCGCACGATGATCAGCCAAACCCTGTGACTTGAGGCATAATCCGCGCCCCGCCGTCACCCCGTTATCAGGTATCGCACGATGAAAGCCCAAGCCCGCCACATTCTGGTGAAAACCGCCGAAGAGGCCGAACAGCTCAAACAACGCATCGCCAAGGGTGAAGCGTTCGATGTGCTGGCGAAGAAATTCTCGACCTGCCCGTCCGGCAAGCGCGGCGGTGATCTGGGTGAAGTGCGGCCGGGGCAGATGGTTGGCGCGATTGATGCGGTGATTTTCAAAAAACCGCTGCGCACCGTGCATGGGCCGATCAAGAGCAAGTTCGGGTACCACCTGGTGCAGGTGTTTTACCGCGATTGAAGGTTTGGCTTTAGGGCCCTATCGCGAGCAGGCTCGCTCCCACATTTGGAATGCATTCCCCTATGGGAGCGAGCCTGCTCGCGAAACGATTGCGCAGCAAGCGGCCATTCAAGCCTGTTTCGGAATCAATGCCCCCGGCACCTGAATCACCTTGCTGGCCAGCAAGTGGCCGGCCTCGGCAGCCTCCGCCGGACTTCCGCCCAGCAATCGACTGGCCAGATACGCCGCACTGAACGAATCCCCCGCCGCCGTGGTATCCACCACTTTCTCGACCTTCTGCGCCGGCACTTCGAACGCTTCACCATCACACTGAATCAAACAAGCTTCGGCGCCACGCTTGAGCACCACTTCCAGCGTGCCGAACTGCGCGTAAGCAGCAAACACCGCTTCGCAATCGGCGAAACCGAACAGCGCCTGTTCGTCATCCACCGTCAGCAACGCCAGATCAACGTACGGCAACACGTTGCGATAAGCCGCCCGCGCGTCTTCTACCGAGGCCCACAGGCGTGGCCGGTAATTGTTATCGAAGACGATGCGCGCATCCCGCTGCCGCGCTTCGATCAAAGTCTGGATAAGTTTTTCCCGGCCCAACGCACCGAGCACAGCCAGGGTAATGCCGCTGAAATACAGCACATCGTAATCCGGCAACGCCGCCAGAATCGGCTCGGCGGCCGGGGTGGTGAAACAGTCGCGAACTGCCGCTTCGTTGCGCCAGTAGAGAAAACGCCGCTCACCGCTGGCATCGGTCTGGATGCAATACAGGCCCGGTAAACGCCCCGGCAGACGCTGCACCAGATCCAGGCCAATGCCTTCATCGGACCAGATCTGGCACATGGCGTCGCTGAAGCTGTCGTCACCCAGTGCGGTGACGTAATCGACCTGCGCCTTGTCGCCCATGGCGCGGGACAGATACACCGCGGTGTTCAGGGTGTCGCCGCCGAAGCTTTGTTGCAGGCTGCCGTCGGCGCGTTGCTGCAGTTCGATCATGCATTCGCCAATCAGGGCGATGCGTGGGGGGTTCGGGCCCAGGGGGCTGAGGGTGTTCATCTTGTGCTGTCTCTGGTTGATCGATGGTGTCTGGACTGACGCCTTCGCGAGCAGGCTCGCTCCCACACTTGGAATGCATTCCCCTGTGGGAGCGAGCTTGCTCGCGAATGGCCGCGACTCGGTTTCAAGTCTTAGAAACAAGTCTCCATGCTCTCGATCACCGACAGCGTTTCATCCACCAACAACCCCACACGCCACTTGTCGAACGTCAGGCACGGGTGCGACGTACCAAAGGAAATGATGTCGCCCACGCGCAACTCAACGCCCGGCGCCAGCGTCATGAACGCGTGCTGGTCCATCACCGCCGTGACCTTGCACGCACCGACATCCTCGCCCAGCGCCGGCACTACGCCCGCCTTGTAGCGCAGCAACGGCACCGGCAAACCGGCATCGAACGCGACATCACGCTTGCCCAGTGCGATCACCGCAAAACCCGGCTCGGGCAGCGACTGCACGTGGGCCCAGACTTCCAGCGCCGGGCGTAAACCTTCGTGAAGATCACTACGGCGGTCGAGCACGCAGCACTGCGCCTCTTTGTAGATGCCATGGTCGTGCGCCACGTAGCTGCCCGGGCGCAACACGCTGAGGAAACGTCCAGCAGCATTCTGCGCTTCGAACGACTCGGCAATCAGGTCATACCAGGCCGAACCCGAGGCGGTGATGATCGGCTTGCCGATGGCGAATGCGCCGCTGTCCTGCAACTGCACCGCCAGGCGCACCAGCGACGCGGCAAATTCACGAATGCCGCTGACGGCGTGATCGCCGTGGATCACCCCTTCGTAACCTTCGATGCCGGTCAGGGCCAGCGCCGGTTGCGCGCTGATCGCCTTGGCCAGCTCGATGACTTCCTGCTCGCTGCGGCAACCGCAACGCCCGCCGACCACGCCGTACTCGATCATCACGTTGAGCCTCACCCCGCGCGAGGCGAAGTACGCGCCGAGATCAGCGACGTTGTCCGGGTGATCGACCATGCAATAGAAATCGAACGACGGATCGGCAAGCAAATCGGCGATCAATGCCATGTTCGGCGTGCCGACCAATTGGTTGGCCATCAGCACCCGACGCACGCCATGGGCATAAGCCGCCCGGGTCTGGGTCGCGCTGGCGAGGGTGATGCCCCACGCGCCGGCGTCGAGCTGACGCTTGAACAGTGCCGGGGTCATGCTGGTTTTGCCGTGGGGCGCCAGTTCCGCGCCGCTGTCGCTGACGAATTTCTGCATCCAGTGGATGTTGTGCTCCAGCGCTGCGCGATGCAGCACCAGCGCCGGCAGGCTGACGTCACGCGCCAGGTGCGCGCCGATGGCAGCGTCGCCCTTTTCTCCAGCAGTATTGATGGCAGTGGTCATGGTCGAACTCCTCACATTCGCGGCTGCAGCCAGCCGCGGTTATTCGTTGATCCGCCGGGCGAGGCTGTTGGCGCTCTCGATCAGCACCCGGCGATAGTCGTTGTAATTGTTTTTCGCGTCGGCCCGTGGCGCGACGATGCACAAGGTGCAAATGGCCACGCCTTGTGCGTCTTTGACCGGCGCGGCGAAGCAATGGGTAAAGGTGTCGGCAACACTGTCGAAGGAGAAGAAACCATCGATGCCGGCCTGACGGATTTCCGCCAGAAAACGCTCCAGCGGCAGGCGCTCGCCGTCGGGCAGGATGAAGTCGTTTTCGTCGATCAGGTCGATGATCTGTTGATCGCTTAAATGCGCAAGCAGCAGGCGCCCGGAAGCGGTCCACGGGATGGGGGCGTTTTCACCGATGTCGGAGGAAATGCGGAAATGCCGCTCGCCCTCCTTCATCAGTGCCACGGTGTATTTACGCCCGTTGAGCAGGCACATCTGCGCGGTTTCACGGGTCTGGCTGACGATCTCCTGCAAGGCATGATCGGCCTCGCGGCTGAGGTCGAAATGACGCAAATGCGCCTGACCGAGGAAGTACAGCTGCCGACCCAGGTAGACATGACCGTCCTTGCCCACCGGTTCCAGAATCCGCCGCTCCAGCAACGATGCAACCAGTTCGTAGACCGTGGATTTCGGGCTGCCGATGCCGTTGGCGATGTCGTTGGGGCGCAGCGGCTGGCCGATCTCCTTGAGGAAATCGAGAATATCGAACGCCCGGTCCAGACCGCGAGCCCGGCGTTTGATGGTGTCTTCGGTCATTTCAGTGGTTCCCATTCAAAGTCGCCGGATGGTAACTGGCCCTTGGTGTTGTGTCAGTTGGATTGCTGCCCTCACCCCCCGCCCTCTTTCAGAGGGAGAGGGAGAGGGAGCCTGACCGTATCGATGTAAATGTAAGCGTCATACGCAAAATCCGCATCGATACAGATCAGTCCCCTCTCCCTTGGGAGAGGGTTAGGGTGAGGGGCTGCGGCCTAAGCAACGCAGCAATTTTCAAGCCTTCTTCTTGTAGGCGATGCAATCGATCTCGACCTTGCAATCCACCATCATGCTCGCCTGCACGCAGGCCCGCGCCGGTGCGTGCTCAGGCTTGAAGTACTCGCCAAAGACCTTGTTGAAACTGCTGAAATCCCGCGGATCATCCAGCCACACGCCGGCACGCACCACGTCTTCGAGGCCATACCCGGCCTCTTCGAGAATCGCGATCAGGTTTTTCATGGTCTGATGGGTCTGCTCGACAATACCGCCGACAATAATCTCGCCATCCACCGCCGGTACCTGGCCGGACACATGCAGCCAGCCATCCGCTTCAACGGCGCGAGCGAAGGGACGTGGCTGGCCGCCAGCGGCGGTGCTGCCGGTGCCGTAACGCGTAATGCTCATGGGTGTTTCTCCTGATGTGAAAACGTAAGATTAAAACCGCGTATTTTTCAGAAACTCAGCCAGACGCGGCGATTGCGGGCGCTCGAACAGCTCCTTGGGAGGCCCCTGCTCTTCGATCCGCCCCTGATTCATGAAAACGATCTTGTCCGAGACCTCGAAGGCGAAACGCATCTCGTGGGTCACCAGCAACATGGTCATGCCGTCTTCGGCCAGGCCCTTGATCACGTTGAGCACTTCGCCGACCAGCTCCGGGTCGAGTGCCGAAGTGACCTCATCGAAGAGCATCAGGCTCGGGTTCATCGCAATCGCCCGGGCAATCGCCACGCGCTGTTGCTGACCGCCGGACAACTGACCGGGAAAGTGATTGCGCCGCTCCAGCAAGCCGACGCGCTCCAGCCATTTCTCGGCGAGCGCCACAGCTTCATCCTTATGCATTTTCTTCACCTTGAGCAGGCCCAGGGTGACGTTCTGCAATGCGGTCAGATGCGGGAACAGGTTGAATTGCTGGAACGCCATGCCGGTCATCGCACGATGGCGGGCGATGAGTTTTTCCGCATGCCGCACACGCTTGCCGTTGACCTCGTCATAGCCGATGGATTCACCGTCGAGCAGGATCTGCCCGCCCTGGAATTCTTCGAGCATGTTCACGCAACGCAGCAGCGTGGTTTTACCCGAGCCGCTGGAGCCGATCAGCGTCACCACGTTGCCGCGCTGCATGCTCAGATCGACACCTTTGAGCACTTCGACTGCGCCGTACTGTTTGTGCAGGCCGCGGATGTCCAGCAACGCCTGATTCTGTGGGGAAACTTGAGCTTGAGTCATGGCAAGGCCACCCGCTTTTCAATGTGCCGGCCGAGTAATTCGATGCCGTAGTTGATGACGAAGAACAGAAAACCGGCGAACAGGTAGAACTCCAGGGTCATGAAGTTCCGGGCGATGATCTGTTGCGTACTGAGGAGCAATTCGGCGACGCCGATCACCGAGAGCAAGGTCGACGCCTTGACGATTTCCGTGGACGAGTTGACCCAGGTCGGCAGGATCTGCCGCAGTGCCTGAGGCAACAGCACGTAGCCAAGGGATTGATAGAACGTCAGGCCGATGGCCTGGCTCGCTTCCATCTGCCCGCGCGGCAAGGCTTGCAACGCACCGCGAACGATCTCGGCAACGTGCGAGCCGCAAAACAGCGTCAGCCCTAAGGCGCCGGCCTGAAATGCGCTGATCTGCCAGCCCAGCGCCGGCGCCATATAGAAGCAGGCCAACACCAGCACAAACACCGGGGTGCCGCGAATCAGGTCGACGTAAAACCGAAACGGTGCGCGCATCCAGAACTTGCCGTACGTCAGCACCAGCCCGGCGACCACGCCGAGCACAGTGCCGAGCAGAATCGCCAGCGCCGACACTTGCACACTGGTCAAAAAGCCCTGCCAGAGCGGCTCGCGCGCAATCCACAATTCATGTAACCAACTGGGAGATTCGTACATCGCAGCCTCCTATCGGCGGATCGCCAGACGCTGCTCGAGGTAGCGCAGCAGCATGGCAATGAGGTAACAGGCCGCGACATACAACGCCGTGGTCACCAGCCAGGTTTCGATCACCCGGTAGCTTTCGACGTTGATCTTGCGCGCGTAATAGGTCAGCTCCGGCACCGCAATCGCGGCGGCCAGCGAGGTGTCCTTGAACAGCGAAATGAAGTTGTTCGACAGCGCCGGCAGCACATTGCGCAGCATTACCGGCACGGTGACGTAGGCCTTGACCTGCCACTCGCCGAGACCAATGGCCAGTCCGGCCTCGCGCTGGCCTTTGGGGATACTCAGCAAACCGCCACGGAACACTTCGGTCAGGTACGCCCCGGCATACAACGACAGGGTGATGATGAACGACGGGATCTTGTCCAGACGAATCCCGAGACTCGGCAACGCAAAGTAGATCAACAGAATCAACACCAGAATCGGCGTGTTACGCACCACCGTGACGTACACCGAAGCCAGCACCCGCAAGGCGCGATGCTTGGAGAGCAAGGCAAACGCCATCAGCAGGCCGATCACGCAGCCGATGGCGATCGACACCAGCGCCAGTTCAAGACCCAGACCGAGACCCGCCAGCAAGGTGTCGAAATCGCGCCACACGGCGGCAAAGTTCAACTGATAGTTCATGGTCAGCAGTACCTTGAGCGGGGCGACGTGCATCGCCCCACTCTCACGGGATCATTTGAATTCGACTGGGAAACCGATGGCGGGCGAAGGCAGATCTACACCGAACCATTGCTTGAACGACGCCGCATAAGTCGGGAATTCAACGCCGGTCATGGCTTCATGCAGCGCGGTGTTGACGAAGTTCAGCCAGTCCTGATCGCCGCGCTTCACCGCACAGGCGTAGGTCTGTGGGCTCCACGCATAGCTTGGGCTACGGTAGCGGCCAGGGTTTTGCACCATCAGGTATTTGACCGAAGACTGGTCGGTGGCGGCGGCATCGGCGCGGCCGGAGTTCACCGCCTGATACATCAGATCGACACTGTCGTACTGATCGACCTTGGCTTTTGGCAACGCCTGATGCACCAGCTCTTCGGCGTAGACGTTTTGCAGCACGGCCACGGTGACGCTGTCGCCGGCGGCTTGCAGGTCTTCGATTTCCTTGTACTTGCTGTTGTTCGGCAACAGCAGGCCGACGCCTTCGCGGTAGTACGGCAGCGTGAACGCCACTTGCTGCGCGCGGCTGGCGGTGACGGTGATGAACTGGCAGCTCATGTCGACCTTGTCGGTGAGCAGATTGGGAATCCGCGCATCGGACGACTGCACGACGAACTCGACTTTGCTCGGGTCGTTGAACAGACCTTTGGCCACCATCCTGGCGATGTCGATATCAAACCCCTGCAACTTGCCGTCCGCGCCCTGAAAGTGCCACGGCGCATTGGTGCTGCCGGTGCCCACGATCAACTTGCCACGGGCCAGAACACTGTCGAGCTTGCCATCGGCTGCATGGGCCATACCCATGACAGCGGACGAAGCCGCAAGAACAAGAACACACGCTTTGAACAACGAAGGACGGCGATGCATGGCAAGCACTCCAGGATGGTGTTTATTCCGCTATACCGGAACATGGTTTGTTACTACGGAATAGACAGCAGAAAGTGTGCCATAGCTTTGGCAATAAAACCCAGGTCCTCGGAAACATTAATCGGTTCAACAAGTTAGCCCGCGTATCTACACGCGACTATTGCCAGTAGAAGTTTGACCGTCGCTACTGAGGGCAACCAATTGGGAAGTAACGTCACATTCAAGGGCATGTGCGCGACCAATTGATGCACACATAGAGCAATGAATCGGACTTGAAAAATGGACTGAGCACGGGTGACCGTTCATCGGATTTGCGGCTTGACCTGTCAGAGTTGACAGTTGTTGACCGGTGAATTGATAGGCCTACTGGTTTGGACCGAACGGGTCAGGAATCGACCTCAAGATCTCAATAAGGACTTTTGAAATGGCCAACCTGATAAAAAACGGTGATTTCGCCAATCAAGGCGACCACTGGACCGAAACAAATCCAACAAACGTCAGTTATGTGAATGGTCACTGCATAATCGCGACTCCTGACTCCATTAGTCAGGACGTTCTACTAGGTAGCGAGGGCGGCGGTAAATTCATGATCTCGGCAAGAATGAAAACACTGCATGGTTATGCTGGCCGCGTCACTGTGCAACCACTTCCGACAGGCGACCCGGTTGAACTTGACGTCTCTGGAGGTCAGAACTGGACGATCAAGTTCAAAGAGTTCGAAGCACCTCTTGCGACACTCAAATTCACGGTGAAGGCAGAGTCAAATGACGGTACGGTTGATGAACTTGGCTCCTATTTCAGCGATTTAACGCTATCCAAGTTGCTCTGAGCCAATACTCTTGAAAGCGAGCTTTCATCTCGTGACGGCTCGCTTTTTCCGTGAACCACTGCATTCCGAAAAGGGAGTTTGCAATGAACTCGACAACCCCTTTCGCAGCCTTGCCGGCCACCTATCGAAAAACGCTGAAAACCTGGCGCCCGGTGATTCTGTATTTCGCCAACGAACACTGCCCCGCCTGCGAATGGGCCGGACCGATTTTTCGCCAGACGGCCGAGCCATACCGATATCGTGCCAATATCTACATGCTCAATACCAGCGAGTCCCCGCGCCATCCGCTGGTCACCGGCACGCCCACCGTGCTGTTTTACAAGAACGGTAGACTGGTGAAAAAACTCAAAGGCATCGGCACCGAAGAAACCCTCGCACGGGATTTCGCCGAGCATATCGGCAAGACCAAAGCGCCCGTTGCCGTCCGCAAACAAACGCATGATCTGCTTTGGCTGCGTCAGACGCTTCGTACTCTGCGCACTGTTGCACGTGCTCGCCTGCGGAAATTCCTCGACCGGTGACCACCAGTATCGGTGAGACCCGGGTCGAGGATTGCGATTCGCTGAATCAGGCGGCGCTCAAGGCGTAAGGGGCGTTGTTTGCGTCAAAGCATATCGGGAAGGATCGCTACACTTTTCATCAGTGAATACTGCGGTGCCTGAGCCCAAGCATTCGCGAGCAGGCTCGCTCCCACATTTGAAACGCGTTCCAAGGTGGGAGCGAGCCTGCTCGCGAAGAGGCCGGCACAGTTAGTAGAGAACTCGGGGATTACGCTGGCGCGCGCTCCAAAAGCACTCGCGTCACCCGCCGCTCTTCCACCGCTTTGACCGTCATCTGCCAGCCTTCAAGTTCCAGACGATCACCAATGACCGGGAGACGATCAAGAAGGCTCATGACCAGCCCGGCCATCGTCTGATAGTCCTCGGTCGGCTGCGCACCAAACCCGGTGCGCTGGCGCACTCGCGACAGGTTCAACGCACCACTGACGATAAACCCGCCCTGCTCCTCGACCACATCCGGGCCTTCGATTTCGCTGGCATCGGGCAACTCACCGGCAATCGATTCGAGGATGTCGGTCATGGTCAATACACCAACGAAATCACCGAACTCGTTGACCACAAAAGCAATGTGCGTCGAGGCGGCGCGCATTTGCTCCAGCGCGTTGAGGATCGAGTAGCTGTCGAGCAAATTGATGGTCTTGCGCGCCAGGTGTTCCAGGTTCGGCTCGGCGCCGGCCAGGTACTCCTTGAGCAATTCTTTCTTGTGCACGAAGCCCAACGGCTCATCCACCGCACCGTTACGAATCAACGGCAGACGCGAGTAGGACGAGTGCATCAAGCGAGCCCGAATCGCTTCACGATCATCGGCCAGATCAAGCGTGTCGACATCGGCGCGCACGGTCATCAGCCCGCGAATCGGGCGTTCGGCGAGTTGCAGCACGCCGCTGATCATCACCCGTTCGCGACGGTCGAACAGTTCCGCGCTTGGCGCGTCACCGTCGTCGAGCAGGTCGGCAATTTCCTCGCCGACCTCTTCCGCCGCCAGTTTACGCCCACCCAGCAAGCGCATGACCGCGTGAGCCGTGCGCTCGCGGATCGGCCGCAAACCCTGCATCGAACGCTTGCGCCGAGCCCGGGCGATCTGGTTGAACACCTCGATCAGAATCGAGAAGCCAATGGCGGCGTACAGATAACCTTTCGGAATGTGGAAGCCCAGACCTTCGGCCGTCAGGGCAAAACCAATCATCATCAGGAAGCCCAGACACAGCATGATCACCGTCGGGTGCGCGTTGACGAAGCGCGTCAGCGGTTTGCTGGCGACAATCATCAAGCCAATCGAGATGATCACCGCGATCATCATCACCGCCAGTTCATCGACCATGCCGACGGCCGTGATCACCGCATCCAGCGAGAACACCGCGTCGAGCACCACAATTTGCGCAACGATCGGCCAGAACAGCGCATAGGCGGTGTTGCTCGAGCGTTCGCCAACGTGGCCTTCCAATCGCTCATGCAACTCCATCGTCGCTTTGAACAGCAGGAACACACCACCGAACAACATGATCAGGTCGCGACCAGAGAAACTCTTGTCGAACACCTCGAACAATGGCTGCGTGAGGGTGACCAGCCAGGAAATACTCGCCAACAGGCCAAGGCGCATGATCAGCGCCAGCGACAGGCCAATAATCCGCGCGCGGTCACGCTGATGCGGTGGCAGCTTGTCTGCCAGAATTGCGATGAACACCAGGTTGTCGATACCCAGCACCAGTTCCAGCACGATCAAAGTCAACAAGCCTAACCAGGCCGTGGGATCCGCTAACCATTCCATAAAACGTCTCTATCTCTCTCGATGAATTCAGGCTGCCGGACACGGCAAAGCGCAACGCGAAGGCTCTGGGGCCGCGTTAGCAACGATAGTCGGATGTCGGAAAACGGGATGCTGCGAGTGCGTCAAGACCGCGCCATGGCGCGAGGGGAAGGTGCGACTGGGAGGCTCCGAGAGGGTGTTCATGCAAATCCTGAATGAAAAATGGCCTTGGAGCGTACAGGCTTTGGGAACATTTCCTACAGCGGCAAATCATTTCTAAATTTGTAACAGCGCTCCAGATTCCCCCGTAGGAGCTGCCGCAGGGGCAATGTCAGCGGCCAGCGAAGCGTAGGCGGGACAACTGCCGCAAATCCCCTTCGATGTAATAGTCATTCGTCCAATGGTCATCCACCGCCAACGGACTCACCTGCTTCAACGCCAGCTTCTTGGCGAAATAACGAAAGCGGTAATGCTCATAAAACCGCAGCAGCTCCAGCCCGTAACGATCCGCCAGATCGGTGTCGCCGCGAATGATCAGGTAGTTTTCATCGTTGCCATTACTCGCCGAAACGCTGAGGTTGTGGCTGCCGCTGATGATCGTTGGTGTGTCCGTGGTGAAGTCGGTGACCACGGCTTTGGTGTGCACCAGCAGATTGCCTTTCTGGCCTTTCATGTTCTCGCGCAGCCAGCCTTCCAGCCCGGTGTTGAGCAATGCGGTGGCGGCGAATTCGGCGCTGCGGTCGGCGTGAAAACCGGTGATTCGGCTGGCAGTGTTCTGCAGGCCATAACGCAAAATGTCGTCGTGGGGCTGGCCGAGTAACGCGTTAAGAATCGCGTCCGGCAGCGAGAACGCGGTGACGAACAGCACGTCCTTTTTCGCCGCGCTGATGATCTGCACGAACGCCTGCAGATCGGCCCCGCCGGTGCGCGGCGAGAACCCGGCGAACACAGGTTGCTGCGGACTCATCGGGTTGTGTTCAGTAATCCAGTCACGGGTAACGCCGATATCATCCGGCTGCGCCCAGATCTGCTCGAACGTCTGCAGATAACTGGCGGCAATCGATGCATCGTCCAGCACATGCACCACGTTGGCCTGACGATAAACCCCGTTGGCGGTGAAATTGGTGCTGCCACACAAAACCGCTTCAGGCTGATGAGTGCCGCTGGCATCGACGCGGCGCAGGACCATGAATTTGTTGTGAAAGATGTTGTGGGTCACTCGCCCGCGTTTGCTCGCGGGAGGCAGTGCCGCCAGGCTCGCTTCGTTGAGCGTGGTGTCTTCATCATCGGGCCGGGCGTGATACAGCACCCGCACCTGTACGCCTCGCGTGAACGCCGCGTTGACCGCATCGACGATTGCCTGCAACTGATACTCGTAAATCGCGATGTCCAGCGCCCACTGACCATCGACCGCACGCTCGATAAACCCCAGCAAGCGCCCGAGCAAACCGTTTTCCAGCCACTGTCGCGCGGCATCGGGCCAGGCTTCGATGGGCATGTTTTTGTTGGCGCTGATCTGCGCGTCCAGATCGGGAAACTTGCGCTGGAATGCCTGACTGGCGGCGACCGCACGGTTGAATATCACGCTTTGATTGCTCGGGTGACCGTCATCGGAGGTGATCGTCAGTTCCAGCGACTCACCCAACTGCACGGCATCCGCAGTGCCGTAGGCCAGATGCACGCGATAGTGAAGGGTCATGCCCGGATTGACCGCGTAATCGGCCCAGCGAAATTTCTGCAGCGGGGCTTTATCGCTTGGGGTGGCGTGGAACTGGGGAAAGGTGTGAGCCTTATTCGGGAAGGTCAGGCTGTTGAACAGGAACAACCAGGGTTTGGCGCCCTGCTGCTTTTCGATGGCAAACCCGAGCAGGCCTTGGCGCCGGGACTCGGCGAGGTCCATGGCCAGCAGCACGCCGTTGGTGCCGGCGTAGGCTTTGACGCGGAAGTCGTCTTGAGGGTTTTTGACCAGAACGCGCATCGCTCACTCCTTGTGATTGGGGCTGGGTGCAGCATAGAGCAGTGATTCGGGTTTTGAGTGTTCGGCTCTAGACCGGGTCGATGCAATCGCGAGCAGGCTCACTCCTACATTTGGAATGCGTTCCCCTGTAGGAGTGAGCCTGCTCGCGATGAGGTCCGACCAGACACAGAAAGTATCAGAGGGAAATCAATTCATCGATATGTTGATACTGCGCATCCAGCTCCGTCGCCAGATCCTTGGCCCGGCCCAACCGGATCGGCCCACGCTCGATATCGATCAACAACCCCGGGCACGCCAGCGCCGGTAATCCCGACCACTGTTTCAGACGCCCATCGGTCACCACCAGCAAGCGTTGCTGCTCGGCAGGAAAGCGCTTGCGCCGCACCGTCAGCCACTGCCCGGCCTGCTCCAGCGCCGCCAGCAACGGCGTGCCACCGCCTGCACCCAAAGCGTCCAGCCAGACACGCAAGCCGCTGGACGCCTTCAATCCCTGCACCTGCCATTTCGGCACCGAGCCACTGGCCGTCAACAATGCGAGTCGTGCCCGTTGCCGGTAAGCATCATCGAACAATTGCGCGAGCAAACCTTTGGCATCGCTCAAGGCCTGATGGCGGCGGGTCGAGGCGGAGGCATCGACGATGACCAGCCATAACTCATGCGGCGTACGCGTGCGCAGTTGAAACAGCAAATCTTCACGCGTCCGGGGACGCCCGTTGAGCAACGTGCCCGGCCAATTTACCGTACCGCTGCGCGCCTTATGGCGCTTGCCTTGGCGTCCGTTGTCCAGCCGACCGGCGCGGGGTCTGGCATTCGCCCCCGCGTCGGATCGGGGGCGAATGCCTAAGGCTTTTTTGGCCAGCTCGGCACTTCGCGGCGGGCGCCGGTGGCGAGCGCAGGCGCCGGCATGTCGCCCCACTGGCCCTGCCCTTCACTCGGTGATGCCTGAGTCGCGGCCGGCGACTGGGCCGGTTGCGGCGGATTCGATGGCGCTTGCTCACGGCGCCGATGGCGCAGGGCAAACTCGGCGACAGCGTCGATATCCTCTGCGCCAATCACCTCAGCTCCGCGCCACGCTGCGTGGGCACGTGCGGCGCGCAACCAGACCAGGTCGGCACGCAGACCATCAACCCCGGCGGCGAAACAACGCTCGGTGATCTGCGCCAGTGCGGCATCATCCAGCGGAATATCGGCCAGGGCACGACGAGCGTTTTCGCAACGTGCACGCAAGGCTTGCTGCTCGCCTTGCCACTGTGCGCAGAACGCTTGCGGGTCGCTGTCGAAATCCAGTCGCCGACGGATGATCTGTCCGCGTTCGGTCGGTGCCGTGTGGCCACTGAGGGCGACGTTCAGGCCAAAGCGGTCAAGCAGTTGCGGACGCAACTCGCCCTCTTCCGGGTTCATCGTGCCGATCAGCACGAACTTCGCCGAATGCCGATGGGAAATGCCGTCACGCTCGATCAGATTGGTGCCGCTGGCGGCAACGTCGAGCAGCAGATCGACGAGGTGATCGGGCAGCAGATTGACTTCATCGACGTAGAGCACGCCGCCGTCAGCCTTGGCCAGCACACCTGGTGAGAATTGCGCGCGGCCCTCGCTGAGGGCAGCGTCAAGGTCGAGGGTGCCGACCAGGCGTTCTTCGGTGGCGCCCAACGGCAAGGTGACAAATTGACCGCTGGCGAGCAGATCGGCCAGGCCCCGGGCCAGGGTGGATTTGGCCATGCCGCGCGGGCCTTCGATCAGCACGCCGCCGATTTTCGGGTCGATGGCGGTGAGGCACAGGGCGAGCTTGAGGTCATCGGCGCCGACCACGGCGGAGAGCGGGAAATGCGGGGTGTCGGTCATTTGGGTTTTCTCTGTCGTGGTCTTTGGTGTGCTTGAGTGTTGTGGTGTGTCAGTCGGGGTGGCCCTCACCCTAGCCCTCTCCCAGGGGGAGAGGGAACTGATTGCGGTGTTCTTGCAAGTTGCGCCGACCCGAATTATCGAGTTGAACTCAGGCTCCAAAGCCAACACAAATCGGCTCCCTTACCCCCTTACTCCCCTGGGGAGAGGGAACTGACCTAGGTGTTCTTTCGAATTCCGTCGACCTGATATGTCGGGCCGAACTCAGACTTCGACAGCAACGCAAATCGGCTCCCTCTCTCTCCGGGAGAGGGCTGGGGTGAGGGTAGCTTTTGGCCGGTTACATATCTTCCTCAATATCCAGCAGCAGATTCTCCAGCGCTTCCTTATAAGCCCCAGGCTCCTGCCACATCCCCCGCTGCTGTGCCTCAAGCATCCGCTCGGTCATATCCCGCAGCGCGTGCGGATTATGCTCACGAACAAATTCCCGCGTTGCCGGATCCAGCAGATAAGCATCGGCCAGCAAAGCGTACTGGTGGTCATCAATCAACTGCGTCGTCGCATCGAACGCGAACAGGTTATCAACCGTCGCAGCCATTTCGAACGCGCCTTTATAGCCGTGGCGCTTGACCCCGTCGATCCATTTCGGATTGACCGCTCGTGAGCGAATCACCCGGTTCAGCTCTTCTTTCAAGGTGCGAATCTTTGGCAGATCCGGTTGACTGTGATCGCCGTGATAACTCGCCGCCGCTTCACCGCGCAAGCTTTCCACGGCAGCGAGCATGCCGCCCTGGAACTGGTAGTAATCATTGGAATCGAGCAGGTCGTGCTCGCGGTTGTCCTGATTCTGCAGCACCGCTTGTACCTGACTCAGGCGCTGAACGAATTGCTCGCGCGCAGCGGTGCCTTCGTCGGCACCGCCGTAAGCATAAGCGCCCCAGTTCAGATAAACCTCAGCGAGATCTTCACGGCTCTGCCACAAGCGACCGTCGATGGCGCCCTGCACGCCTGCGCCGTACGCGCCGGGTTTGGCGCCGAAGATCCGCCATCCGGCCTGACGCCGCGCGGTGTCCTCATCGAGGCCCGATTGCCGCAGCGCCTCGCGCTCGGCACGCACTTTCGCGGCCAGCGGGTTGAGGTCGTCCGGCTCGTCCAGCGCTGCCACTGCTTGCACGGCGGCGTCGAACAGGCGAATCAGGTTGGCGAAGGCATCCCGAAAAAACCCGGAAACTCGCAGCGTGACATCGACGCGCGGACGATCAAGCAGGCTCAGCGGCAGAATCTCGAAATCATCAACGCGCTGACTGCCAGTGGCCCACACCGGACGCACGCCCATCAGTGCCATGGCCTGGGCGATGTCGTCGCCACCAGTGCGCATGGTCGCGGTGCCCCACACGGATAATCCGAGCTGGCGCAGGTGATCGCCGTGGTCTTGCAGGTGCCGTTCCAGAATCAACGTCGCCGACTGGAAACCGATGCGCCACGCGGTGGTGGTCGGCAGGTTGCGCACGTCGACCGAGTAGAAGTTGCGGCCGGTGGGCAGCACGTCAAGGCGACCACGGCTGGGTGCACCGCTGGGGCCCGCGGGGACGAAGCGACCGCTGAGGGCGTCGAGCAGGCCGCGCATTTCGGCGGGGCCGCAGGCATCGAGGCGTGGGGCGACGACTTCGCGCAGCGACTGGATAATCGCATTCACATCAGACCACCCCGGACCCTGTGGGAGCGAGCTTGCTCGCGAAAGCGGTGTGTCAGTGAATGAAGTGTTGGCTGACACGACGCCTTCGCGAGCAAGCTCGCTCCCACATGGATCGTGCAGGGCTTGGGAAATCAGCTGTGTGGCAAACAGTTCGAGGCGTTCGCGGGTATCGCCGGCGGTGCGCCAGACTTCGTCGCCGATTGATCGCAATTGATCGGGGCGCGGACCAGACCAAGGGTCGGCCAGCGCGCAATCGAGCGGGTCGAAACCCAGTTCGAACGCTTTGGCCAATGCCCGCAATAAACTCGACTGCGCGCCTTTGCCATCGCCACGCGGTATACGCAGCAAAGCCAACAACGTATCAATGCGCAAACGCCCGCTCGGCGATTCACCAAAAATGTGCAAACCATCGCGAATCTGCGATTCCTTCAAATCACACAAATACGTATCCAGGCGCGGCAACCAGATCGCCGCGTCGGCATCACTGTCCAGCGCGGCATCGAGTTGCAGTTCGCGGTCGATCTGCGTCTCGCGGACCAATAGCAGAATGTCGCGCTGCAGTTCACGGGCGCGGCGCGGATCAAGCAGCTGCGCTTCGTAATACTCGTCGGCCAGCAGCTCCAGATTGCGCAACGGCCCGTAGGTTTCGGCACGGGTCAGCGGCGGCATCAGGTGATCGATAATCACCGCTTGCGTGCGCCGTTTGGCCTGCGCGCCCTCCCCCGGATCGTTGACGATAAACGGATAGATATTCGGCAGCGGACCGAGCAACGCATCCGGCCAGCAGTTCTCCGAAAGACCGACGCCTTTGCCTGGCAGCCATTCGAGGTTGCCGTGTTTGCCAACGTGAATCACGCCGTGGGCACCGTAGGTGTTGCGCAACCAGAAATAGAACGCCAGATAAGCGTGCGGCGGCACCAGATCGGGGTCGTGATAGACCGCGCTCGGGTCGACCTGATAACCGCGCGCCGGCTGAATACCGACGAAGGTCAGGCCGAAGCGCAGACCGGCGATCATCATCCTCCCGTCGCGGCACATCGGGTCGTTTTGCGGCGTGCCCCAGCGTTCGATCACAGCGCTGCGATTGGCCTCGGGCAGCGCGTTGAACATCGTCAGATAAGCGTCCATCGCCAGGCTTTGCTGGCACGGACGCAGATCAATGGTGTCGAGATCGTTGCTGACGCCACCGAGCAATTGCTCGATCAACTCGGTGCCGCTATTCGGCAGTTCAGCGGTGAGCGGATATCCCTCAGCCTGCAATGCACGCAGGATGTTCAGCGCCGCCGCCGGCGTGTCGAGACCGACACCGTTGCCGATGCGCCCATCACGGGTCGGATAGTTGGCGAGGATCAATGCGATGCGTTTTTCGCCATTTGGTACTTGCGCCAGATCAATCCAGCGCCGCGCCAGTTCAGCGACGAAATCCATGCGCTCAGGTTGCGCGCGGTAGCAGACGACATCGGACTGACTGCGCTCACTGCGCCAGGCCAGATCCTTGAAACTGATCGGCCGGCTGATGATGCGCCCGTCGAGTTCCGGCAAGGCAATGTGCATGGCCAGATCCCGTGGCCCCAGGCCTTGCTCGCTGTCGCGCCAGCCGGGCTCGTTGTCCTGCGCGCAGATTGCCTGGATCACCGGGATATTTCGGCGAAACGGTCGCAGATGCGGCGCTTCCGGGCTGGATTGAGCGAACCCGGTGGTGTTGAGAATCACCCCGGCCTCAACCTCGTCCAGCCAGTCCTCGACCACCGTCAGGCAGCCGGGTTCTTTCAGACTGGCCACCGCGATCGGCAGCGGATTCAGCCCCGCCGCTTGCAAGCGCTGGCAGAACACATCGATGAACGCGGTGTTCGCCGCTTGTAAATGCGAGCGGTAAAACAACACCGCCGCGACCGGGTGCGCAGGCAGCCAATCGGCTTGCCAGTCACTCAGTGCGGCGCTGGTTTTATCCGGATGGTAAATCGCCGTGCGCGGCAGCGCCTGCGGTTCTTCCCAGGCGTAATCGCGAGCCAGCCAACGGTTGGCGAGGCAGCGGAAAAAGTCCAGCGCATTGCCCAGGCCGCCCTGACGCAGGAATTGCCAGAGGCGATCACGATCCACAGCGTTGACGGTGCTCAGGTCGCTGAGTTCCGGATCAGGACGGTCATCGCCCGGCACCAGAATCACCTGCACACCGCGCTCGGACAGTTCGATCAGACGCTCGACGCCGTAGCGCCAATAGGCGATGCCGCCGTGCAGCGAAATCAGAATCACCTTGGCGTGGCGCAGCACTTCATCGACGTACAAATCGACCGAAGCGTGATTCTGCACCTGCATCGGGTTGGCCAGACGCAGGCTCGGGTAATCTTCCGGCAACTGCTGCGCGGCTTCGGCGAGCAGCGCCAGACTGGAGTCGCCGCTGCACAGGATCACCAGCTCGGCGGGGGTTTGGCCAAGGTCGGCAATGTTGTCATCCGAGACGAAACCGCCGGGCTGAGTCCTGAGCAGGTGCATGGCTTAAACGCTGAGCGCAGCGCGCAGTTGCGCTTCGAGTTGCGCGGCGTCGAGTTCCTGACCGATCAACACCAGACGCGTGACGCGCGCTTCATCAGCGCCCCACTGACGGTCGAAATGCTTGTCAAAACGCGTACCCACACCCTGGATCAGCAGACGCATTGGCTTGTTCGGGATGGCGGCGAAACCTTTGACGCGCAGGATGCCGTGCTTGACCACCAGTTGCGTCAGGGCGTCGAGCAGCAGGCTTTCGTCGGCTTGTGGCAGTTCGATGGAGATCGAATCGAAGGCGTCGTGATCGTGGTCATCGTGGTCGTCATCGCCTTCACCGTGGTGGTGATCATGATGGCTGTGGCGGCTGTCGATATGCTCCTCGGAACCGGCGCCGAGGCCGATCAGCACGTCCAGCGGCAGACGGCCGTTGCTGGCTTCGATGATTTTCACCGCTGGCGGCAGTTCTTCGGCGACTTCAGCGCGGACACGAGCGAGATCTTCCGCGCTGGTCTGGTCGGCCTTGTTGAGGATCACCAGGTCGGCGCTGGCCAGTTGATCGGCGAACAGTTCGTGCAGTGGCGATTCGTGGTCGAGGTTCGGATCGAGTTTGCGCTGGGCATCAACCTGATCCGGGAACGCGGCGAAAGTGCCAGCAGCGACGGCCGGGCTGTCGACCACGGTGATCACCGCATCAACGGTGCAGGCGCTGCGGATTTCCGGCCACTGGAAGGCTTGTACCAGCGGTTTTGGCAGGGCCAAGCCCGAAGTTTCGATAAGGATATGGTCGAGATCGCCGCGACGGGCAACCAGTTCGCGCATCACCGGGAAGAACTCTTCCTGAACGGTGCAGCACAGGCAGCCGTTGGCCAGCTCGTAAACGCGGCCGGTGGCTTCCTCTTCGGTGCAACCGATGGTGCATTGCTTGAGGATTTCACCGTCAATGCCCAACTCGCCAAACTCGTTGACGATCACCGCGATACGACGGCCCTGAGCGTTGTCGAGCATGTGCCGCAGCAGCGTGGTCTTGCCCGAGCCGAGGAAGCCGGTGACGATGGTGACGGGGAGTTTGGCCAGTGTTTTCATCGGTATGCCCTTTGGCAAGCGGCGGGCATACGGGACGAGAACCGGCAACGCGCGCGCGTGCCTGGAGAGTTCGCCACCGGATCACCCCGCCCGGTTGTAGTGAGAATCTGTGACGAGGCAGGTCTCCTGGCTGACGGCGTTCAGGCGCTGGGCCTGGCGTTGGCTGCGCCTTCCCGCGGGCTCATAAGTTGAGCTGGCAGTGGCGTGGCAGCGAACATCACCGTTCACAGTTGCGGGGGCAGCCGCGGCATTGACCGCGTTCCCTTCTTAGCTCCGGCACACGCCGGAGAACCTCGATTGCGCAAGGCTACGCATGCACGGCAGGCGGGTCAACGCCTGGATCATTGTGGTTATAAGGACAGCAACTTTTTCGTCTAATGATCGCGAACACTTCTCACTTAAGAAGTAGTTGTAAGTTATGTCTTACATGCCCTCTCCGTTAAATTAAAAAACCACCACCGGGTTAAACCCTGAAATAGAGCGGCTGCGCGTATTTGATTACATATCTTTACAAAAACCAAATTGATAAATCAATACAAGATATGAACGATGAGTTCGCACAAGGACTATGAGTCTCTCAAGAAAGGATTTCTTGCATGGCTGATTATTATCAGTATTTGATCCTGCCTGTTTCTTTCCTGCACCCATGGGTATCCACAACATGAGTGCCGGTAACGCGTTACGGCTTTCAAGTGATGCCGGACTAAAGGAACTTTCCGAACTACTGCGCAATTGCCACTATGCGCACAGTGCCCACTATCCAGCATTGGATGTTGCGCTGCTGGGACGCGAAGCATGCCGGGCATTCAATGCGACCTGGGAGCATTTGCATACCGATGCGTATCTCAGCGCAGAGAACGGTCTTCGCGAACGACGCATCTGCAAGTTCCAGTATCGCCAACGGGAACGCCAGTGGACGGCGCTGCAAGACTGCCACTTTTTTCAAGCCGAGACCGACAACCCGCTGTTGGGCGGGGTGCAGCGCACCTACACCCGCTGCGAGGCGACGTTCATTGACTCCCCGATTCTGCAGACACTGCTGGCCGCCGACCTGGCACTGCTGGACATGGCGCTGGGGCCGCGCGACTGGCTCGTGACCTGCCATCAGTTCCGTATCCTCTGCGATCAAGGCAATGCTGGCCAGGCCACTCCTGAGGGCCGACATCGCGACGGGCACGATTTTGTCTTTCAACACCTGATTCAACGTCAGCATGTCATCGGTGGCGAAAGCCGGATATTTGATGAAGAAGGTGGCCAAGTATTCAGTGCAACTTTGACTGACTATCTGGAAACCCTCGTCTTGAATGACCGAATACTTCTGCATGAAGTTTCCCCACTGCAAACATCGAGCATTAATTCGGATCGCGGCAGTCGCGATATGTTGATTATCGACTTCGACCTGGCGGACTACTAATGAATCATTCGACTCATGCACTTTCAGTCAGTACCCCACTCGCGCATAACTTCATCATTGAACAGTTTCAACAGGCGTGCGCACGAAGAACTTCCACACTATCGCTGACCGCCAATGAAAACATATTGTCCGAGACTGCACGCACGCTAGGACAGAATCGCCATTACGAGCGTTACTTGTTCAATGCACAGGCCATTGACGGTCAATGCTATGCCGCCGAATTCAATGGCATGCAGGTCGAACACTTCCCCGAAGTCGAAACATTAAAGGCTTTGGCGACCCAAGCCGTGCAGGCAATGTTCCACGCGCCGTTCGTCGAATACCGTGTGCTCTCCGGCGTGCACTGCACGCTGAGCGTGCTGGCCGCCCTGACCGAGCCGGGCGACTGCGTATTATCACTGGCGCCCGAAAGTGGCGGGCATTTCGCAACCGGGCCTCTGGTGCAGAAGATGGGCCGGCACAGCGTCTTTTTGAAACTGACGGCTGACGGACAAATTGATCTCGGGGACGTTGATCGGCAACTCCAGGCGTGCGGTGTACAACCGGCAGCCGTACTGCTCGACCATGGTCTGACCACACGGGCAATCGCCCTTAAACCACTGCGCGCGCTGCTGAACCGCCGGGGCTTTGAGCGGACACTGATCATCTACGATGCGTCGCACACTCTGGGCCTCATCGCCGGGAAGGCCTTTCCCAATCCGCTTGACGAGGGGGCGGATATTCTTCAAGGCAACACCCACAAATCCCTGGCAGGTCCGCACCGGGCACTGATCGTCTGCCGGCGTGCCGATCTGGCCCAGCGGATCGAGCAAACGCTCAGTGGTGCGCTGGTGTCCTCGCCCAATCTGCCCGGTCTGCTGCAACTGTTCGTCAGCCTGCTGGAAACCCAGCGCTACGGCCAGGCCTACGCCCAACGCATGTGCGCCAATACTCGCCAGTTGCACGACGCACTCGCCGACCTGCCGGGCTGGACGCTGCACCCCTCCGACACGCACCTGCTGTTGCTCGAAGGCGAACGGGCCCGGCAAGCGGCGCAGCAGCTCAATGAACTGGGGATCCGGATCAACAATAAACAGATCAATGGCCGCGACTGCCTGCGCTTCGGCCTTCAGGAAATCACTCGTCTGGGCATCAGCAGCGAAGACCTGGATGCCTTGGCGCACATCATTCGCAATGTCTTGAGCGGTGGCGCCTACGGCGTGGACCGGATTCGTCTGGCTCACATTTGCCAGCGCCTGAACCGGGTCCACTACAGCTTCGATCAGGAGGTTGACGAATGAGTGCAGCCGCCTGCCTGATCATCGGCAATATTCGTGACGGAGAATACGAGGGCCTGATTGCCGAAGGCATCACCCCTTTGCTGATTGCCGATAGTCGCAAAACCAGCAAGATCGCCGATGCGAAACAGATCTCGCCGGTGGCGCTGTACGACTTTTCCAGAGGGCTGACCGCGGATCTGATCCAGCTGACGCAGCAGTTGCTGGACGAGCATGGCTTCACCAGTGTCCTGAATTTCCGTGAAGGCTATGTCGCGATCACGGGGCGGCTGTGTGCGGCGCTGCCGGCGCTGGCCCACTTGCACCGTAACGTGGAAAACACGCTGGACAAGGTGCTGCAACGCCAATGCTTCCAACAGTCGCGCAACCTGGATCTGCACGTGGTCTCTCGCCAGGTTCGTATCGACGACCTACTGGCGCGCCCGGGCGATCTGCCCTACCCGTTCATCCTGAAGCCAGCGAACCTTTACAGCAGCCTGTTCGTACGCTGCATCGACGATCAGCAGGATCTGCTCGACTACGCCCGTCATGAATGGCCGGCGCTGCAGCGCTATGTGGCGGGCAAAAGCCGCGAAACCGATCAACTGCTGCTGGAGGAATTTCTCCAGGGCTCCAACCATTCCATCGACTGCACGATTGCCGCCGATGGCACGATCAGCAGTTTTCCGATCGTCGATGTGATTGCCGGCGTCGATATCGATCGCGGCGACTTTCACCATTTCGCCCGCTACACGCCGTCGCTGCTGGAGCCCGACGCAGCGCTGAAGGAGCGTTGCCATCGCCTGGCCCATGACGCCGTGAAAGCGTTAGCGCTCAAAGGCACGTTTGCCCATGTCGAGTTCATTCTCACCCCCCGCGGGCCAAGAGTCCTCGAAGTCGGCGCACGCCCCGGCGGCAGCCGGATTCATGTGATTCGCCAAGCCTGGGGGCTGGCGCTGGATGTCTGCTACCACCGCGCGCTGTCCGCCGAGCCTCTGCCCAGCGCCAGCGAAGCGCCGGATGCGTTCGGCATCGCCACCCCTTTTGCCCGCACAGACCGGCTCTATGACGGACTGCACGGCGCCGACCGGATCTGCCGCTTGCCAGGTTTCCAGCGTTGGTACGCCTACGTCACTCCGGGCGAAGCCATCGGACCGGTCAGCAACGGTTTTCAGAACTACCTGTACATCGAGTTCAGGCAACCCGACACCGCCCGCCTGCGACAATCCTTGCTCGCCGTCAGCGACATTGATGTCTATGGCGAGCAGCCCACGGCGGCGAACACCAAACACATTCTGCTCATCGGCGGGCGTGATTCGGGACTGGATTGGGATACTGCGCGGCAGTTTCGATTTACTCTCGTCCAGCAACCCGGCGAGTTATCTGACTATCAGCGCGAGCGCGCAACGCTACTGCTGACGCCTGACATCGCCGATCTGCCGGCCTACAGCACGATGGTAGAACGGCTGCACCGGCAATCGCCATTCGATGCCGTGGTTTCGTTTTCGGAACTGGGCCTGTTGCCCGCGTCACGCTTGGGCGAACGTCTGGGCATCGTCCACAACAACCTGCGCAGTGTGGAAGTCAGTCGCGACAAGCTGCTGTTTCGCCAATTGCTCAAAGGCAGTCGCTACGAGTTGCCCACTGCCGCTATCAACCATGGTGCCGAGGCTCGCGCTTTCGTGCTGCGCCATGGCCCGGCCATCGTCAAACCCGTCAACGGTTCGGGCAGTCAGGGCGTCTATGCCATAGACAGGCCCGAGGATGTCGAACACCTCTCGCTGGAGGGAAACAATCTGATCGAGGCCTTCGCCAGCGGCGACGAATACAGCGTTGAATCCCTCAGCCTGGATGGCCAGCACCGGATTCTCGGCATCACGCGCAAATACACCAGCGGTGCCCCCGGTTATGTCGAAACCGGGCATGACTTTCCTGCCGGGCTCGACGAGAAAACCGCCGCGCAGATCGAAGAAGCGGTGCTGTGGCTGCTCGGGCGAATGGGCAACCGCTGGGGCCCGGCCCACACGGAAATCAAGCTGGACGGTTCACGCCTGCAATTCATCGAAACCCAGACCCGCTTCGGCGGTGACCAGATCTGGGAAATGGTCTGGAAAACCACGGGGGTGCATTTGGCAGCCAGCACCATCGCCGCGATGGCCGGCACGTCACTGCCGACGCCCGAGAAAACCTACGCCAAAATGGCGATCCGCTACATCGAGGCGGCCCCGACCGCCGATCCGCAACAGCTCCAGGCACGCCTGCTGCAACACCCGTTTGCATTACGCGTGAACCTCAACCCCGACAAGTTCGGCCAGAGCATCAGCCGTTCCGCAGACCGCCACGGCTACACGCTGCTGGGCTGCAGCGACGCCGACGACCCGGCGGACTTCAACGCCGCGATCACCCACCCAGAGTTCACTACGCAAGGACCAGCGCAATGACCCGTAAAGACCCGCTATATCACATCGAAGGCCCGATCAGCGCTCACTTCCCGATGATCTCCTTTTCCACCAATGTCTACGACAACCCTGCAGACATCCTGGGTTCGATCACCGATCTGGCCAGACATTTCCAAGCGGTCGAGTTCGAGATCGGCGAAGACGCCGAAAAAACCTTCTGGTCGCTGAGCGCCGAAGACCGGTCTGAGCTTGCCGGGAAAATCCGCAGCTTCGCCGAACACAATGGCATCACGCTGACCGTCCACGCCGGATGGTGGGGTCGCCAGTACAACCTGTGCTCCCCGGATTTGACCGAACGTGCCCAAGCGGTGGACTGTCTGAGTGCCGCCGTGGAGTTTTCCCACGAGGCCGGCGCCACCAGCGTCACTTTTCATCCCGGCTACAAAGATCAACTGGAAAACGGCGAACTGCTGGACAACCTGATAGTAGCGATCAACCAGGTGACCAAGCGCTGCAACACCGATGGCATCACCCTGTGCCTGGAGAACATGGGCGGTCAGCGGCCGAAATTCCCGGTCTTCACCGTCGAGGAACACCTGCGCTTTCACAAGGAAACCGGGTGCTTCGTGACCATCGACGTGACGCATCTGTGCTCACTGCTGCCGTATGGTGAAAGCCTGTTCAAAGCCATTGCCGATCTGGCGCCGGTTACCCGGCATCTGCACATTGCCGACCTCAACAACACCCACCATCAACATCTGCCGATTGGCGAAGGCAACTTGCGCCTGAGCGATGTGCTCAATCGCTTCGCGGTCAACGGCTATCGGGGTGTGGCCGTGGTGGAGGAGTTCATTCCGCGCTTCTCCACCGAGTACTACCTGGAAAAAGCCCTGGCCTACAAGAACGGCGTAGAGCAATTGCTGGCCGGCTCGCGGCACAGCACTCATGCTGGTTGAGTCGAACCTGGCAAAACCGGCGTCGCGCAGCGAGATCGCGACCGGTATCCGCGATGCGCTACCGTTCGTCTTCTCGCTGCTGCTGACCTTCACCCTGATCGGCATGCTCGGGCGCCGCCATGGTCTGGATCTTCCGGCCATGGTGGTTTTCAGCGGTACGGTAATGGCCTCGCCGTTGCAACTGACGCTGCTGGAAACCCCCGCGCACCTGCTTAACGCCTTTGGCGTGCTGGTCTCGGCGCTGAGTATCAACTTGCGTTTTCTGGTCTTCACACTGAGCCTGAAATCCAGCCTCCAGGGCCCGGTCAAAGCGTTCGTCCCCGCCCTGGCGGTGATGGCAAATGCGGCTTTCACGTTGATGTCGATCCGCAAGGATCAGCAACCGATCAGCCGCCCGTATGCCAACACCGTGTGCTTTCTGCTGTACGCCGCCGCCCTGCTTGGCACCGTGGTCGGGTACTGTTTCGCCAGCGTGGCCGACAACGCAGTGATGGATCACGTCAGTGTGGTGATCGCGATTTTCATCAGCGCTTCGCTTGGCAAGATGGCCCGCGACCGTCACAGCTTCCATGCGCAATGGATTGCCGGCCTGGCCACCGCCGCGAGCTTGCTGTGGCTGGGCGAGGTCAGCTTGCTGCTGGTGCTCGCCATCACCGTTCTGACGAGCTATGTCTATGATTGAACCTGGTACTTTCTGGCTGTACGTACTGATTTGCGCGCTGGTTTCGATCGTCTGCCGCTTGCTGCCGCTGGCCGTCGATGTCGAACGGCTTTCGGCAACTGCCCGCGCTTTCATCGATCGTCTGGGAAAATACACATCGGTGGCGATGCTCGTCAGCCTGCTGGCGGTCTCACTCTATCCTTTGGCCAGCCAGCACCTGGCGGCCATGCCATGGATCCTCCCGGTGGCGTTGGCGTGGCTGCTGAGCCTGACGCGAATCAAATCCTATTATGCGTTCCTGATGGCGCTGGGGGTGTACGTCCTGCTGATCATGCGCTAGGCGCCGATTGACTCAAATCCCCCGCCCATGCTCTCCTACACAACTTGTTACGGGTGCCCTTCACAGGGTGAAACGGGAAACCGGTGAATCATGTGCTTTACTCAAGCCCATGTCAGTCCGGTGCTGCCCCCGCAACGGTAAGCGAGCGAAGCGTCAAAACCACTGTGCCGATACGGTATGGGAAGGTGACGCTTGCAGGTCGGCCTGACGCCAACCCCTCGTGAGCCCGGAGACCGGCCCGCAACACACAGCCCGCTTTTGTGCGGCGCTGCACATAACAAACCCGCGGTGGGCGGGCGCTGTTCGAACCTCTGCGAGCCCGACCCGCAGGGGTTTTCATGCGCTCTATTCACCCGCTGACACTCCAGAGGGAAGCGCCATGTCGATCATCAGCAGCACCGGCAGCAACACGGACAAAATCGCCAGCACCACCACCCTGAGCCAACGCCTGACCGCCGCGATCTTTGCATCGATCCTCGGCGCCAGTCTGGTTTACTTTGCCGGCTTCTCGCACATCGAAGCGGTGCACAACGCCGCCCACGATACCCGCCACAGCGCCGCGTTCCCGTGCCATTGAGACCTGCCGACATGATCAAGCGTATCGCGCAAACTGCAGGTTTCTCTGGTCTGCTGGCCGCCCTGCTCCTCACTCTGCTGCAAAGCTTCTGGGTTTCGCCGCTGATTCTGCAGGCGGAAACTTTCGAGAAGTCCGAGCCGGTGGCGGTTCACGAACACGCCGCTGGCGTGGCTGCGCACACCCATGATGCCGAGGCCTGGGAGCCGGAAGACGGCTGGCAGCGCGTAGTCTCGACCACTGGCGGTAATCTGGTCGTAGCCGTCGGTTTCGCCCTGATGCTCGCCGGCCTCTACACCCTGCGCGCGCCGACCAAAACTTCGCAGGGCCTGCTCTGGGGCCTGGCCGGTTACGCGACGTTCGTGCTTGCTCCGACCTTGGGCCTGCCACCAGAACTGCCGGGCACCGCTGCGGCTGATCTGGCTTCGCGGCAGACGTGGTGGATCGGCACGGCCGCTTCGACGGCTGTAGGTCTGTCGCTGATCGCGTTCAGCCGTCACTGGCTGATGAAGGTCCTCGGTGTGGCCATCCTCGCTGTGCCCCACGTGATCGGCGCACCGCAACCGGAAGTGCATTCGATGCTCGCCCCCGAAGCACTCGAAGCTCAGTTCAAAATCGCTTCGCAGTTGACCAACGTGGCGTTCTGGCTGGCCCTGGGCCTGATCAGCGCCTGGTTGTTCCGCCGCAAAAGCGCTGGTCAATACCACGCATGACCGATGACCGCGCAGCGCCGACCTTCGTGGTCGGCCTGGGCTGCCAGCGCGGCTGCCCGGCCAGCACGCTGCGCGCGTTACTCGATCAAGCGTTACAGGCGCATCGCATTGAGCTTGAGGCGGTGAAAGCATTGGCCAGTATCGACTTGAAGCGCGACGAGCCGGGCCTGCAAGAACTTGCTGCACAACTGGCTCTGCCCCTGCTGTACTTCAGCAGTGACGAACTGGCCAGCTACCAACAGCGGCTTAGTCACCATTCACAGATTGCTTACGAACGCACCGGTTGCTACGGCGTCGCCGAAAGTGCCGCGCTTGCGCTCGCTGAACAGCTGATTCAAGCGCCGGCAAAACTGCTGATCTCCCGGCAAAAATACGCTCAGGCCACGCTGGCATTGGCCGGCGCGGCGTAAAATCCCGATAATCCCCGCCATTGATCATGAGCGTTGTTCATCTGCAACGCAGTCGTGCCCTCTTTTACTCAGGATTCAACGATGACCGTCTACTTCATCGGCGCCGGCCCCGGCGACCCGGAATTGATCACTGTCAAAGGCCAGCGGCTGATTCGCAGTTGCCCGGTGATTATCTACGCAGGTTCGCTAGTGCCGGCGGCGGTACTCGACGGCCATCAAGCCGAAACGGTGGTGAACAGCGCCGAACTGCATCTGGAACAGATCATCGAATTGATCAAGACCGCGCATGCCAAGGGTCAGGATGTGGCGCGGGTGCATTCCGGCGATCCGAGTCTGTATGGCGCGATCGGCGAGCAGATCCGATATCTGCGCGAGCTGGATATTCCGTTCGAGATCATTCCCGGCGTGACGGCCACCGCAGCCTGTGCGGCGCTGCTTGGCGCGGAATTGACGCTGCCGGACGTGTCGCAAAGTGTGATTCTGACCCGCTACGCCGACAAAACCGCAATGCCGGCAGGCGAAGAGCTTGGCAGTCTGGCGCAGCATGGCGCGACCATGGCGATTCATCTGGGCGTTAACCATTTGCCGAAGATTCTGGTGGAACTGCTGCCGCATTACGGCGCGGATTGCCCGATTGCCGTGATTCACCGGGCGACGTGGCCTGATCAGGATTGGGTGGTGGGGACGCTGGCGGATATTGCCGAAAAGGTTGAGGCCAAAGGATTTCGGCGTACGGCGTTGATCCTGGTCGGCCGGGTGTTGGGCAGCGAGGTGTTCAGCGAGTCATCGTTGTATCGCGCTGGGCATGCGCATCTCTATCGCCCATGAAGCCGCCTTCGCGAGCAAGCTCGCTCCCACATTTGGAATGCGATCAAATGTGGGAGCGAGCTTGCTCGCGAAGGCGTCGGTACATGTCACCCATAAAAAAACGGCGCTCACGGGGCGCCGTTTTTCATGTCCGCAGCGAACACCTTAGTAGTAGGCGTTTTCTTTCTGCGTGTGGTCGGTCACGTCGCGAACGCCTTTCAGCTCCGGAATACGCTCGAGCAAGGTGCGCTCGATGCCTTCCTTCAAGGTTACGTCCGCCTGGCCGCAGCCCTGGCAACCGCCACCGAACTGCAAAACGGCGATGCCGTCTTCAACCACATCGATCAGGCTGACCTGGCCGCCGTGGCTGGCCAGCCCCGGGTTGATTTCGGTTTGCAAGTAGTAGTTGATGCGCTCGTTGACCGGGCTGTCGGCGTTGACCATCGGTACTTTGGCGTTCGGCGCCTTGATGGTCAGCTGGCCGCCCATGCGGTCGGTGGCGTAGTCGACAACGGCGTCATCGAGAAACGCTTCGCTGAAGTGATCGATATACGCGGTGAAGCTTTTCAGCCCCAGCGCGGTGTCTTCAGGTTTTTCTTCGCCCGGCTTGCAGTAGGCAATGCAGGTTTCAGCGTACTGGGTGCCAGGCTGGGTGATGAAGACGCGGATGCCGATGCCCGGGGTGTTCTGCTTGGAGAGCAGATCAGCCAGGTAATCGTGGGCGGCGTCGGTAATGGTAATAGCGGTCATGGAAACTCCTCGCAGGCTTGGGCGCAGTTTACGCCAATCATTGCGCCGGACAAAGTCCTAGTATTTTTGTCGGGAAAGATTCTCGTCCGGCTCCATGTCAACCCGCGCCTTGAGCCAATGGTAGCTGCGCTTTTCCACCCATTCGTAGCTCAACCACGAGCCAACGCCAATCGCCAGCGCGCACAGGGCAAACATCAAATACGGGTTGATCGCGTAGCGTTGCGCGATAAATCCCCCCGCCGACAGCACCAGCACGTGCATCAGGTAAACCGAATACGAGCAATCGCCAAGCAGTTTGAGCATTCGGCTGCGCTCGACATAACGCTCAAGTGAGATACACGCCATGACCAGCACTGCACTCGGCACGCCCCAGTTCAGCAGCCTTGGCGCCGGTGCCAAATGATAAATCGCCAGCAGTGCCACGCCGATCGCCAGCAGCGGCAGCCTCAGGCCGGCACCGATCCAGCCCCGCCGATAGAGCATGCCAATGCCGATCCCCAGCAGAAACTCATAAACGATGTCCGACCGATAAAACGCGCTGACCCAGCCAAACCCGGTCCAGGCCTGACACACGGCAAAGAGCAGCGCGGCGACCACCAGCAGGCGCACCTGCAAACGAAACAGCAGCGCCCAGGCAAACAGCACGTAGAAAAGCATTTCGTAATTCAGTGTCCAGCCGACATTCAACGTCGGATAGATACCGTAGCCGCCAGGATTCTCGGTAGGAATGAACAGCAACGACAGCAGCAGATGGCCCCAGTCCACCGTCTGATCCGGCAGCAAAGGTTGGGCGAACACCACCAGCAGCGCCATCAGCAGCGTATACAGCCAGTACGCCGGGACGATGCGAAACAGCCGGTACAGCAGGAAACGCGCGGGTGGCAGCGGTTTGTTTTCGGTCGAGAGGAAAATCACCAGCCCGCTGATGACAAAGAAGATATCGACGCCCACCGCGCCTTTGTCGATAAAGAACTGGCCGACCGGTCCGCGCGCCTTGAAGTCAAAAAAAATCTGCATGAAGTGGTGGCACACCACCGTCCACGCGGCCAGCGCACGCAGGGCTTGCACTGAAATCAACATCACCTGCTCCCGATCACAATTCCTGAATCCACCTCAGATCCCTTGTAGGAGTGAGCCTGCTCGCGATAGCGGAAAATCAGGCACTAGAGATGTTGAATGTACCGCCGCCATCGCGAGCAGGCTCACTCCTACAAGGGTTTGGTTGTGTTGCTTCAAGTTGGGACAGCAGGCCAATCTGAAACGATCAAAGATTCTCGTAGCGGTTCATGTCCAGCACGCCCTCTTCCACCGGGTCGGTTTCGTGCAGGTATTGGCTCAGATCGTGGAAATAGAACCAGAATTGCGGGTGACTGCGCCGAATACCCCAGCGTTCGACGATTTTCTCGAAACGATTGGCGTCCTTGGCATTTTCCATTGCATCAACAAACTCGGGCACCTGATCGGCCGGGACATTAAAGATGAAGTTCGGATAGCTGCTGAGCACGCCCGGGTAAATGGTGATCGTGTCCAGCCCGGGCTGATAGCGCAGCGACTCACCAAGCAGGAACGCCACGTTGCTGTGCGCGCGGTTGCGCAACAGGCTGTAGACCTCGCGTTTGCCGTTGGCGGTTGCAATGCGCAGCATGGTGGCTTCCGGCAGTTGGTCGATGACCTTCAAACCGGCCGCCGGACGCGAGGTCAGGCGACTCAGCGCCTGCTCGGCATTTTGCAGGGCCGGGTCAATATTCGGCCGCGAGCAGTAAGCCCCATCGCAGCGGTTGATTGGATCCGGGTGCGCATTGAGATCACCGTAACGCGCCAGCAACTGCATGGCGAAGTCGTATTTCGGGTCTTTGTCATCAAGTTTGAGTGCCGTCGGCTTGTCGTCGTCGATCGCTTCGTAATCGAGCCACATCTTGAACTGGCCGCTGTTCTGATACCAGTCGTCGAGGTAATCCTCTCGGGAGTCGGCGGGCATCAGGCGCAGGAAGTTTTGCTCGGCGCCATTGCGGATCAAATCGAAATACAGACGGGTTTGCGCCTGATGCGAGACGTTGCCGAACACGTCGAAGTTGACGGCCAATTGGTAATAGGTGCGTTCGAGCAGCGGATAGTCGAACAGCCACATCGTCTGCGGCACCTCGCCGATCAGGCCTTTGGTCACCGAGGCGCTGTCAAAGTGGCGGAAAATGCTCAGCAGCGCGTTGTCGTTGCCGGCCCACAGGGTCGACCAGCTGGGCGCCGGCAAATCAGCGTAGCTGTCGCGGCGCAAGGCTTCGTATTCGTTTCGTTTGTCACGGTAGTTGCGCCACAGGCTCAGTACGCTGCCGACGTCATCGTTCTGCCCGGGCATGGCCAGCAACGGCGTGGCCTGGCCGCGATAGTTCGGGTCAGTGATATAGAGGTCATGTTCCGGCGCCTGGAACAGCGCCCAGAAGTTGTCACGGATCACGTCGGTCGCGATCTGCCCACGGCACACCGGGCCGCGAATGAAGGTGCGGACAAAGTATTCGGCGTTGTCGAGCATGAACTGATAACGCGCCTGCGCCGGGATCGCTTCAAATGTGGCGAACGGGTTGGCGCGGCTCTGCGGGCCGTAACCGGGCAAGGCATTAACCTGCCAGTTACCGCTATAGAACAGACTTTTGACCCGCGCCATTTTCGCCGCGCTCAACGGATAGGTGATGTGGGTCTTGTGCACGATCACCCCTTGCACCGGCCACAAGCGGTAATACACCTGGGTGCCCGGATCATCGTTGGGGCGACGGGTGGCGATCAGGTCGATTGGCTGCCCGGTCGGCGTGCGCGAACGTACCCACTGGAAATAATGGCCCGGCTCGCCGTCCTTGAAATAGATATGCGCAAGGTACCAATGCTCGTACAACCAGCGACCGACCAGACTTTGCCGTGCGCCGGGAGTGTTGAGCAGGTTTTCCCACTGGACGATCTGCAGCGTCTCTTTGGTGCTTGGCGCCAGGCCTTGTTCGTCAATCGGCGCACCCGAGGCCAGCCAGCGCTGCAGCGTCTGGTATTGCTGATCGGTCAGCCCGGTGACTGCCAGCGGCATGCCTTCTTTCGGATGCGCGCCGGCGTAGCCTTCGAACTCGGCGGGCATCGCGCACAGGTTTTCGCGGTTCAGACCCAGCACGATGTCTTCCGGGAGCTTGGCGTTCGGCGTCAGTGGCGTCTTGTGTCCAAGTTCTAGCATGCGCGCCATCAGCGCAGCCTGGCTGCCTTGGGCATCGAGCACCGAATAGAAGTCTTTTTGCTGCCAGGCACGTTTACCGAAGGCATCGTAAAACAGTCGGGTGGTGGGTGCCGCTTGTGTGCGCTCGCCATCGTAGACCGGCATTTTGCTCGCACCACGGGCCGCGCCCTCACCGCTGCCCAGATTCAACTGGCAGGCCGAGTCGTAACACGCATGGCAGGCCACGCACTTCTCGGTGAAGATCGGTTGGATATCACGGCTATATGAGATCGTGGGTTCCTGCGCAACGGCGCCCCAGCTTAAAAACAGCAAAAAAATGCTGATGACGCGGTACGACATGCCCTTGATCCCGATCCTGAAAAAAACGCCGCGATTCTACAGTATGACGCTCGTACCAACATGAGCGATATTCATGCAAAAGCCCAACATGCTCTAAAAGCGCACAGGTTTGCTATGATCCCGCTCCTTCGTAATGGTCTTTCCGAGTAGTCCAAATGTCCGATCGCAGCGTCCGCCTTCAAGCTCTCAAGCAAGCTCTCAAAGAGCGCATCCTGATACTCGATGGCGGTATGGGCACGATGATCCAGAGCTACAAGCTCGAAGAGCAGGACTATCGCGGCAAACGCTTCGCCGATTGGCCGAGTGACGTCAAGGGCAACAACGACCTGCTGGTCATCACCCGTCCGGACGTGATCGGCGGCATCGAGAAAGCCTATCTGGATGCCGGCGCCGACATCCTCGAAACCAACACCTTCAACGCCACGCGCATTTCCATGGCCGACTACGGCATGGAAGAACTGGCCTACGAGCTAAACGTAGAAGGCGCACGTCTGGCGCGCAAGGTTGCCGACGCCAAGACCGCCGAGAACCCGGCCAAGCCGCGCTTCGTCGCCGGCGTGCTCGGCCCGACCAGCCGCACCTGCTCGCTGTCGCCCGACGTCAACAACCCGGGCTACCGCAACGTCACCTTTGATGAACTGGTGGAAAACTACACCGAAGCCACCAAAGGCCTGATCGAAGGCGGCGCGGATCTGATCCTGATCGAAACCATTTTCGACACCCTCAACGCCAAAGCGGCGATCTTCGCCGTGCAAGGCGTGTTCGAAGAGCTGCACATCGAACTGCCGATCATGATTTCCGGCACGATCACTGACGCCTCCGGCCGGACCCTGTCGGGGCAAACCACCGAAGCGTTCTGGAACTCCGTGGCGCACGCCAAGCCAATCTCGGTCGGTCTCAACTGTGCGCTCGGCGCCAGTGAGCTGCGTCCGTACCTGGAAGAGCTGTCGAACAAGGCCAGCACCCACGTTTCCGCGCACCCGAACGCCGGCCTGCCGAACGAGTTTGGCGAGTATGACGAACTGCCGTCGGAAACCGCCAAAGTCATCGAAGAATTCGCCCAGAGCGGCTTCCTCAACATCGTCGGCGGTTGCTGCGGCACCACCCCGGGGCACATCGAAGCCATCGCCAAAGCCGTCGCCGGTTACGCGCCGCGTCAGATTCCGGACATTCCGAAGGCCTGCCGCCTCTCGGGTCTGGAGCCGTTCACCATCGATCGCAACTCGCTGTTCGTGAACGTTGGCGAGCGTACCAACATCACCGGCTCGGCCAAGTTCGCCCGGCTGATCCGTGAAGACAACTACACCGAAGCCCTCGAAGTCGCCCTGCAACAGGTCGAGGCCGGCGCGCAGGTGATCGACATCAACATGGACGAAGGCATGCTCGATTCGAAGAAGGCCATGGTGACCTTCCTCAATCTGATTGCCGGTGAACCGGACATCTCCCGCGTGCCGATCATGATCGACTCGTCGAAATGGGAAGTGATCGAAGCCGGCCTCAAGTGCATTCAGGGCAAGGGCATCGTCAACTCGATCAGCATGAAAGAAGGCGTCGAGCAGTTCATCCATCACGCCAAACTGTGCAAGCGCTATGGCGCCGCCGTTGTGGTGATGGCGTTTGACGAAGCTGGCCAGGCCGACACCGAAGCGCGCAAGAAAGAAATCTGCAAACGCTCCTACGACATTCTGGTCAACGAAGTCGGCTTCCCGCCGGAAGACATCATCTTCGACCCGAACATCTTCGCCGTCGCTACCGGTATTGAAGAACACAACAACTACGCGGTGGACTTCATCAACGCCTGCGCCTACATCCGCGACGAACTGCCGTATGCGCTGACCTCGGGCGGCGTGTCCAACGTGTCGTTCTCGTTCCGTGGCAACAACCCGGTGCGTGAGGCGATCCACTCGGTGTTCCTGCTGTACGCGATCCGCGCGGGCCTGACCATGGGCATCGTCAACGCCGGGCAGTTGGAGATCTACGACCAGATCCCGCAGGAACTGCGCGACGCCGTGGAAGATGTGATTCTCAACCGCACGCCAGAAGGCACCGACGCCCTCCTCGCCATCGCCGACAAGTACAAGGGCGACGGCAGCGTCAAGGAAGCCGAGACCGAAGAGTGGCGCAGCTGGGAGGTCAACAAGCGTCTGGAACATGCGCTGGTCAAAGGCATCACCACGCACATCGTTGAAGACACCGAAGAGTCGCGCCAGTCGTTCGCCCGCCCGATCGAAGTGATCGAAGGCCCGCTGATGTCCGGCATGAACATCGTCGGCGACCTGTTCGGCGCCGGCAAAATGTTCCTCCCGCAAGTGGTGAAATCCGCGCGAGTGATGAAGCAGGCGGTGGCGCACTTGATCCCGTTCATCGAACTGGAAAAAGGCGACAAGCCGGAAGCCAAAGGCAAGATCCTCATGGCAACCGTGAAAGGTGACGTGCACGACATCGGCAAGAACATTGTCGGCGTGGTGCTCGGTTGCAACGGCTATGACATCGTCGACCTTGGCGTGATGGTCCCGGCGGAGAAGATTCTGCAGGTCGCCAAAGAACAGAAATGCGACATCATCGGCCTCTCTGGCCTGATCACGCCGTCGCTGGACGAAATGGTTCACGTTGCCCGTGAAATGCAGCGCCAGGACTTCCACCTGCCGCTGATGATCGGTGGCGCGACCACTTCCAAAGCGCACACGGCGGTGAAGATCGAGCCGAAATACAGCAACGATGCCGTGGTCTACGTGACCGACGCCTCCCGTGCAGTGGGCGTGGCGACGCAGTTGCTGTCGAAAGAATTGAAGGCCGGTTTCGTCGAAAAGACGCGTCTGGAATACATCGATGTGCGCGAACGTACCTCGAACCGCAGCGCCCGCACCGAGCGCCTGAGCTACGCAGCGGCCATCGCCAAGAAGCCACAGTTCGACTGGGCCAATTATCAGCCGGTCAAACCGACCTTCACCGGCAGCAAGGTACTGGACAACATCGACCTCAAGGTCTTGGCCGAATACATCGACTGGACGCCGTTCTTTATCTCTTGGGACCTGGCTGGCAAGTTCCCGCGCATCCTCGAAGATGAAGTGGTCGGTGAGGCCGCCACCGCGCTGTACAAGGACGCGCAGGAGATGCTCGCCAAGCTGATCGACGAGAAGCTGATCAGCGCCCGTGCGGTGTTCGGCTTCTGGCCGGCCAATCAAGTACATGACGACGACATCGAACTGTACGGCGATGACGGCAAGCCATTGGCCAAGCTGCATCACCTGCGCCAGCAGATCATCAAGACCGACGGCAAACCAAACTTCTCGCTGGCTGACTTCGTAGCGCCGAAGGACAGCGAAGTGACCGACTACGTCGGTGGTTTCATCACCACCGCCGGCATCGGCGCCGAAGAAGTGGCCAAGGCTTATCAAGACGCTGGCGACGACTACAACTCGATCATGGTCAAAGCCCTGGCCGACCGTTTGGCCGAGGCCTGCGCCGAGTGGCTGCACCAGCAAGTGCGTAAAGAGCACTGGGGTTATGCCAAGGACGAAGAGCTCGATAACGACGCGCTGATCAAAGAGCAATACAGCGGCATCCGCCCTGCTCCGGGTTACCCGGCGTGCCCGGATCACACCGAGAAAGCGGCGCTGTTCGCCTTGCTCGATCCGCAAGCCGAAGAAATGCGCGCCGGTCGCAGTGGTGTGTTCCTCACCGAACACTACGCGATGTTCCCGGCGGCTGCGGTCAGCGGCTGGTACTTCGCCCACCCGCAAGCGCAGTACTTCGCCGTGGGCAAGGTCGACAAGGATCAGGTGCAAAGCTACACCTCGCGCAAAGGCCAGGAGCTGAGTGTGACCGAGCGCTGGCTGGCGCCGAACCTCGGCTACGACAACTGAAACCCGCCACGGATCTGGGAGCTCAGTCCCAGGTCCGTTCAGGCATTCATTGGCGTCTTGAGGGCCCCGGTTGCGGTGACGATGGCGCGGGTGGTGCATCGATAATCACCGTCGCCAGCTTTTGCAATTCCGTTCGGGACAGTTCCTTCAGCCTGTCGGCGCGTGCCAGCGCCAACTCGATCTCCAGCAGGTTCATGGCCTCTAGATAGCGCTCGCGCGACGCTTCATCGCCGTGTTTGTCCGGATGGGCGTCCTCGACCTCTTCCAGGCGTTGTGTGGCGTTGCGTTCCAGTTCGTCGAAAACGTCAGGGTAAATATCTTTCAGGTAACGGCTCCAGTAGTCACGCGAAATCAGATCGTCCAGAAACAGGCTGGACGCCTCATCCGCCAATACCGCAGCCCGAGCATTGATCAAGCGCTGCCCGCTGATCGGCGTGTCGTATAGCGAGTGTTCTGGCTGACCCGGCAACTCCAGCCCGTCCGGCCAGCCGCGAGTCATGCCAAGCCGGTAACGCAGGCGGATTTGCGCCCGGTCTTGATGGCGTCCGGCGACTTCTGCCAGCCTGTCGACCCGTTCCAGTCGAAACAGCCGCCGAGTCAGATCGAGCAAGGCTCGCCCGCGAAGGTCCGGGCGGTCGTGCGGAATATCGCGCAGTGCGGTGTATTCATAAGCGCGAACCTCCAGCTCGCTGAACGTCAGGATTCGGCCATCCGGACACGCACCGTGCGTCTCGGCGTTGTGGAACATCAATTCGCGCAGTTCGCTGTTCTCACTTGCAGCCTCCATGACACGCCACAACCGATGGGTCAGTTCGGCGCGCGCAATCCGGAAGTCCTGGGCATAACGCAACAGGTAGATCAGCTGAAAAAAGCGCTCGTGATTCGGCTCTTCCGCCAACCGCGTCCAAAGGGTTGTTCGCGTGGTGGCCAATGCCGGCGGAGCACCCGCAAGCCAGGGATTCAATGCTTCAGGCGATATAGCCAGAGCCGGATTAGAGACGGGTTCGACGGGCGCCACCACGGCATATATGTCAACGCCGACAGCCCCCTCAGCAGAACCGTTGCTGTCACTGCCCGACTCTGAAAAACCGCTTTCGTCGATGCCGAAGACGTGCGCGTCAATCATGCCGTCAATGTCCTCACGCGCAATGCCCAGTATCTCTGGAGCGTGGTTGACGCGGCTTTGGAATCTGAGTCGCTGTAACGCGTGAAGTGACAGTTCAGTGTTCTCCGACAAGTCCGTGCCCGCGATCAGTTGCGCGTGACTACCGTCGAAGAGTTCATCGGGAATCTCGGTAATGTCGTTGCCACTGAGGTTCAACGTCCGCAGGTTTGGCGCCTCGAGTGCTCCACCGGGCCAATCAATCAGTTGGTTGAAGCGCAGATCAAGCGTTTCGACAGCACCTGATCCAGGCGGGTTGAAAACCTGAAGTTCGTTATAACTGAGGTCGAGCCAGCGCAACCGGATACTACCGAGCAACGGATAGACGCTGGTGGCGCTGGACAGGTCGCAATATTGCATTTCCAGACGTTCCAGCTGACTCATGCGCAGCAGTGGCTCTGGAACAGCCGTCAGCTCATTGCCACTCAGTCTCAATGTCCTAAGATTGGCAAAGGCTCCCAGAAAACCGGATGCGCCGGCGGAGGTCATACCCACACCACTCAGATCCAGCGTGGTGACGCTCGCAAGCGGCACAATCAGGCTTGGCAAGTCGCCAGTCTGCAAGCCCTCAAGGCCAAGTGTCAGCCCTTCTGCACCGGGGCTATGTCCGAGTCCCGCACGCCAGGCTTCGCGGATACGTACCGCCGCGCGGGAACGGCTTTGCGCAGATACTCGGCGCTCGCCTGTGGGTACACCCCGCGTAAACAGCCAGCCATTCAACTGCCGGGTCAGCCCTTCGCAAGCCTGATGCCATTGAGCGATCTGCACATCTATTTGCCCACTGCTCAAACCTGTTTCACGCAGGTTCTGCAATACCTGCACGGCGCGTTCCTGCGTCATGCCCGGATGCAGGCGCTGCAGATTGGTCAGTCTCCCGGCTTCGCCCGGGGATGCGATACGCTGTTCGGGAAGCTTCAATAACAAGCTCGTCAACGACCAGCCCGACTGGCTCGGCAAAATGTTGTCCGGGACGGGCTCCTCGGCAAAACGTGCGAGTGTGCCTTCGGGTAACACGAAGCTGTGTTCGATGCGCTGCAACGCGGCGTTCAGGGCAACCTCACCGGCAGGACTGAAAGCATTGCCGCTCAGATTGACTTTCATCAGCGCGTGCGGATCGGCCAAGGCTTGTGGCGGGAGCGCTGCGATCGCGTTGTCACGCAAGTCGAGCCAGTACAACCGCTCGAGACGCTCGGCACCGGCTGGCCAGGCTTGCAACCCCGTTGCTCTGAGGTTCAGCGCCTGAAGGTGGCTGAAGGCGCTTACATCCAGTTGGCCCAGCGGGTTTGCTTGCAGGTTCAGGCTGCCGAGTCGTTGCAAGCCATTGAATTGTGCCTGCACCGCCGGGGTGATCACGATGCTGTTGGCCGATACATCGAGTTGTCTCAACGCTGGCAGATCAGCGGCAGCGAACGGCAACTCGGTGAAGTTGTTCCCCGCCATGACCAGCGTTTCGGTCGCACTGAACCCCCGGATAAAGGCACGCGCCTGTTCGACGGGAACGTCCAGTTGCCCCAGACGCAGCGTGCGGACATGGGCAAAACTGCCGGCGGGCAATGCTGGCAATTCGATGATCTGCTCCATGCCTGCCTGTTCAATCAGCCCCACTCTCGATACAGGCAATTCGAACGTGGCAATGTCGCCGGGCACGCCATAACGTTGGCGGATGGCGGCATTCCAGCTTTGCTTGAGGGCGCGTAAAGTCCCCGCGTTGCGCCCCGTTGCCCATTGCCAGCGAAGCCCTGCAGAGCGCATCGCCTGCGGATGCGCCGGCATATGAAATTGGGCAAAGATTGCGTCGTGTTCAGCCCTGAGTCGGGTAATCGCCGTCATTCTCGCCTCGGGCGTTGTCCATGCGGCATCGAAGCTTGCCGGTAAGGGATCGAGCAGATCGGGCAAGGTCGCCATGAAGTCCAGCTCCGCCCGGCAATACTGGCTGACCATCTGATTCAGATCGACCAGATGGCCGAGCTCACCGGAGTAGTTGCGGACATATTCGTAAGCACGCATGAACTGCGCCGGAGCCAGCGCCGCCCAGTCCAGCGACAGTCCGGCCCAGAGCCGCTCTTGTCCGCTATACAGCGATTCGGGCAGCGTGCGTATTGCGCTGTGCGTCAGATCCAGACGTTCCAGTTGCGCGAGCCGCTCGACGTACGCCGGCCATTGCCATAACGCATAGGGCGCGTCGATGCGCAAGGAGCGCAAGTGCCGCAAAGGGCTCAGATCCAGCGCATGCAGGCTTCTGGCGTCGAAGCCGGCATAGTCGAGATGTAGCGTTTCCAGCGACGTAAGCGTACCCAGCGTTGCCGGAAAGTCCGCTGCCAGTGCTGGCGCATGGGTGGAAAAGCGCAGACTGACAAGCCGGGGCAACCGGGCGACCGCCGACGGCACTGAAGTGAGCGGCCGGGTTCTGGACGATAGATATTCCAGACCACGCTCAAGGTTACCTATCGACAGATGGGTCACCTCGGGGAATTGCGCCAGAAAGGCATCCGCATTGGCGTCCGTCAAGCCGCTGCCAGCCACCGACAGCTCACGTATGTGTGCAAAAGAAGTGTTCAGCTCTGGCAACGGCGCATCACACACCAGCGCCAAGCGTGCCGCGTCCGGAACCTGCGCGGCGAGCGGCGCATTGCGCCATGCGTCGCGCACGGCCTGGGCAAACCGCGCCCTGCCCTGTGCAGCCTCGCTGCCGGACGGACCGGCCTGCCACTGGTCAAGCGCAGCGTTGAGCCCTTCCCACTCACGTTGGCGCATCTGCAACACCGAGAAGATTTGCTGGTCGGTCCGGCCACGTTGCTGCTGGAGAAATGCCTCCGCCTGTTGCGGGCCCGGATAGAGCTCCATCACCCGCACCCAAAGCGAGGGAAGCAGGCCGGAGCCACGCCCGCTCGCGTAATAGCCCTTCAGCGTGGCGCCGATTCGGCTCGGTGCTTTGAACCGCTTGGCCTGTGGCGCCAGCAATTGCGCAACGCCCTCACGGTGCTTGAACGCAGACTCGATAACCTTGCGCTGCAACGCATGACTTCGGCTGCCATCGCTCAATCCCATCGCGGCGGCATTGTCATCGGACAGCACGCGCATGATCGCGCGGTAAAAGCTGTCAGCCGGTCTGGGCGTGCTGTTGAGCGGTTGCCCTCGATCGTCGAAGGCCTGGTAAAACAGCCCGTCCTTGATTAGATACTTTCGGTTGGCTGCGGTGTTTTCACCGAGGCTGTCGAGCAATGCGCCAGTCGGACTGCCCGCGCGAATTTCCAGACGTAACGACTGCGGCCAGCCCGGTAACTTTGACATCGCGTGTAAGGCGAGGCGGCGGCTATCCGCCGACGCGAGGTTTTCGCTGTGCAAACCGGCAAATGCGCGCGTCTGGCGGCCGCGACCGGCATGCCAGCGCGCTTCTTCAAGCATGTTCAGCGGTGCCCGCCTGGTTGTGTCCAGGCGCACCCGTTCCGCCGGTGTGGCGTGATCGAGCACATCCTGCGCCGCGGCCTCGCTCAGACCAGGCGTTTCGCGCCGCAGGATACTCAGGCGAACACTGTCCGGCTCACTGCTGCGGTACAGGCTGTCAACAATCGAAGCCTGGCGCGTATAAACATGCTCCGTCAGCTGCTGGCCGAACGCCTCGGGCCGCGCTACACGAAATTGCGCGGTTTCCCTGCCAAGCAAATAGTTGATCTCATTCTCTTCCAGTGCCGCAAGAATCCGTTCGGGCATTTGCCCATTCAGCACCTGTGTGCGCGTGAGCTGGATCGCTGGCTTGATGCTGACTCCGGGCACGACTTTTTCGCTGCCATAGCGAATCGACGGCCCTGACAGCTCGGGGCCGGCGAAGACCTCCAATACCCGATCGTAGGGCCAGCGCGGCATTTGCGTGACCAGCGGCAAAGCCAGCAAATAACGGTCATCAATCGGTGTCGCGCCGCGCAATTGCTCGATCATTTGCACGGCTTGTGCATCAGCTTTGAACAAGCGCAGGGCGTCGCGCAACTCGGGCGGCGCGGACGCGTGATCCAGGTGCATCTTGCGTAAGCTGTTTTCGCTGACGCCGCTGACCTCGGCCAGCGTCAGCAACATTTCATCAGAGAGCCCATCGGTCACATGCCCCATGCGCCGCAACAGCGTCAGGCGATTCCAGCTCATCGGTTGTTCCAGCGTATGGCGCCAGGCACCCTGGCCATTGTGTTGCAGCACTGGCCGGTAAGCGTTGGGCTCAGCGGGATGTTTGATCCGCCACTGCGCTGTGCTCGGATCGACAATCAGCTCGTAGACCTTTTCGCCCTGACGCAGGTAAGTCTTGCCGTCGAGTTGATACCGGCCCGACTGATCCGGCCCGGTCGCGTCACTCAAGCTGATGTCTTGCTGGTAGCTGCTGAGGTCTGGGTTCCACAGGCGTGTTTCGCCGTTGGGCAAGGTCACCGGGTGCAAGTCCTCAATCACCGGCTCCGGCTTGACCGCGCCGAGCTTGCGGAGACCTGCCCCGGCGGCGCTCATTACACCGAGGAGTGCGAGGTTTTCCGCGACATCGATCAAATGCGCCTTGGCTGCGTGCTTGTCGCCCTCACTCCATTCGAGCGCGCCCTCGAAGGTTTCGTACAGCAGTTGCCCCGCCATGATCGCCAGCATGACCTCGCCGAGTACCGGCACGAACATGGACACCAGGTTGAGCACCAGCAGCCCGACTTGCAGCAGGGCCGCAAGTTTTGCATCGCGCACCTTGGCGTCGATGTCACTCGACGGCACCGCATGACTACGGGCATCGGCCAGCACTTTTTCGCAATGCTGCGTATAGAGCCTGGCCCAGAGGTCGCTGTTTTCAGCCCATGGATCGCGCTCATTGTGCGCCATGATCGAGACGGCAATATAAGGGTCAGGCTCTGGTTCCATTGGCGGGTACTCAGGTGGCAACTCCTTGAAATCGACAAAAGCCGACAACATACCGAATGCCGCCGGAACTCTGCGCCAGGGCGACGAAATGATATTCGGCGGCGAATCGGCTGACTCGCGCACGAACTGACTGAAATAGTAAGGGCGCTGGTCATAATCCAGGAACTGGCTGATGAACTGCTGGTACGGCGTCGGCCCGGCACTCTGCTCCGCTTGTGTATCCCGGGCGGTCAATCGGCGCTTGAACGTCTCCTCCATTTGCGTCCCGGTGTAGCGCTTCAGCGGATGCTCGGGATCATTGGGCACGTAGACAATGACTGCTTCAGGGGCGCGACGCCTCTGGCCAATAGCAAAAGCGACGCAGCCGGTCAGTCTGTGCCGCATCAGACTCAAATCGTGAAACCAGACCTGCCTGCCGCTCACCTCAGGATGTTTTTCACCGTCGATGACCGAGACGATCATCGCGTGTTCCTCAGGCCGAATATCCTTGGTCAGCAACGCTTGCTCGGCCGCCGCCCGCATGGCGGCTTTCTGGCTGGCAATGAACTGCGTGCGCAATGTCTTTGCCAGGTCTGGGTCGGCAGTGTGGAAAAACGCCTTGAGATACGCCTGGTACTTCGCGCCAAGATCCAGATGACGGCACAAACGCAGAAACTCCATGACGGTCAGGTTGACCGTTACGGGCGCAAAAGTACCGGCCGTGGTGGTTTCTTCCTCAAAACCCGAACTGTCGTGAAAGGCACCGGGCAGGCATTCGCGGATTTCGAAATTGTGCAGTGCAGCCTGAAGCATCGTCAGGTTCAAGACTTCGAACGAACCGATTTCCACACTGAAAATACCCATGGTCAAAGAACGCCGGAGGCTGAGGAACGTCTTGTCGACATCGACAGTGACCTTGCAGCGTTCTTGCAGCGCTTGCGTCAGTAGCGGGCGGGCAAACGCGTCGATGTCCTTGAGCGGAGACATTGTTTTGTCCAGTGCAGACTGGGCCAGGACACTGTTCCTGAAACTGCTGTCCAGCGCCTGGCGTTGCTGCGACGACGCTTGTCTGTACCAGGCCGGTATCACTGGCCTGGACTGTCTGATCTCATCCTTCCTCTGCGCAGCAGCGTCGACCAGCCATTGCGGAACCGCGCCTTCGAGATACTCAGCGTGGAGACTGCCCGTGACCACAGGTTTGGCTGGTTTGTCGTTGACCTTCTGGGGGCTGGAATCGGGGGACATACATCGCTCCTGTAAATGGAGCGTCAGCAGACCATCCCGGGCGAACGACTCTGCGGTACATAGTTATCGCCCCATGACGCAGTTGTAACGATATGTCTGGGCGGCCACCTCAGGCGCATGCGCGTATGTTGACTATGCTTGTAAGGCACGACTTTCGAAGAGGGATTTATGGACGATCCAGTCGACAACAAACCGCCGACCTTCTGGCAGATGCTGCACAGCGTGATGGCGGCGGCGTTCGGGGTGCAGAGCGGCAAGAACCGGGCAAGGGACTTCACCCATGGCAAACCCAGCCATTTCGTGATGCTGGGCATTCTGTTCACGGCGGTGTTTGCGCTGACGCTGTTTGCCATCGTCAAACTGGTGCTGCATTTCGCCGGGGTCTGACGCGGTCAGCGCATCAGGGTCTGCAAGGTGAAGGGGTAGCGATACGACGCCGGTTGCCCCTTGGCCGAGAGCTTGCGGAAATTCACGCCGTAGTCAGGCGACGTGCCCATGGCCAGCATTTGCCGGGCGTGCGCTTTGTCGATCAATTGCAACAAGGGAATCTGCCGGTCACGGCCGCCGTAGTGATTCAAATCGACGCCCTGCTCAACATCATGCAACTCGACCAACGCCCAGCCGCCCAGGGTGAAATGCCCGCCGACCAGCGCGCTCAAACGCCCGTCAACCAACGCCTGCAAGGCCGCCGGTGAGGTATTGACCGCACTGAACAAGGCATCTTTGCCGGGGACTTTGCCGGTCTCGGCGTAAGCGCGCATCGCGCCGAAGGCCATTTCATCATTGGCCGACCACACCAGCGACACCTTCGGGTAGCGGGCAAACAGCTGTTTGGCCTGCTCATAGGCGCGCTCTTGGGTCCAGCCGCTGTAGACCAATTGGCGCAGACGCATCTGTGGGTGTTCGGCCAACGCCCGCTGCATGCCGCGCTCGCGCAATTGTGCCGAGGGGGTGACCTTCAACCCGGAGAACGCCAACACTTCAATCGGCTCAGCAGCGGGCGTCGACGGGTGCAGGCGGATCAGTTCCTTCATCATCAGGTAACCACCCTCCTCGTCGTTCGGCACCAGGCTGCCGATGCGGTCGTTCCGCTCACCGACCAGCGCTTGCTGGTCAGGTGTCAGCGCCGCGTTGACCATAAACAGCTTCACGCCGCTGTTCTCGGCCAGACGCAGAATTTGCGGGGCGACGTATTGTTCGTTGACGAACACCAGGTACTCGGGACGATTCGGCCCCTGCAACGCGATGCGCGCCTGAGCCACGGTCAGTTCGGGCTGGCGTTGGGAATAGAGAATCTGCAGATCGATGCCCAGATCATGAGCGGCTGCCTGCATGAATTGCGAATAGCTGACCCAGAACGCTTCCTGCGTCGAGCCTGGATTCAAAAACAGCACAGACTCTGCCCGCGCGCCGGTCTGAAACAGCGCGCCGAACAATAGAAGACTGATGTGGACAAACTTGAACATGAAGCATCCAGGCCCAAGGAAAAATGGCCGCGCATTATAGCCCTCGTTCCACCGGCTATTGATGCCTGATCCCGTTTTTTGTCCGACAATCTGTCGGAAGCGGGCCCGGATGGGTCGTTTACTGATGACTGACCCAGAATACCGCTGTCCCTACTACGAGAATGATCAGGAACAAAATGGCCCACGCATCGACACTGCTGTCGCTTTTTCTTGCCTTGGTCGGATTGCTCATTGCATCGCCTCTTGTCGGTTTTATCGGTGATTGCAGAAAGACTCGACCACAGTTAAGACGATGATTGTCCGCACGACAAATGTGGGTTAGTTGACAGCCATTCTCGTTAGGCGATTTGGTTCTTTACATATACTCAAACATCACTTTTGCGCATAACTGCAAACGGGTATATTGCCCCGGCTCCGTTAGGGAGTGCGCGGCCGTGCGCGCAGAATTGCAGAGGCACAATCGGACTCCAGCAAGCGAAAACGCAGTGCTACTCCGAATGGCCCAAGCCTGAGAACAGGACTTATATGTACGTATACGACGAGTACGATCAGCGGATCATCGAGGACCGCGTCAAGCAGTTCCGTGATCAGACCCGACGCTATCTGGCAGGTGAGCTGAGCGAAGAAGAATTCCGCCCCCTGCGCCTGCAAAATGGCCTGTACATCCAGCGCTTCGCGCCGATGTTGCGTGTGGCGGTGCCTTACGGCCAGCTGACTTCGCGTCAGACGCGCATGATGGCCAAGATTGCCCGCGACTACGACAAGGGCTACGCCCACATCAGTACGCGGCAGAACGTGCAGTTCAACTGGCCCGCGGTGGAAGACATCCCGGACATTCTGGCTGAACTGGCCACCGTGCAGATGCACGCGATCCAGACCAGCGGCAACTGCCTGCGCAACGTCACCACCGACCAGTTCGCCGGTGTCGCTGCGGACGAAGTGATTGATCCGCGCCCATGGTGCGAGATCGTCCGTCAGTGGACCACGTTCCACCCGGAATTCGCCTACCTGCCGCGTAAGTTCAAGATCGCCGTCAACGGTTCGACCGCTGACCGTGCGGCCATTGAAGTTCACGACATCGGCCTTGAGCCGGTGCACAACGCCGCTGGCGAACTGGGCTTCCGCGTGCTGGTCGGTGGTGGCCTCGGTCGTACTCCGGTGGTCGGCGCGTTCATCAACGAATTCCTGCCGTGGCAGGACCTGTTGAGCTACCTCGACGCGATCCTGCGCGTGTACAACCGCTACGGCCGTCGCGACAACAAATACAAGGCGCGGATCAAGATTCTCGTCAAAGCGCTCACGCCGGAGGTGTTCGCGCAGAAAGTCGATGCGGAAATGGAACACCTGCGCGGTGGCCAGACCACACTGACCGAGGCTGAACTGCATCGCGTCGCCAAGCACTTCGTCGACCCGGACTACAAGGCGCTGGACAACCAGACCGCGCAACTGGCCGAGCTGGACAAAGAGCATCCAGGCTTCGCTCGCTGGCGCACCCGCAACACCCTGGCGCACAAAAAGCCGGGCTACGTGGCCGTGACCCTGTCGCTGAAACCGACCGGCGTTGCCCCGGGCGACATCACCGACAAGCAGCTCGACGCCGTCGCCAATCTGGCCGACCGCTACAGCTTTGGTCAACTGCGCACCTCGCACGAGCAGAACATCATTCTTGCCGACGTCGAGCAAAGCCAGTTGTTTGCCCTGTGGGGTGAGCTGCGTGAAGGCGGTTTCGCCACGCCGAACATCGGCTTGCTGACCGACATCATCTGCTGCCCTGGCGGTGATTTCTGCTCGCTGGCCAACGCCAAGTCGATCCCGATTGCCGAGTCTATCCAGCGTCGCTTCGACGACCTCGACTACCTGTTCGACATCGGTGAGCTGGACCTGAACATCTCCGGCTGCATGAACGCTTGTGGTCACCACCACGTCGGCCACATCGGCATCCTCGGGGTGGACAAGAAAGGCGAAGAGTTCTATCAGGTCTCCCTCGGCGGCAGCGCCAGCCGTGATGCGAGCCTGGGCAAGATCCTCGGCCCGTCCTTCGCCCAGGAAGCCATGCCGGACGTGATCTCGAAGCTGATCGACGTGTACGTTGAACAACGTACTGAAGACGAGCGCTTCATTGACACCTACCAGCGTATTGGCATCGACCTCTTCAAGGAACGCGTCTATGCAGCGAATCATTAAGAACAACGCGGTCGTCGACGAAACCTGGCACTTGCTGCCCAAGGATTTCAACATCGACGAGATCAGCAACTGCGACGACCTGATCGTGCCGCTGCAACTGTGGCGTGAACACAGTCGCATGCTCAAGGCTCGCGACGGTGGTCTGGGTGTGTGGCTGGACGCCGACGAAGAAGCCGAGGAAATCGGTGAAGACGTCGCCGAGTTCCAGGTGATTGCCCTGAACTTCCCGGCGTTCACTGACGGCCGCAACTACTCCAACGCCCGTCTGCTGCGCGACCGTTACGGTTTCAAAGGTGAACTGCGGGCGATTGGCGACGTGCTGCGCGATCAGCTGTTCTACATGCACCGCTGTGGTTTCGACGCCTTTGCCGTGCGTGCGGACAAAGACCCGTACGAAGCTTTGGAAGGTCTCAAGGACTTTTCGGTGACCTATCAGGCCGCCACCGACGAACCGCTGCCGCTGTTCCGTCGCCGCTGAAGGTTTGCTGCGGACAAAAAAACGCCGGTCATGTGACCGGCGTTTTTTTATGCCTGCTCGAATTACCAGAAGCGCTGCTGGGTCAGACGACTCCACCAGCTCAGCAGTACGCGGTCGACCGAGCCGCTGGCGGCCATGCCAATACGTTCCTGCAAGCTTTTGCGCTCGGCGTAGTGCAGGTGGTAGACCTCAGCCTTTTTCGCCCGGTCGGCCAGGTATTCATCGCTGGTCTTGAGTTCATCGACCAATTGCTTATCCAGCGCCGCGACGCCGAGCCAGACTTCACCGGTAGCCACGTCGTCAATCGCCAGTTGCGGGCGATAGCGGGCCACGAAGTTCTTGAACAGTTGATGGGTGATGTCCAGATCTTCCTGGAACTTCTCCCGGCCCTTCTCGGTGTTTTCGCCAAACACGGTCAGGGTGCGCTTGTACTCACCGGCGGTGAGGACTTCAAAATCGATGTCGTGTTTCTTCAGCAAGCGGTTGACGTTGGGCAGCTGTGCAACCACGCCGATCGAGCCGAGAATCGCGAACGGCGCGCTGATGATCTTCTCGCCGATGCACGCCATCATGTAGCCGCCGCTGGCCGCGACCTTGTCGATGCACACCGTCAACGGCACGCCGGCTTCACGGATCCGCGCCAGTTGCGAGGATGCCAGACCGTAGCTGTGAACCATGCCGCCACCGCTTTCCAGACGCAGAACCACTTCGTCCTTTGGCGTGGCGAGCGTCAGCAACGCAGTGATTTCGTGGCGCAGGCTTTCGGTGGCGGAAGCTTTGATGTCGCCGTCGAAATCGAGGACGAATACGCGGGATTTGGCGTCAGGTTGTTTCTTCTGCTTTTTCGCGCTTTTTTCGGACTTGGCTTCGCCTTTGCGCAAAGCCTTGAGCTGATCCTTGTCGAGCAACGTCTGCTCCAGGCGCTCACGCAGGCCCTTGTAGAAATCATTGAGTTTGCTGACCTGCAACTGACCGGCCGATTTGCGCCGGCCCTTGCTGCGCAATGCGGCAAAACTGGCAAGCACCACCAGAATGGCGACTACCAGGGTGACGGTCTTGGCCAGGAAGCTGGCGTATTCGGTGAAAAACTCCACAAAGACTCCTTAAACGATGCGCGGATGTGAGACACACGCGGGATGGCTCCAGCATACCCATGCGTCGGCTTGTCGGCCAGCCGTGAAACCTCTGGCAACACCCCTGTAACAGGCATTTCAAACAAGCGTATGTTTTTTCATTGACAGCTACCCGTCATCCTCATAACCTCGCCACAACCTTCAACGTACCGGGATGACGCGGACGTGGGCAGCATCTACTTGATACGACATGGCCAGGCCTCCTTTGGTGCAGACGACTATGACGTCCTGTCGCCGACCGGTGTGCGTCAGGCAGAAATCCTCGGTCAGCACCTCGCTGAACTGGGCATCAGCTTCGATCGCTGCCTCGCCGGTGACCTGCGTCGCCAACAGCACACGGCCACCAGCGCGCTGGCGCAATACGCCGCCAAAGGCCTGCCGGTGCCGACCCTGGAAACCGATTCTGCGTTCAACGAATTCGATGCCGACGCGGTCATTCGCGCGCTGCTCCCGGACATGCTGGCGGACGAGCCGGAAGCCCTCGACATCCTGCGCAACGCCGCACAGAACCGTGGCGAATTCCAACGGATTTTCGCCTTGATCATCGAGCGCTGGCTGGCCGGCACTTTTGACACGCCGGGGCTGGAAAGCTGGCTGGGTTTCGTCGAACGGGTTCACGCCGGACTGCAGCGAATTCTTGAACAGGCTGGCGACAAACAGAAAATCGCCGTGTTCACCTCCGGCGGCACCATCACCGCCCTGCTCCACCTCATTACGCAAATGCCTGCCAGACAGGCCTTTGAATTGAACTGGCAAATCGTCAACACCTCGCTCAACCAGCTGAAGTTCCGCGGTCGCGAGGTGGCTTTGGCCTCCTTCAACAGTCATGCACACCTGCAGCTGTTGAAGGCTCCGGAACTCATCACTTTCCGTTGAGTCCGGTTAACTGTGAACCTTGCTGTAATCAACCTCATAAGGATCGAACCATGACCTCCGTAGCCGATGCCGTAAAAGCAATGCAAGCCAAGTTCAACCCAGCCGCTGCTGCCGGTCTGGATCTGGTTTTCGGTTTCAACATCACTGACGAAGACAAGCAGTACTCGCTGATCGTCAAAGACGGCACCTGCGATATCCAGGAAGGCGAGAACCCGGACGCCAACTGCACGCTGGTACTGGATAGCGAAACCCTTAAAGGTATCGTCAGCGGCGAAACCGACGGCATGCAGGCTTTCATGGGCGGCAAGCTGCGCGTTGAGGGCGACATGATGCTGTCGATGAAACTGTCCGAGCTGTTCCCGTCGTAATAGCGACGTTCAGCGGCATAAGAATCCCGCCTTCATGGCGGGATTTTTTCATTCGCGCGCTCAAATTTACTGCGCATTCCCGCTCCCACATTCTGTTGCCATGCCGTCGGCGACAATGGCCGGCAGCGTGTTGATGGCCAGCCGCAAGGCCAGGCTCAAAGGTAATTTGACGGGTAAAAACTGAATCATGAACAGCATCTTTGCTTGTCAGGCCAATGCCATGTCCTTCAACAACCGGGTATCCAGGCCAAACCTTTCTTGAGAGACCATCTTGAACTGCCCCTCTGCCAGCTCGCAGCTCACCAGCAGATTCCAGGAATACCGAGTCGCCGCCGAGGGGATCAGCACAAACGGATGTTCGGCCAGCAGCGCCTCGGCAAACAACTGCTGATTGGGTGAAGGTCGGGCAGGGCTTAACCAGTACGGATTCGGCACCTCTTCCGGCTGCACGATTCTGACCTTGGCATCGCTGATGACTTCAAAGCACGTCAGCACGTACGGCTCACTGTCGAGCGCATCAAAACTGTTGTTGGCTGCCACCTCCAGAATGGCCGAAGACGGATCGACTGATGCATAAACGACTCGCCGGCCAGGCACATTCCATCGACCTCCATTCAGTTCTGAGCCTATCCCGCTGTCCCACGTAGTCCCGTAAACCTCGGGATCCAGCCGCCAGGCATACCAGTGCTCGTCCCAAGGCAAGGGATTCATGGGTAAACCCCGGACATGATCTGCCACAAATATTGTTCCACCATCTGGAAACCCAGTGGATGTCGGATAAATTCCAATGGCACGCGGCCGCTCAGATAAGGGCTGGGTTTCTGCATCCATACCTCCGCCCGCGATTGCCCGGCGAATGCCCGAGTGGCCATCTCCAGCACCAGCGCATATTGGTAGGCGACGACACTCTGTTGCGGGTCAAGCCGTACCGGTTTGCCTTCCTTCATGAGCCGGCGCACGGTTCGTACAGACTTGCCGGTGATACGTTTGACCATGTCTTCGCGCAGATACAACTCGCAAGTTGAAAGCATGTTGACGACATCGCTCAGCTCAAAGCCCTCGTCGGTAAGGCGGATGATCAGCAGGGCATCGTCACCGATGTTCTGCCCGTTCACGAGCAGATCGACAGGCTTGCCCGCGACCTTCTTCAGCCCCGTCAGCCGGGGCGCTTTGGGTGTGGGCATCGCGATATCCTCCATGGGGCATCTGGCGCGATCGTCGATCCAGAAATTGCGCAGGGAATAAACAGAGGTTTCATGCTCAATGTGTGGGGTACGCATAATTGATCCTTGATCTGGGAGCCTGAGCGTTCAAGCCGCTCAGCGACTTCAATGTCAGGACCGATGCTATAGATCGCGCTTCCGACGACCAACCTGAAAAGGTCGTCGGAAATATCCCCTGCTTGCCGCAAAACCCTGCATTTTCCGTAGGACGTAAACACAAAAATCCTGCCAGCAGCTGCCGCAGTGATCACTCACATCCAGCCACCACTGCCGCCCGCCTGGCTCTAAGCCAGGCGCGACTGTGCAGCAGCCTCGGCGACACTTTAAGCAATAAAAAATCACCATATTCAAACCACTGAACATAAGGCGCTTGGTCGCCGCAGAAACATTGGCTGACAGAACGTTGACCTCGATCACTGGCGCGTGGGTGGTCACTGATTAATCTCGCGGCTCAATCGAAGGCCAGGGACGGCTCAGCGAGAGCCCACGGCCGAATCCACTCAAGGAAGAGCAATCATGCGATCACTCAACATCATTCTGCTGTCGTCAGCGTTCAACGGCCTGACCCAACGCGCTTGGCTGGAACTGCGCGAGGCCGGGCATTCACCCAGCGTTGTGCTGTTTACCGATGAACAGGCCGTGTGCGAACAGATCGAACACAGCGGCGCGGATCTGGTGATCTGCCCGTTCCTCAAGGATCGCGTGCCGCAGGCGCTGTGGAGCAACACCGAACGGCCGGTGGTGATCATCCATCCGGGTATCGTCGGCGATCGGGGCGCCAGTGCCCTCGACTGGGCGATTACCAATGAACTGCCAAGCTGGGGCGTCACCGCGTTGCAGGCCGTTGAGGAAATGGACGCCGGCCCGGTGTGGGCCACCTGCGAATTCAACCTGCCGGCGGGCCTGCGCAAATCCGAGCTGTACAACGGCCGGGTCAGTGATGCGGCGATTCGTTGTATTCGCGAAGTGGTGGAGAAATTCATCGAAGGGTTTGAACCGGTTGCCCTCGACTATGCCGATACGAAAGTACGCGGACGCTTGCAGCCGAACATGAAACAGGTCGACCGCAGCTTCAGCTGGCACGATTGCGCACGCTTCATCAAACGCTGCATCGATGCTGCCGACGGCCAGCCCGGCGTGTTGGCGAGCCTCGCCGGCGGTCAGTATTACGTGTACGACGCGCAGCTGGATTCGCGTAGCGGCATGCCCGGCGAGATTCTTGCGGTGCATGACGATGCGGTGCTGGTCGCCGCCGGTGATCAAAGCCTGTGGATCGGCGCCCTACGGCGCAAACCGCAACCTGGCGAAGAGACCTTCAAGCAACCGGCGCGGCACTTGCTGGCCGGGCAACTGGCCGAGGTGCCTGTGCTGGACTGGTCGATCGCCACGCAGCCGTTCAGTGACGAAGCCTATCAACCGATCCGCTACCGGGAATCCGGCATCGTCGGTGAACTGACCTTCGAGTTCTACAACGGCGCCATGAGCACCGAGCAGTGCCAGCGCATGGTCGCCGCGCTGCGCTGGGCAAAATCCCGTGATACCCAGGTGTTGTTGATCAAGGGTGGGCGCGGCAGTTTTTCCAACGGCGTGCATTTGAACGTGATTCAGGCCGCGCAGGATCCTGGCGCCGAAGCCTGGGCGAATATTCAGGCAATCGACGATGTCTGCGCAGAACTGCTGACCGCCCGGCAACTGGTGGTCAGTGGCGTCACCGGCAACGCGGGCGCCGGTGGTGTGATGCTTGCGCTGGCGGCCGACATTGTCTTTGCCCGCGCCGATATCGTGCTCAATCCGCATTACAAGAGCATGGGCTTGTACGGCTCCGAATACTGGACCTACAGCCTGCCCCGCGCCGTCGGTCCGGCAATGGCCGAGCAATTGACCCAGGCTTGCCTGCCGGTAAGCGCGGTACAGGCGTGGCAACTGGGCATGGTTCAGGAAATCGGCCCGCGCTGCCCGGACGAGTTTGCCCTGTGGTTGCTGCAACGGGCCAACAGCGTGGTGAGCGATCCGACTTACGCGGCGGTACGCGAGCGCAAGGTGCGGGTTGATCAGGTATTGATCCAGCAATGCCGCGAAACCGAGCTGCAGGAGATGCAGGAAGACATGCTCTACAACCGTAATCAGTTTGCCGAGAAGTGCCGAAATTTTGTCTTCAAGCGCAAGGTGTGTGGCACGCCGGCGCGGTTGATTGAAGAGTGGGCGCGGGTGCGTTCGGTTGAGTTGGCCAGTTGATTTCGCGGTGACTGCTTTCCCCTCACCCTAGCCCTCTCCCCAGGGAGAGGGAACCGACCGAGGTGTCTGGCAAGCTGCATCGACCTGAAAAATCGGGCCGATTATGGATTCAACGCTGATCGTTCAAGTCAGTGCATTTTTCAATATCCCCCAATCAGTCCCCTCTCCCTCCGGGAGAGGGTTAGGCGGGCGGCGATCCGATGAGGGGCTTTTGCCTTTACAATGCCCGCCACCTCAAACACCGGCCCGCCCATGGACATCGATCTCGCTCGCACCTTTCTGGAAATCGTCCGCCACGGCAGCCTCGCCGCGGCGGCGCAGAAGCTGTTCGTCACGCAAACGGCGATCACCGCTCGCGTGCAGAAACTCGAAAGTCAGCTGGGCAGCACGCTGTTCGTGCGTAACCGCGCCGGGGCGAAACTGACGCCCAATGGCGAGGCTTTTGTGGTTTACGCCAATCAACTGGTGCAAACCTGGGAAGCCGCGCGCCGCGACCTGCCGCTGCCCGAGGGCTATCACAACGTGCTGCACATCGGCGGCGAAGTCAGCCTGTGCAACCCGTTGATGCTCAGTTGGGCGGCGGAACTGCGCGAGAAGATTCCCGGGCATGCCCTGCGCATGGAAATTCGCGACGGCGAAAACCTCCTGCGCCAACTCGAACTCGGTGTGCTCGACGCCGCACTGGTCTACCAGCCGGAATACTGGCCAGGCTTGCAGGTCGAGCAAGTGCTGGAAGAAAAACTGATCCTGGTGCGAGCCCCCGATCGTCCCGATCCCTACGTCTACATCGACTGGGGCCCGGACTTCCGCCGCCAGCATGACGCGGCCCTGCCGGAAAAAGCCAAAGCGGCGCTGAGTTTCAACCTCGGCCCGCTGGCCCTGCAGTACATTCTCGAACACGGCGGCAGCGGCTATTTCCGCACCCGTGTCGTGCGTACTTACCTGGAAAGCGGCGCCCTGGAAGCGGTGACCAAAGCCCCGGAGTTCGGCTATCCGACTTACCTCGTGTACTCACGTGATCGCGATTCGGCGACGCTGCAGCAAGCCTTCCATCTGCTGCGCGAAGTGATCCGCACCGATGATGACTGGTCGCAACGCTGGAACCCGCTGAGCTGAAGCGGCGGCTTCACAGCCGATCATGGCGCATGTGCCATTGAGGTCCGGCCTGCACATACGGCCGGATCGGCTAATCTGCCGGGTATAACAACAATCCAGCAGGTGATGCAGTGAGGCAGACCACCGAGGCATTTCGCAGCCGCTATCGTGCGGCCATTCATCCGCTGTACAACCCGTGGTTGCACGGCGCCTTCGTGCTGCTGTTCGGTGTGTTGGCCATTGGTGGTTTCTGGAGCAGCGTGCAGCAGGTCAGCCTGCTGGAATGGCTGACGGTGCCGTTGACCCTGCTGTTCTTCAATTTCGCCGTGTACATGGTCCATCGTCATCTCGGCCACCACAAAAAGACCTTCGCGAAAATGTTCTACGCCCGGCATGCCGGCGATCATCACAGTTTCTTCACCCCCGGCCACATGACCTACGACAGCGCCCGCGACTGGCGAGTGATTCTGTTCCCCGCGTGGCTGATCGTGCTGCACACACTGCTGATCACCCTACCGTTGTGGTGGCTGCTCGCACAGGTAGACGCCAACGTGGCCGGGTTGTTTGGCGGCTGCATGGTCCTCGGTTATCTGACTTACGAGATATTCCACGCCTGCGAACACCTGCCGCCACACAACCCGCTGACCCGCCTGCCGTGGATCCGCCAGATGCGCCACTTGCACGAGCTGCATCACCGCCGCGAGCGCATGCAGGAGCGCAATTTCAACATCGTTTTGCCGCTGATGGACTACCTGTTCGGCACCCTTTACCGGGAGCCGGAAATCACCCTTTTGAGCGATTCGAAAATGCCCATGACCCGCCTGCAACACCCGATCGATATCGCTGGTGAACCCATCGCCGTGCTGGCCTATGCCGCCAGTGTCAGTCGCTGGCCGGAGTGGCACCCCTCGTCGCTGAAAATCGATGGTGCGCAAGGCCCGTTGCATGCCGGCGCGCGCTTCGAAGAGGACATTCATGCCGGCGGGCGCGCGGGCCATTTGCGCTGGGAAGTCACCGAATACCTGCCCGGCCGGCGCTGGTGCGCGCGGGCGCAGGGCGATCATGGTTTGTCGCTGCTGCTGACCTATGAATGCAGCCCCGAGGGCAGCGGCACACGGTTTGTGCGCACGCTGGATTATCGCTTCGACGGACTGGGCATGCGCATCGCCAATCGCTTGCTGCTCAAACGGCGCATCGAGCGCGAATCCGCCGCATCGATGCTGGCGCTGCGCGACATGGCCGCCCGCTACCTGGCCTCAGCGAGGGCCAGCGCGTGAAGCTGAGACATCTGCTGTTGTTGCTGGTCCTCATCGTCATCGGCTTTTTATTGTTGATGCCCACCAGGGTCGAACCCGTGGCCTGGACGCCGCCGCCAGCGCCATCGCTGACAGAAGGTCTCTACGCCGAGAACCAGAAACTCAAAGGCGCAGCGCAGGTCGGGCCGAGCGACATCGAAGGGCCGGAAGCCTTGCTGCTGGAAAGTGACTTCCTGATCACCGGGCTGCACGACGGCCGACTGATCCGCACCAGCCTCGACGGCCAGCAACGCAAAGTACTCGCCGACACCGGTGGCCGCCCGCTGGGCCTGGCCCGGCATCCGAACGGCATGCTGGTGATTGCCGACGCGGTCAAGGGTTTGCTGTCCCTTGATGCGCAGGGTCAGCTGGTGCCTTTGACCACGGCGGCCAATGGTCTGGCGTTCGGTTTTACTGATGACGTCGCCATCGACAAGTCCGGGCATTACGCCTATTTCAGCGATGCTTCCAGTCGCTGGGGTTATGGCCATGACGGCGAAGCAATCATCGAGCACGGCGGCGATGGACGTTTGCTGCGCTATGACTTCCAGAGCGGCAAAACCAGTGTCCTGCTGGACAAGCTGGAGTTCGCGAACGGCGTGACCCTCGGCCCGGATGACGCCTATGTGCTGGTCAACGAAACCGGCGCCTATCGCATCAGCCGCTATTGGCTGACCGGGCCGAAAGCCGGCACTCACGACCTGTTTATCGATAACTTGCCGGGGCTGCCGGACAACCTGGCGTTCAATGGCAGCAATCGGTTTTGGGTGGCGTTGTATGCGCCGCGCAACAAGCTGCTAGACACCACCGCAGGGCATCCATTCGTGCGCAAGATGATCGTGCGGGCTTTGGCGGTTTTGCCTAAGCCGGTGGAGAAGCGCGGGTTTGTCCTGGGGCTGAATCTGGAGGGCAAGGTAATTGCCAATTTGCAGGATGCCAGCAGTGGCAATTACTCGCCGATTACCACGGTGCGTGAGTATGGGCCGTGGTTATATTTTGGCTCGTTGAAGGCGACGCATATGGCGCGGATGCCGTTGGATGTGGCCCTGAAGTGAATCTGAGATTTGTGCGTTGCATGGACTGACGCCTTCGTCGGAACGCCGCCCGGAGCAGGCTCGCTCCCACAGGGTTATTTGCTGACCACAGCATTTGGGCTCAACACAATCCACTGTGGGAGCCTGCTCGCGAAGACAGTCTGTCAGTTGCTGGACTTGTCGAACTTGTCCGGATCTTCGTCTTCGGGCAGATCCTCATCCGGCTCTTCGGGATTGGCCGTGGTATGCGCCGGGCTGTTCGGTTCGGGATGCGTGGGAACCGGGTCGAATGCGCCCTGCTCTTCACTGGGAAATTTGGGATCGTTCATATGGCACCTCGCAATGAGTCGGATGGAAGACTCTGTACATTCGAGGTGCCGGTCGTGGCTGTCGTTCCCGTCGATCCGCAACCGCAGGTCGGCGGGTCAATGGCGAATCAAGACGGCGCCTGCAAATGGCTGACGATTTCGTCTTTGACCTTCAGGCGCCTCTCTTTGAGCTTTTTCAATGCGTCGTCGGTGGGAGCATCTGAGGTGGCCGTTTCGGCTTTGACCACCTCTGCGTCGGCTAGGGAGTATTTGTTGATCAATGAATCCAGTCGTGGATCCTGGGTGCGTTTTTGCTGGATCTCTTCCTTCGTGAAACTCAAGTCCTGAAACAGGTCATGGGGAACCGGCATGGAACACCTCCGTCAGTTGATCGGCTGGCCAACGCGATCGATTGCGCTGGCCAGTTATCAGAATGGCCTCGGTTGCACGGTTCTGTCGACCACCTGTCAGACCAGCGGTGCCCGTTCGTCGCCCTGTCGCAAATGCGATCAAACCTTTGCTCGCCGTGTTCCCTCCATTGGTTAACACCAACAAAAACTGCGTGGAGATACACCAATGGACGGATTCAACCTGCGTCATCTGGTTCTGGCTGTCGCGTTGAGCAGCGGCATGGGCAGCGCTTTCGCTGCGACTGACAATGACTTCGTCGATAACGCCGCGGCCGGTGGTATTGCCGAAATCGAAACCAGCCGCCTCGCTTTGGAAAAAAGCCAATCGGCTGACATCAAAGCGTTCGCCAACATGATGATCACCGATCACGGCAAGGCCAACGATGAGCTGGCGACTATTGCCAAGGCCAATGACATCGAAGTTCCGGACGAAACGACGCTGGTCAAACAGGCCAAGGAAAAGATCCTCGATATGCGCGATGAGTCCTTCGACGCCGCTTACGCCAATAATCAGGTGAAGGCTCATGAAGAGACCATCGAGCTGTTCAAGAAACAAGCCAATACCGTGACGGATGACAAGGTCAAAGGCGCCCCTGAACTGAAGGCATTTTCACAAAAAATGTTGCCGGCGCTGGAGAAACATCTGGCAGTGGCGAAAGAGCTGCAGGCCAAGCATCCGAGCAAGTAAAAAGCTTTACCCTCACCCCAGCCCTCTCCCGGAGGGAGAGGGAGCCGGCCGAGGTGAATGTTCGAGTTACGCCGACCTGAAACTTCGGCTTCGAACTCAGGTACTGGAGTGCAACTCCGATTTTGAACTGCCCCCGATCGGCTCCCTTTCCCCCCTCGCCTTTCCGGAGAGCGAGACGGAGCCGATCGTGTTGAATGTTCGAGTCACACCGACCTGAAATCCAGAGTTGAACCTGGGTTTTGAAAGGCACCGAGATCGGCTCCCTTTCCCCTCGCCCCCTTGGGGGAGAGGGCTGGGGTGAGGGGGATCAATGTCAGCAACACCACAAACCCAAAGCAAAAAAAAGGCCGCATCCAGATAGATGCGGCCTTGTCATATCCGCCGAAATCAACCGCCATCGGTATCAATATCGGCATCCGTCTCCTCCCCCGGCTTCGCCCGATCCGGTTGCGGTTCGAAGCCCGGACTGAACTCGTTGTCGTTGTCCGTGTGCTTGTTCTTCTGGTCCACTGCCGGGTCTGCGCTCTGCGCCTGACCATCCTCGCCCTGCTGCTGCGTCGGCGCCGGCTGCCCCGGCACCTGCGGGTCAATCGCTGGATCATTGCGGTTAATCGGTTCGCCAGATTGACTCTGTTGCCTGGTTTGCTCGTTCATGGCCACCTCGTTGGTCAAAACACCCCCGACACACATCCGTCGGGTGTCAAAGATTCGAAGCCTGGCCCGCGCCAACGTTCAAAACTTCGCCGCCCGCTTGATGGTGCCAGTCGGAACGCCGCAATTACCGGCTCAAGGACCGGGCCAGAAACGGCGCGGTTTTGCTTTTCTTGCTCGCCGCAACCTTCTGCGGTGTACCCGCCACCACGATTCGACCACCCTGATCCCCCGCGCCCGGACCGATGTCGATCACCCAGTCACTCTGCGCGACCACGCGCATTTCGTGCTCAACGACAATCACCGTGTGCCCCGCCGTCACCAGTGTATCCAGCTGTTCGAGCAGCCGATCGACATCACGCGGATGCAGCCCGGTGGTCGGCTCGTCCAACACATACAAGGTCGCGCCGCGCTGATTGCGCTGCAACTCGGTGGCCAGTTTGATCCGCTGCGCTTCGCCACCGGACAACTCCGTGGCCGGCTGACCCAGGCGCAGGTAACCCAGGCCAATATCGCGCAGCACTTCCAGTGACCGGCGAATCCCCGCTTGCTCGGCAAACACCGTCACCGCTTCCTCAACGGTCAATTGAAGCACCTGCGCAATGCTCAAACCCTCCCAGAGAATCGCCAGGGTCTGCGGGTTGTAGCGCGCGCCATGACAAGTCGGGCACGGCGCATAAACACTGGGCATGAATAACAACTCGACACTGACAAAGCCTTCACCCTCGCAGGTGGCGCAACGGCCCTTGGCGACGTTGAAGGAAAACTGCCCGGCGTCGTACCCGGCGGCCCGTGCCGCGTCGGTCGCGGCATAGAGCTTGCGCACGTTGTCGAACAACCCTGTGTAAGTGGCCAGATTGGAGCGTGGCGTGCGGCCGATGGGTTTCTGGTCGACCTGCACCAGTCGCTTGATCGACTCCAGCCCCGACGTTACCTGGCCGCTGCTGATCTGCGGCGCGTCGTCCTCGAGGCTGAGTTCTTCCGGCTCGCTGTCCACCGTCGGCCGCCCTAACTGCGCGCCGACCAGCTCCAGCAGGGCCTGACTGACCAGACTCGACTTGCCCGAGCCGGACACGCCAGTCACCGAGGTGAAGCAACCCAGTGGAAATTCGGCGCTGAGGTTATTCAGGTTGTTGCGGGTGATGCCATCAAGTTTCAGCCACGCCGTCGGTTTGCGCGCGGTGCGTGCCTGGCGCTGCGACTCGGCAAACAGGTAGGCGCGAGTCTGCGATTGCTCGATCTCGGCCAGACCTGCCGGCGGGCCGCTGTACAGCACCTGCCCACCCTGCTCGCCCGCCGCCGGGCCGACGTCGATCAGCCAGTCGGCGCGGCGCATGGTTTCTACGTCGTGCTCGACCACAAACAGCGTGTTGCCGTCTGCCTTCAAGCGCTGCAACGCCTCGAACAACGCCTCGCCATCGGCCGGGTGCAAACCGGCGGAGGGTTCGTCGAGCACGTAGATCACCCCGAACAATTGCGAGCCCAGTTGCGTCGCCAGTCGCAAGCGCTGCAACTCACCGGACGACAGCGTCGGGGTGCTGCGCTCCAGCGCCAGATAACCGAGGCCCAGATCGGTCAGGGTGCTGACCCGCTCCAGCAGATCCTCGGCGATGCGCTGCGCCGCCAGGCGTTTTTCCAGTGACAGGTTGGGCGTGTGCCGCACATCCGGCGCGCTGGCGTGGCCACTGGCGCCATGAGCGACGCGCTGCTGGCGGGCCTCGCGGGTTTGCGCGTGACTTAAGGTCTCGCCGGTTTCTTCAGCGTGTTCGAGGTAGCTGGCCGCCGCCACCGGCCGCAGCACCTCGGCCACTTGCAACAATGGCATCTGCGACAGCTCACCGATGTCATACCCGGCAAATGTCACCGACAACGCTTCACGTTTCAGGCGTTTGCCATCGCACAGCGGGCAAGGGCTGCCGAGCATGAACTGCGAAACGCGCTTCTTCATCAGCGCACTTTGCGAGTGAGTAAACGTGTGCAGAATGTAGCGCCGGGCGCCGGTGAAGGTGCCCTGGTAACTCGGCTCCATCTTGCGTTTGAGGGCGACGCGGGTTTCTTCCGGGGTCAGCCCGGCGTACACCGGCACGGTCGGGGTTTCTTCGGTGAAGAGAATCCAGTCGCGCTGTTTTTTCGGCAGCTTCTTCCATGGAATGTCGACATCGATGCCCATGGTCACGAGGATGTCGCGCAGGTTCTGCCCCTGCCACGCCAGCGGCCAGGACGCCACCGCGCGCTGGCGGATGGTCAGGTTCGGGTCCGGCACCATCAGCGCTTCGGTGACCTCGTACACCCGGCCGAGGCCATGGCATTCGGGGCACGCGCCTTGCGGGGTGTTCGGCGAGAAGTCCTCGGCATACAACATCGGTTGCCCCGGCGGATAACTGCCGGCGCGCGAATAGAGCATGCGGATCAAGCTCGACAGCGTGGTCACGCTGCCCACTGACGAGCGCGTACTCGGCGTGCCGCGTTGCTGTTGCAGGGCCACGGCCGGCGGCAGGCCTTCGATGGAGTCGACATCCGGCACGCCGACCTGATCGATCAGCCGTCGCGCGTACGGCGCCACCGACTCAAAGTAACGGCGCTGGGCTTCGGCATACAAGGTCGAGAACGCCAGTGACGACTTGCCAGACCCGGACACCCCGGTGAACACCACCAGCGCATCGCGGGGAATGTCGACATCAACGTTCTTCAGGTTGTGTTCACGGGCGCCACGTACCCGGACCATGCCGGTGGGCGCTTTGGAGGTGCGTTTGGAAGTCATCGACCTGCCTTGGTGAAGGAATGTTCTACGCTCAGCTACCGAGCACCACCCGAATCATCTGCAACATGGCTTCCGGGCTGTACGGTTTGCCAAGCAAGTGCGTGTCAGGGCTTAACTGGTGATTGCGTGAAATGATGTCGCGGGTGTGCCCGGAGGTGAACAGCACCGCCACCGGCGGCGTCTGCACCTTGGCCCAAGCGAACAGGTCGGAGCTTTTGATCAGCCCCGGCATGACCACGTCAGTGAAGATCAGGTCCACCTCGACACCTTCGAGGAGCATTTGCATGGCCGCATCGCCATGACCGGCGGTCAGCACGCGATAACCCTCCTCGCGCAACAATTCGACCGCCGAAGCGCGCACGGCGTCATTGTCCTCGACGACCAGAATCGTTTCGTGGCCGCCGCTCTGCTGCCTTTGCAGACCGGGCGCCTCATCAAGGATCGGCCGCAGACTGCGCGGGAAGTACAACTGCACCCGCGTGCCCTCGCCGAGGGTGCTGGTGATCTCGACATGCCCGCCGCTCTGTTTGACGAAGCCAAACACCATGCTCAAGCCCAGCCCGGTGCCCTGACCGTCAGCCTTGGTGGTGAAGAACGGCTCAAACACTTGCTCGAGAATCTCTGGCGGGATGCCGGCGCCGGAGTCACTGACCGCGACGCGGACAAACTCACCGGGGACGATGCCTTTACCGGCACAGAACTCGCGTTCGAGCCGCACGTTGGCAGCGCTGAGCGCAATGGTGCCCTCGCCCTTCATCGCATCGCGAGCATTGATCGCCAGGTTGAGAATGGCGTTTTCCAACTGGTTGCGGTCGACGTTGATGTGCCACGGCTTTTGCGGCAGTTGCACGTCGATCTGAATGGTTTCACCCAGCGCACGCTGCAGTAATTCGCCGACACCTTCGAAAATCTGCTGCGGGTTGCACACCGCCGGCGACAGAGGCTGGCGCCGGGCGAACGCAAGCAATTGCGAGGACAGCTTGGCGCCGCGCTCGACTGCTGCCAGCGAGGCGCTGACGCGGCGCTGCACGTTGGCATTGTTCGGTTCATGGCGCGCGAGCAGATGCAGATTGCCGGCGATCACTTGCAACAGATTATTGAAGTCGTGGGCGACGCCGCCGGTCAGACCACCAATCGCTTCAAGCTTCTGTGACTGGCGCAACTGCTCTTCAGCCGCCAGCCGCGCCTCGACTTCTTCGCCTACGCGCTGTTCGAGGTTGCGGGTAAATTTGAGCAGGGATTCTTCGGCGATCTTGCGTTCATGAATGTCGATCAGCACGCCGGGAAAGCGCAACGGCGCGCCGTGTTCGTCGAACTCGCAAGCGCCACTGGCCAACACCCACAGATAACTGCCGTCACTACGCCGGACGCGATACTCGGCGTTATACGGCTCACCGGTCTGCACGGAATGGGCGACGCGCTCTTGTACCCAGGCGTGGTCATCGGGATGGATGCGCGACTCGGCAATGTCCTGGGCCAGATTGCTCAGGTCATGCTCCGGCGGATACGAGAACGTGCGGGCGAATCGCTCGTCTGCCGACAACGTGTTGTTTTTCACGTCCCAGACAAACGAGCCGAGCAAGGCCCCGGCATTCAACGCCAGACGCACCCGCTCGTTGTCGGCGCGGTAAGCGCTTTCAGCTTCCTGACGCCGGCGTTCGGAGTGCATGAACTCGGTGGTTTCCACCACCATCGCCATCACCCCGGCCGGCTTGCCGTCATCATTGGCCACCGGGCTGTAATACAGGTCCATCCAGACGTCTTCGGGGACGCCATCGCGCAACAGCACCAACTCTTTATTGCGAAACGACAAGGTGCCGCCGGCCAGGCAGGTATCGACCACATGCCGGTTGAAATCGGCGACTTCCGGCCAGCCCAGCTCCACCGGCGCACCGAGTAGATACGGGTGCCGACCACCGGCAAATTTCGAATAGGCATCGTTGTAGATCATGTACCCGGCATAGCCCCAGAGCATGACCATCGGCAGCGGCGACGCCAGCATCAGTTGCACCGCGCTGCACAGGCTGGCCGGCCAGCTGTTCAGCGGACCGAGTTCAGTATGGCTCCAGTCGAACGCACTGATGCGCCCGGCCATTTCGCCTTTCCAGCCGTCACAACCATGGCTATCGGATAAAAACTGCATCGACTGACTCAGTGTCCTGTTGTGATTGCCCGATAAATCGCGACGCCATAACGACGCGACGCCCGTCTGTTTCGAGCGCCTCCAGTCGCATTGGTTTCATATGATATATAGCCGATTTCATCCGCGCCCGGAACCTAAACCCCGATCAGGTGCTTGAGCGGGTGGTAGCCGGTTTTCATTTTGGCGGCGGCGTCGAGAATGGCCTTCTCGATGCCGTTCAGATGCGTGCAGGTCAGCTCGATGGCGGCGCTCTGATTGCCGGCCTCGATGTATTCGATCAGGCGCAGGTGTTCGTTGTCGCGGCAGACTTCATGGCTGTCGTCGTCCAGCGCTGCAGCGTACAGCGAAGCGCGGGAGATCAGTTTCTGGAACCAGTCGAGCAGCACCGGGTTATTCAGGCTGCACGCCAGTTTGATGTGGAACTCACCGAGCAGATGGATCAGCCGTTCGTGATCGCCCGCCGCGTGGGCTTCATCTTCCAGCAGCAGGTGTTCGCGCAAATCCTGCATCGCCGCGCTGTCCTTGCGCCGGCACAGTTCGGTAACGATGCCGATCTCGATCAGCCGGCGGGTTTCAAACAGCGAGCGGAGCTCTTCATTGCTCGGCAGCGACACCGATGCCCCTTTATTCGGCTCGGTGGTGACCAGTCCATCGGCCTCCAATTGCTTCAATGCCGCGCGCACCGACGTGCGGCTGACCTTGAATAATTCGGCCAGCGAGGCCTCACCCAGTTTCATCCCCGGGCGCAACGAACGCTTGCTGATCGCCTCGTAAACCCCTTGGTAGACGCGGTCGACCGTGGTTTCCGGTTTCTTTTCGGTCATTTGGGCACTCCTTTAACGTCGAGCAACTGAGTGCCACGCAGGATATAGCCTTCGGCTTCGAGATGCAGGGTCTTGATTGCACGTTGAGTGCGGATCAGCCATCGAGGCGGCGTCGCGCTACTTGTCTGCTCGTTGCAAGCAGGACATATGTGCCGGGAGGGGGCGGTGAGCAGGCTCACGCGTACATTTGATCTTTCCCACGCAGTGCATGGGAAAGATCTTACCGGGCTCAGTCAGTGCCGTACTTCGGCGAGCGCGGGCCGTATAGCAGGCCTGCCCGGTGTCCGGCCGAGAGCAGACGATTGCTCGCCACACCGGCAATCGGGTAGCCGGCATCGGTGGAGCTGTTGATGATCTGCTTCACTGCCGCCGAGATCAGCATGCCGACGATACCGCCGGCATTGCTATTGCCGCCCTCTTCGCTCGACGCCCGGGCCGAACCGGTCCACAGCGTCGTGCCACTTTTCAGGTCGACCAGTTTCGCCGTCGCGGTCACTGCTGTTTCGCTGCTGATCACCATGTAGCGCGTACCGTATTCGGTCACGGTGATGTACAGCGCAGCGTCCGCACCGAAGATTTCCTTCAATTTGCCTGGCGGTGCCTGGTGGATGTCGTCCGGGGTGCTCAGACCGTTCTGGCGGAACGTCTCATCAACCAGCGCAATCGGCAGCACGTAGTAACCGGCTTCGGCCAGTGGGAAGGTCACCTGCGACAACAGACTGTAGGACGCCTTCACATCCGGCGAAGTGTTCAGCGGAGGCAGCACCAGAATGGTTTTCGGCCGCGCCTGTTTGTAGGCCGAGTAATCCACGGTCTTGGGCGCAACGCAGCCGCCCAGCACGGTCAGGGCCAGACCGGCGACCAGCAGTTTCAAGGTGCGCGCGATCATTTCGCGTCTCCGGTCTTGGCGTTTTTGAGCAGGAAATCCATGTACGTCCCAGACTCAGGGAACAGGGTTTTCTCGGTTTTGAACTGCTGCACCATCTGGTCGTCCTTGCCCATGCTCAGATAGAGCAGGCCAAGGTGCGCGTGGTAACCCGGCGGTACAGCCTTGCCGGTGGAGCGGATTTTCTGCAAGTCACGTTCCAGCGCTTCGGCCTGGGCTTCTTTCGGCTCTTCGCCTTTGAAGTATTCGTAGACCTGGGGCTCGTAACCTTCCCACTGGTACAGGGTTTGCGGGCCGGAGGCACAACCGGCCAACAAGGCGCTGGCGGCCAGCGTCAGCGCCATCAGCGCGCGCGACAAAGTCAGATTCATGGGTGTTGCTCCTTGCAATGGGCGTCGATCAGTTGCCCGGTTTCCAGGCACCGGCGTTCATGCCATCGACCAGACGATTGATCGCCTCGCGCATGGCCAGATCCAGTACTTTGCCGTTGAGGGTGGAGTCGTAGGCAGCGGTGCCGCCGAAACCGATGATTTCGCGGTTGGACAAGGCGTATTCGCCGGCGCCCTGGGTCGAATAGACCACTTCGGAGGTACTGATATTGACGATATTCAGGTTGACCTTGGCGTAGGCCACCTGAGTCTTGCCACGGCCGAGGATGCCGAACAGTTGGTGATCGCCGGTCTCTTTGCGGCCGAACTCGGTGACGTCGCCAGTCACAACGTAATCAGCACCTTTAAGACGCTGAGCCTGGCCCTTGATCGCCGCTTCCTGCTGGATTTCACCCATGTTGTCGCGATCCAGCACGCTGAAGCGGTTGGTCTGCTGCAAATGGGTGATCAGGATGGTCTTGGCCTGACCGCCGAGACGGTCGACGCCGTCGGAGAAAATCCCGCGCATATAGCTGGAGCGGTTGTCGAACTTGCCCACGGCCATTGGCACGCGAACGCCGGTCCAGACTTGTGTGGCGCTTTCAACCTTGGCCACCGGCAGCGCGCGGGAGCTTTCAGTGGCGCAACCGGCGAGTGTGCCGGCAATCGTGCCGAGCACGGCAATCGCAACGCCTGAGACCAGCATCCGGGAGATCATTCTCACTGAGTATTCCTTTTGAAAAACGGGGATGCCCCGACACGGCAAGGCGCTCGGGAGCTGAAAAGGGGCGGCATTATGACAAAGTGCCATCATTCACGACAGGCTTTTTTGACGCCAATGAATTGGCCGTCTTGAACATAAGCAAAACCCCTGTAGGAGTGAGCCTGCTCGCGATAGCGGTGTGTCATTCACGTTGATGTTGTCTGACACACCGCTATCGCGAGCAGGCTCACTCCTACAAGGGTTGTGTTGATCAATGGAAATCGCGGCTCTGCACGCGGATGCCATTGAGCAGCGAGCTGAGGTCGCTCAGGCGGCCGGCGATCAGGTGGCGCACTTCGCCTTCGCGCTCCCAGCGGCCGTCGACTTTCAGCAGTTGCGAGCCCACCAGCACTTGCCGTTGACGCTCGGCCAGATCCCGCCAGACCACCACGTTGACGTTGCCGAACTCATCTTCCAGCGTCACAAAGGTCACGCCACTTGCGGTGCCCGGTCGTTGCCGTCCCGTCACCAGCCCGGCGATGCTCACCGGTCGGCCATGTTCGACTTCAAGCAACTCCTGCGAACTGCGGCAGCGCCGGGCTTTGAGTTCGCCGCGCAACAGTGCCAGCGGATGCGGCCCCAACGTGGTGCCGACGGTGCTGTAATCGGCGTGCAGATCCTCGCCAACGCTGGGTTTGGGTAGTACCACCTCCGGCTCCTCCTGACTCGGCAACCCGGCAAACAGGCCCAGCTGTTTCTGCACCCCGGCGACTTCCCAGCGCGCCCGATGCCGATGTCCGGCCAGGCCACGCAACGCCCCGGAATCGGCGAGCAACGCCTGCGCCCGACTGTCGAGCGCCGCCCGCTCGCCCAGGTCGGCGACATCGGCAAATGCCCCGCGCGCGCGCGCCGCTTCGATGCGCCGGGCATCGTCCTCGCGAAAACCCTTGATCATCCGCAGACCCATGCGAATCGCCGGTTGCGCCGTCGTGGTGGTTTCCAGGCTGCAATCCCAGTCACTGGCGCGCACGTCGACCGGGCGGATCTGCAACTGATGGCGGCGCGCATCCTGGAGAATCTGGTCCGGGCTGTAGAAGCCCATTGGCCAGCTATTGATCAACGCGCAGGCGAACGCCGCCGGTTCGTGGCACTTGAGCCAGCAACTGGCGTAAGTCAGCAAGGCAAAACTGGCGGCGTGGGACTCGGGAAAACCGTAGCTGCCGAAGCCTTTGATCTGCTCGAAAATCTGCGCGGCGAACTCCGGCGTGTAGCCGTTCTTCTTCATGCCGGCGGCGAGGCGTTCCTTGTGCGGTTCCAGTCCGCCGTGGCGTTTCCACGCAGCCATCGAGCGACGCAACTGATCAGCCTCGCCGGGGCTGTAATCGGCGGCGACGATGGCGATCTGCATCACCTGTTCCTGAAACAGCGGCACGCCGAGGGTTCTTTCCAGAACAACCTTGAGTTCTGGTGACGGGTAGGTTTCCTCTTCTTCCTTGTTCCGGCGACGCAGATACGGATGCACCATCCCGCCCTGAATCGGTCCCGGGCGGACGATGGCCACCTCAATTACCAGATCGTAGAACTTCGCCGGTCTCAGGCGCGGCAGCATCGACATCTGCGCCCGCGACTCGATCTGGAACACGCCGATGGTGTCAGCGCGGCTGATCATGTCGTAGGTCGGTTTGTCTTCGGCTGGAATCGTCGCCAGGCTCAGATCCAGATTGCGATGGTGGCGCAGCAGGTCGAAGCAGCGGCGAATCGCGCTGAGCATGCCGAGGGCGAGAATATCCACCTTGAGCAGGCCGACTGCATCGAGGTCATCCTTGTCCCACTGAATGATCGTGCGCTCGGCCATGGCGGCGTTCTCCACCGGCACCAGCGTGTCCAGCGGCTGCTCGGAAATCACAAAGCCGCCGGGATGCTGCGACAGGTGCCGGGGGAAACCGATCAACTGCCCGGTCAGGCTCAGCACTCGGCGCAGCACCGGGCTGTCCGGGTCGAAACCGCCTTCGAGCAAACGCGCGACCGGCGGTGTTTCATCGCTCCAGTGGCCGCAGCAATCAGCCAGTGCGTTGATCTGATCCGGCGGCAGGCCCAAGGCCTTGGCCACGTCGCGCACCGCGCCGGCAGCGTGGTAGGTGCTGACCACCGCCGTCAGTGCCGCACGACCACGGCCGTAACGGCGAAACACGTATTGCAGGACTTCTTCGCGGCGCTCGTGCTCGAAATCGACGTCGATGTCCGGCGGCTCGTTGCGCTCCTTGGACATGAAGCGTTCGAACAGCAGCGTGGTGCGATCCGGATCGATTTCGGTGATGCCCAAGGCAAAACACACCGCCGAGTTGGCTGCCGAACCACGGCCCTGACACAGAATCTTCTGCTCGCGGGCGAAGTGCACCACATCGTGCACGGTGAGAAAGTAGCTTTCGTAACCGAGTTCGGCGATCAGCTTCAGTTCATCGTCGATCTGCTTGAGCACTTTGGCTTGAGGCCCCTGTGGCCAGCGCCAGGCGATGCCCTCTTCGGTCAGATGCCGTAGCCAGGAACTGGCGCTGTGCCCTTCCGGCACCAGTTCTTTCGGATACTGATAACGCAACTCGCCCAGGTCGAAGGTGCAGCGCCGGGCCAGGCTCACCGACTCATCGAGCAAGGCCTGCGGATACAACTCGCGCACGACCTCGACACTGCGTAAATGCCGTTCGCCATTGGGGTGCAAACGTAACCCCGCCTCGGCCACCGGCACGTGATGACGGATCGCAGTCATGGTGTCCTGCAAGGCACGCCGGCCACGGGCGTGCATGTGCACATCGCCGCTGGCCACGGCAGGAATCTGCAACTCGGCGGCCAGCCCCGACAATGCCGCCAACCGCTGCTGATCGTCCTGGCCACGATGCAATTGCACTGCCAGCCACAACCGTTCGCCAAAGGTCTGCTGCAGCCAACGACCCTCCTCCACGTCATCAAGCGAGTCCGGCACCCACAACACCAGCAACCCCGGCAACGGCTCGGCGAAGTCTTCGCGCAGCACCTGATACTGGCCTTTCTGCGTGCGCCGTCGGGCGCGGGTGATCAGGCCGCACAGCGCTTGATAGCCCGCCAGATTCTCCACCAGCAGCACCAGTTTCGGACCGTTTTCGATACGCACTTCGCTGCCGATGACCAGCGGCAGCTCCACCGATTTCGCCGCTTGCCAGGCCCGAACGATCCCGGCCAGCGTGCATTCATCGGTGATCGCCAGTGCCTGATAGCCGTGCTTTTTTGCGCGCTGGAACAGTTCCAGCGCACTGGACGCACCGCGTTGAAAACTGAAGTTCGACAGGCAGTGCAGTTCGGCATAACCGTCGTTCATGCAAACCAGCCCTGCAGCCACAGCGGACCGCCCTCACCCACCGCCCGATAAGCCCAGCCCTGCTGACCGGCGCGGTTCTGGATCAGGTAATAATCGCGACGCACGTCGTCACCGTCCCACCAGCCGGACTCGATGCGCTCCGGGCCCATGAGAATCCGCGCCGAACCTTCCGCCAAGCTTTGTGGCTCGCCGAGTAACCAGCCCGGACGATGCACGTTCGGCAAGCCTGCGCAGCGTTGTTTATCAACGCCGTGCTGCCACGCGCACTCGGGACGATGATCGGCCTGAAAACGCAACCCCTGCACCGCGTCATCGCCCAAGCGCGCACGCAGGCGTTCGCGCAACTGCTCCCACGGCAAGGTCTGCTGCGGACGGTCGTCGAACAGTTGCTGAAACTGCGGCACGAAACTCGGCAGGTCCTCGGCGCGCAGACGAAAGCCGCGCACGGGCGCCTCGACTTGCACTTGTTCCAGCCGGCCACGGGCCAGTTCGAAGAGCATCGCCGGATCACGTTCGGCGCTGAGCAGGCCGACCTTGATGATGCTGTCCGGCAGCCCGGCGTGTTCCAGGTGCAGATCGAAACGCTGCACGCCGCTGTCACGCCCGCAGAGGAACGCCGACAGATCGCCGGTCAAACGGCGTAACGGGAACAACAGTGCCTGATGGGACTGCACGTCAAAGTTGAGTTCGATGCGTACGTCGAAACGATCCGGCGGCAGGTAAAACGCCAGCGCCAATGGCCGCGCGCCGAACAGCGTGTCGAGATGCTTGAGCATCTGCGCTTCGAAGCGCCGGGCCAGCGCCTGACGCGGCAGGCTCTGCACCTGACTGAGATTGCGCAGGCCCATACGTGATAACGCCGTGGCCACTGCGGGTTCCAGACCGACGCGGTCGACGGGCAACTGACCGAGATGATGCTGCAAGGCCTCGCCGTCCGGCACCACCAAGCCGTCATAGGCGTTGGCCAGCACCCGCGCCGCCACGGGATTCGGTGCCGCGACGATGCGATGGCGGAAGCCCAGGTCGGTCAGTTCCCGGCGCAGTCGTGCTTCGAACTGCGCCCACGAACCGAACAGACCCAGGCTGGATTCGATCTCGAACACCACGGTACGCGGGTAATGCACGCTGACCTGCGAGCTGAAACGGTAGGCCCACGCGGCGAGAAACTGCTGCCAGTGTTCGACCTCGGCGGCCTCGTAATCAGCCGTGGCAAAGCCTTTGCTCATCGCCTGCGCAGCGGTCATCGACTGCCCTGCGCGCAAACCAAGCTTGCGCGCCGCCGGGTTGACCGCTTGCAACACCCGGCGCTGGGCCGGGCCGTTAAGCAGCACCAACGGTTCATCGGGATCGGGACGCTGACGCAGCACGGCGTCCAGGGCCAATTGCGGAAACAGGATACACACCCAGCGCATGCTGACCTCAGTGCCCCACAGCAAAGGCAATCGGTGCCGTACGCGCCAGCCCGCCACGGCACTTGAGCACGCGCAACTGTGCAGGTCTGGCGTCGATGGCAATGCGTAACGCCGCCGGTGACGGGTTGATCGCTTCGCTCAACGGCCGCCAGGCAAACGCCAGGGTCTGACCGGTTTCCGCCGCCACCTGCAAACGGCGCAACGCGCGATCATCAGCCTTGTGCGGCCAGCACAGCACCGCGCCGCAACTGCCCGAACGTAAACATTGTTCCGCCGCCCACAAGGCATCGCGCTCGGTGGCCTGGATCACCGACAACTGGCGCAGATCGACCCCGGCGCTTGCCCACGCCTGCGGGTACGGCACGAACGGCGGCGCCACCAGCACGATGCGCTCGCCCGCCGCCGACAACCGCGCCAGCGTCGGCCAGACCAGCTGCAGTTCGCCGACACCGGGACCGGCCAGGAGGATTTCGCTCAACGCCGCTTCCGGCCAGCCACCGCTGGGCAGTGCCGCGTCCAGCGCGGCGTGGCCGGTCGGCTGCGGGCTGGCGGCCGGTGGCGCAGGCCGGCCTTTCCAGACCTGGCCACCATTAAACAGCGTATCCAACGCAACGACGGCGCCCATCAGCCTTGCCTCACCAGACCGCAAAACACCCCTTCGATGGCCAGATCCTGATCGTCACGCACGACAATCGGCTGATACGCCGGGTTGCGCGGCAACAGCCGCACGGCATCGCCCAGCCGTTCGAAACGTTTGATGGTGACTTCACCGTCGAGGCGCGCTACGACGATCTGGCCGTTGAGCGCCTCGGGATTGCGCTTCACGCCGACCAGATCGCCGTCAAGAATGCCGTCCTCGATCATCGAATCGCCCTGCACCCGCAGCATGTAATCGGGCGTGCGGGAGAACAGCGCCGGGTCGAGCAGCAAGCGGCTATGGATGTCGGCATCGGCGCCAATCGGCGCACCGGCAGCGACTCGGCCGAGTACGGGAATGTCGAGCAATTCCGGGCGCGCCGGCTGCCCGAGCAGGCGAATACCCCGGGCCTGATGCGGATTGACCTCGATAAAACCGGCTTCGGTGAGCGCGAGTACATGCTTGCGCGCCACGCTGCGCGAGGCAAAACCAAAAGCCTCGCTGATTTCAGCGAGGCTTGGGGGCTGACCGTGTTCGGCGATTCGATCGCGGATAAAAGTCAGAATGGCAGTACGGCGGGGAGTCAGGTTCGTCATGGAGTACATTTGTACTCCTGTAGGATTTTCCTGACAAGCACCGCAGGTCGGCCCAGGCCGACGCAGGAGTTGCCGAAGGTTCGGCAGCGCCTGCATTGATCTTCAATGGTCACTTGATCAGGGTGAAGTGGCCTGCCGATACTCGCGTGGCGTAAACCCGGTCGACGCCTTGAACTGGCGCGTGAACGCGCTGTGATCGGTGTAGCCGCATTGCAGCGCCACGTCCGTTATCGGCAGGTCGGTGTGCAGCAATCGATGCGCATGCTCCAGGCGTACTTTCTGGATCATCTGCCGTGGCGTCAGGTGGAATACCCGTTTGCAGTAACGCTCCAGTTGCGCCACGGAAATACCGGCGATGCGGGTCAGTTCACCGAGGGTCACGCGGCGATTGAAATTCGCGCGAATATGCTCATCGACAGCCGCCAGCCGCTCGAATGCCGGGTGGGTTTCACTGGCCGATTGCAGGTCCACCGAAATCCCCGCCAGACCGATAATCACCCCGTCACGGTTATACAGTGGCTGCTTGTGCGTCAGGCACCACCCCGGTTCGCGGCTGCCGTACAGATGCAGTTCGAGCTGATCCTCCAGCACAAAACCCTCCTCCAGCACCTTGCGATCCTGCTCGGTGTAGCCCGGCCCGAGTTGCGCCGGAAACACCTGCGCGCTGGTCTTGCCCAGTAACGGACGCAAATCCTTCAAGCCACAGCGCTGCACCAGCGTGCGGTTGGCAAGCACGTATCGGGCCTGCACATCCTTGATGAAAATCGCCGCATTGGGGATCACATCAAGCATCGGCAACAACAGCGCTGCACCGGCCAAGAGTTCCTCCAGTGTCTGCGGACGCTGGCCATTCATGCCTTGAGCGAGGATCGAAAACGCCTGCTGCATCAAAGATTCCCCTCGTAACGTGGACAGACCAAATGCCCGCCATGCGCCGTTCGCACGCAGATTGCAGCATCGTTCGCGGCGTGTCGAGGGCCATGTTTTATCGGCGTCATTGTGCTGATTTCGTCATCGAAGCCAGCAAAAAACATCAATCGCCGCGAGGTCGATGAGTTCAAAGTCTGGCCGTCCCAGTGACACAACTGCCTATCCAATAACTCACAAGAAGGCGATGCCATGTCAGGCCAAGGCAAGTTCAAAAAACAGCTTTCACTGATCGACCTCACATTTATCGGGCTGGGGGCGATCTTCGGTTCCGGCTGGTTGTTCGCGGCCAGTCATGTGTCCGCCATTGCCGGCCCGGCGGGGATTTTTTCCTGGCTGCTGGGCGGCTTCGCCGTGTTGTTGCTGGGCATCGTCTATTGCGAACTCGGCGCTGCACTGCCGCGTGCCGGCGGCGTGGTGCGTTATCCGGTTTACTCCCACGGGCCGCTGCTCGGCTACTTGATGGGCTTCATCACCCTGATTGCGTTTTCCAGTCTGGTCGCCATCGAAGTGGTCGCTTCGCGCCAATACGCAGCGGCGTGGTTTCCCGGCCTGTCCAAAGCTGGCACCGGCGATCCGACGATTCTCGGCTGGCTGGTGCAGTTCGGGCTGTTGTGCGTGTTCTTCCTGCTCAACTACCGCAGCGTGAAAACCTTCGCCAAGGCCAACAATCTGGTCAGCGTGTTCAAATTCATCGTGCCGTTGCTGGTGATCGGGGTGCTGTTCACCTTCTTCAAACCGGCCAACTTCGAGGTGCAAGGCTTTGCCCCGTTTGGCCTGTCCGGCGTCGAGATGGCCGTGTCGGCGGGTGGCATCATTTTCGCATATCTGGGCCTGACGCCGATCATCTCGGTGGCCAGTGAAGTGAAGAATCCGCAGCGCACCATTCCCATTGCGTTGATCCTCTCGGTGCTGCTGTCGACACTGATTTACGTGCTGCTGCAAATGGCCTTTCTCGGCAGCATCCCGACGGAAATGCTCGCCAACGGCTGGGCCGGAATCAGCAAGGAATTTGCCCTACCGTACCGCGACATTGCGCTGGCGCTGGGCGTGGGCTGGCTGGCGTATCTGGTGGTCGCCGATGCGGTGATCTCGCCGAGCGGCTGCGGCAACATCTACATGAACGCGACCCCGCGAGTGATCTATGGCTGGGCGCAGACCGGGACCTTCTTCAAGGTCTTCACCCACATCGATGAAAAGTCCGGCATCCCGCGCCCGGCGCTGTGGCTGACCTTCGCCCTGTCGGTGTTCTGGACGTTGCCGTTCCCGTCGTGGGAGGCGCTGATCAACGTGGTCTCCGCTGCGCTGGTGTTGAGCTACGCCGTGGCGCCGGTGTCGGTGGCCGCGCTGCGCCGCAATGCGCCGGACATGCCACGGCCGTTCCGGGTCAAGTGCATGGGCGTGCTCGGGCCGGTGTCGTTCATCATCGCCGCGCTGATCGTCTACTGGTCGGGCTGGAGCACCGTGTCGTGGCTGCTCGGCCTGCAGATCCTGATGTTCGTGGTGTATCTGCTGTGCGGTCGATTTGTGCCAACCGCTCACCTGAATCTGGCCAGCCAAGTGCGTTCCTCGGCGTGGCTGATCGCCTTCTACGCGGTGACCATCGTGCTGTCGAAACTCGGCACCTTCGGCGGCCTCGGCATCCTCGCCCATCCATTCGACACCCTTGTCGTCGCGGCGTGTGCCACCGGCATTTACTACTGGGGTGCGGCGACCGGTGTACCGGCGCATCTGCTGCGCCTGGAAGAGGACGACGAGGACAGCGAAATCACTGCCCCCGCCTCGACCGTCTCTGCGCGCCCTGCCGGCGCCTACTGAAATCATCCAACGGGACATGTTCATGAAACGAGTACACGTGATTGATTCCCACACCGGCGGTGAACCGACACGCCTGGTAATGAACGGCTTCCCCGAGCTGCCCGGCAACAGCATGGTCGAGAAGCGCGATGCGCTGCGCACTCAACATGATCAATGGCGCCGTGCCTGCCTGCTGGAACCGCGCGGCAATGATGTGCTGGTCGGCGCGTTGTATTGCGAACCGGTCTCGGCGGACGCCACTTGCGGGGTGATCTTCTTCAACAACGCCGGCTACCTCGGCATGTGCGGCCACGGCACCATCGGCCTGATCAACTCGCTGCAGTACCTGGGGCAAATCGAACCGGGCGAGCACAAAATCGACACCCCGGTCGGCCCGGTCAGCGCCACGTTGCATGACGACGGAACCGTCACCCTGGGCAACGTCCCCGCTTATCGCCATCGCCAACAGGTGCCGGTGGATGTACCGGGTTACGGCCGCGTGTTGGGCGACATCGCCTACGGCGGCAACTGGTTCTTCCTCGTTTCCGAGCACGGCCAGACGCTGACCATGGACAACGTCGAACACCTCACGGCGTACACCTGGGCGATGCTCAAGGCCCTCGAAGACCAAGGCATTTACGGCGAGGACGGCGCGGTGATCGATCACATCGAACTGTTCGCCGATGACGATCAGGCCGACAGCCGCAACTTCGTCATGTGCCCCGGCAAAGCCTACGACCGCTCCCCGTGCGGCACCGGCACCAGCGCCAAACTCGCCTGTCTGGCCGCCGACGACAAGCTGCAACCCGGCGCGACCTGGGTGCAGGCGAGCATCACCGGCAGCCAGTTTGAAGGTCGCTTCGAATGGCAAGGCGAACGCATCCGCCCGTACATCACCGGCCGCGCCTACATGACCGCCGACAGCACCTTGCTGATCGACGAAGCAGACCCGTTCGCGTGGGGCATCTGAACCGCCACGCTGACTTTTCACCTCAATTTGAATGATGTGCCAAGGAGTTAAAACAATGAGCGACAACATCTTCACCGGTTGCATGCCGGCCCTGATGACCCCGTGCACCGCCCAGCGCAAACCGGACTTCGATGCCTTGGTGGCCAAGGGTCGCGAGCTGATCGATATCGGCATGAGCGCCGTGGTGTATTGCGGCTCGATGGGTGACTGGCCGCTGCTGACCGAGGCCGAGCGTCAGGAAGGCGTGGCGCGTCTGGTCGCGGCAGGCATTCCGACGATCGTCGGCACTGGCGCGGTGAACTCACGCGAAGCGGTTTCCCACGCGGCCCATGCGGCGAAAGTCGGTGCGCAGGGTTTGATGGTGATTCCCCGCGTGCTGTCTCGCGGCGCTTCGGTCACCGCGCAAAAGGCCCATTTCGCCGCGATTCTGCAAGCCGCGCCAAATTTGCCGGCGGTGATCTACAACAGCCCTTACTACGGCTTTGCCACCCGCGCTGACCTGTTCTTTGAACTGCGCCGCGAGTACCCGAACCTGATCGGCTTCAAGGAATTCGGCGGTGGCGCCGACCTGCGTTACGCCGCCGAAAACATCACCTCCAAGGACGATGACGTGACCTTGATGGTCGGTGTCGACACGCAAGTGGTACACGGTTTCGTCAACTGCAACGCCACCGGCGCCATCACCGGTATCGGCAACGCCCTGCCCCGCGAGGTGCTGCAACTGGTCGCGCTGAGCAAGCAAGCGGCCAAAGGTGACGCCAAGGCCCGGCGTCAGGCGCGGGAACTGGAATCGGCGCTGGCGGTGCTGTCGTCGTTCGATGAAGGCTGCGACCTGGTGCTGTATTACAAGCACCTGATGGTGCTCAACGGCGACAAGGAATACACCCTGCATTTCAATGAAACCGATGCGTTGAGCGACTCGCAGCGGCGGTATGCCGAGAAGCAGTATTCGCTGTTCTGTCACTGGTACGAGAACTGGTCGGCGGAACAGAACTTCGCCTGATCACGTCCCCCTCACCTGCCGCGAAGCCTTGTGATTCGCGGCAGGCCTCCCTCTTTTTATCAGGAAGACACCATGACTTTGACGGGCCACATGCTGATCGGGCAGCACATGATTGCCGGCAATCGCAGCGCCATTCGCGGGATCAATCCGGCTACGAATGAAACGCTGGAACCGGCGTACGCCGGTGGAGCGGCCGAGCATGTCGAACAGGCCTGTGCGCTGGCCTGGGCAGCGTTCGATGTTTATCGCGAGACAACCCTGAATGTCCGCGCTGAATTCCTGCAATCCATTGCCGAAGAAATCGAAGGCCTCGGCGATGAACTGATCGACCGTGCCCACGCCGAAACCGGCCTGCCGCACGCGCGTCTGCTAGGTGAACGCGGGCGTACTTGCCAACAATTGAGAATGTTCGCTCGCACGGTCCGCGCCGGTGAATGGCTGGATGTGCGTGTCGATAGCGCGCAACCGCAACGTCAGCCGTTGCCGCGCGCCGATCTGCGTCAACGGCAGATCGCGCTGGGGCCGGTCGCGGTGTTTGGCGCGAGCAATTTCCCGCTGGCGTTCTCCGTGGCCGGCGGTGACACCGCATCGGCGCTGGCCGCCGGTTGCCCAGTGATCGTCAAGGCGCACAGTGCGCATCCCGGCACCAGCGAACTGGTCGGCCGCGCCGTCGCTCGGGCGGTAAAAAACTGTGGTTTGCCGGAAGGCGTGTTCTCGTTGCTGTACGGTTCCGGCCGCGAAGTGGGCATTGCGCTGGTCACGGATCCACGGATTAACGCAGTGGGTTTCACCGGCTCGCGTAGCGGTGGTCTGGCGCTGATGCAAGCGGCGCAAGCGCGGCCCGAGCCGATTCCGGTGTACGCGGAAATGAGTTCGATCAATCCGGTGTTGCTGTTTCCGGCGGCGCTGGATAAACGCACGCAAGCATTGGCGGAAGGGTTTGTGGCTTCGCTGACATTAGGCGCGGGCCAGTTTTGCACCAATCCGGGCTTGGTGATTGCCTTGAAAGGACCGGCGTTGGACAAGTTCATCGCCGCCACCGCCGAGGTGATTCAACGCAGCCCCGCGCAGACGATGCTGACACCCGGCATCTTCAGCGCTTACGAGTCTGCCGTGAATGCACTGGCCGAAAATGCCGCTGCACGCATCACTGGCATCGGTCAGACCGGCAACGGCCCGAATCAATGCCAGGCCCATGTATTCGTGACCGAAGCCGCCGACTTTCTCGCCGATCAGCGCCTGCAAGCCGAAGCCTTCGGTGCGGCGGCGCTGATCGTGCAATGCAGCAATGAAGCGGAAATACGCCAGGTCGCCGAACACCTGGAAGGCCAGTTGACCGCGACGTTGCACCTGGATGAGCCAGACCTGCAACAGGCCCGCGCTCTGCTGCCGACGCTGGAACGCAAGGCCGGCCGGTTGCTGGTCAACGGCTGGCCAACCGGCGTCGAGGTGTGTGACGCGATGGTGCATGGCGGGCCTTTCCCGGCCACCTCCGACGCCCGCACGACTTCGGTCGGTACCGCGGCGATCCTGCGGTTCCTGCGCCCGGTGTGCTATCAGGACTTCCCGGACAGCTTGTTGCCTACCGCACTGAAACAGGCCAATCCGCTGCAATTGCGCCGTCTGCTCGATGGCCAAAGGGAAGCGCAGCACCATGGCGAATAACGGCTCCCACGACATCGCCGTGGTCGGCGCCGGCATCATCGGCGTCGCCTGCGCACTGCGTCTGGCTCGCCAAGGGTTGCGCGTGGTCGTGATCGATCAGCAGCAACCCGGCCACGGCGCCTCGTTCGGCAACGCCGGGCATCTGGCGACCGAGCAGGTATTTCCGATTGCCGACGTGTCCATCCTCAAGCGCCTGCCGGCCATGCTGATGGACCCGATGGGGCCGTTGCGACTGGACTGGAAATACCTGCCGCGCGCCCTGCCATGGTTCACCCGCCTGCTGCTGAATCTGCGCCCGGTGTCTTTTCAGAACACCGTGGCGGGTTTGCGCGCGCTCAATGAAAACAGCCTGGACGCCTGGCAGCGCTTGCTCGCCGACATCCAGAGGCCGGACTTGCTGAAGATCGATGGTTCGCTGCTGGTGTTCGAACGCCCCGAATCGCGTCAGGCCATCCAGGCATTACAGGCTCGCCTGCATCAGCAGCAGGTACCGGTCGATTACTGGCAGGCCGGCGCCATCCGCGAAACCGCGCCGCAACTCAGTGAACAGATCCAGGGCGGTTTGTTCTTTCCACGCACCGGGCACTTTATCGATCCCTACCGCGTGGTGTGCGAACTGGTCGAAGCGGCCAAGGCCAGCGGCGTGAGTTTTGTCCAGCAACAGGTTCAGGGCGGCTACGTGCAGGAGCACGGGGTTACGCTGACCACTGGCAATGGCGGCCTGACTGCCAGCCGCGTGCTGATTGCCTGCGGCGCACATTCAGCAAAACTCACCGCCGCCCTCACCGGCAAAAAAGTCCCACTGGACACCGAGCGCGGCTATCACCTGATGCTGCCGCAGGAACACAACCGACTGCCCTTCCCCGTGACCTCGCTGGAGCGCAAATTCATCATGACGCCAATGTCCGAAGGGTTGCGCCTGGCTGGCACGGTTGAATTCGCCGGACTGGAGAAACCACCGAGCATGGAGCGTGCGTGGCAATTGCACCGGTTGAGTCAGGGCTTGTTTCGCCAGGATCTGAATGCTGAAGCGGCGACGCCGTGGATGGGTTTTCGACCGTCATTGCCCGATTCATTACCGGTGATTGATCAGGTGTGCGGGGGCAAGGTGTTGCTTGCTTTTGGGCATCAGCATCTGGGGCTGACGCAGGCGGCGGTGACGGCGGAGATGGTGGTGCGGATGGCGGGCCTGTACGCCTTCCCGGCAACGGCATTGCCGAGTGGCGAGCCCTATAGGTTGGCGCGTTTCTGACGGCACTGATCTGCAAGTTCGACGGTGAGCGAGCGTAGCTGCGTTGCCGCCGTTTTTTTTCAACATCAAGAGCGCCCGATAGGAATAGGCAATGCTCGAAGATAAACCGGCATAGGTGCCCCGTTTGCTGATCGCTACCATGGACTCAGACCTGACCCAATGGGAGCTCGACATGACTCACGCTAAAACCCTGTTCATCACCGGCGTCAGCAGCGGTTTCGGCCATGCTTTGGCCAAAGAAGCTATCGCTACAGGCCACCGCGTCATCGGCACTGTGCGCAACGAAACCGATCTGGAAAACTTCCAGGCACTGTCCCCGGACAACGCTTACGGGGTGGTGCTGGACGTCACTGATTTCGAGCGGATCGACAGCGTCGTTATGCAGGTCGAAGCCACTCACGGTCCCGTCGACGTTTTGGTCAACAACGCCGGATATGGCCACGAAGGCATTTGCGAAGAATCACCGCTGCAAGACATGCGTCATCAATTCGACGTCAACGTGTTCGGCGCGGTGGCGGTGATCAAAGCGTTTCTGCCCTTCTTTCGCCAGCGTCGTGCGGGGCACATCCTCAATATCACCTCCATGGGTGGCACCATTACCATGCCGGGCATCGCTTACTACTGCGGTAGCAAATTTGCGCTCGAAGGGATCTCCGATACCCTGAGCAAGGAGCTGCAGCCGTTCAACATCTTCGTCACTGCCGTCGCACCGGGTTCGTTCCGCACGGATTGGGCGGGCCGTTCGATGCAACGCACCGCGCGCAGCATTGCCGACTATGACGCCAGTTTCGATCCGATCCGCAAAGCCCGCGAAGAGAAAAGCGGCAAGCAACTCGGCGACCCGCAAAAGGCTGCCCAAGCGATGCTGCAGATCATCGCCAGCCCGACACCACCGGCCCATTTGCTATTGGGCAGTGACGCCTTGCGTCTGGTCCGTGACAAACTGAAAAATGCTGCCAGCGAGATTGACCAATGGGAAGCGCTGAGCCGGTCCACCGATCATTGAGAGAGGATGTGATGACGCAGGTCGATGCAGGCACCGCGCGCATGGTGCAGCTCATGAAAGCCCTCGCACCGATCGAGGGCTACAACCTCAGCGCCCTCGAAGGCGTGCGCTTCCTGCGTTCGAATCGCCCCCTGACGCGCACCCCGGTGCTGTATGACCCCGGCATCGTGATTCTCTGCCAGGGCCGCAAACGCGGCTATCTGGGAGAGGACACCTACGTCTATGACGCCCAGCACTATCTGGTGGTCTCGGTGCCGATCCCTTTCACCATGGAGACCGATGCCACTGAGACCGAGCCGATGCTCGCGATCTACATGCACCTCGATTTCCAGTTGGCCAGCGATTTGATGCTGCAAGTGGATGACGTGCATGGCCCAAGCGATGCCCCGCCCAAAGGTATGTATGCCTCGCCGATGGACGCTTCACTGCGGGCAACCACCCTGCGTTTTCTGGAAGCGATGAGCGTTGCCGGCGAAGCGCAAATCCTCGGGCCGGCACTGTTGCGGGAAATCTATTACCGCATCCTTACCGGTGAGCAAGGTGGCTCCATGCGCGCCGCGCTCAACCGACAGGGACATTTCGGCAAAGTGACCCGTGCGATCCGCAAGATCCATAGTTGTTATCAGCAGCGACTCGACGTCGAGCAACTGGCCCATGAAGCGAGCATGAGCGTGCCGAACTTCCACCTGCACTTTCGCAGCGTGACCGACACCTCACCCATGCAGTATTTGAAGTCGACGCGTTTGCATCAGGCGCGCCTGTTGATGTTGCGCCAGGCCATGAGTGCCTCGGCAGCCGCCTTCAACGTTGGCTATGAAAGTGCTTCGCAATTCAGTCGTGAGTTCAAACGCTTCTTCGGCAGAACGCCACAGGCAGAGATCGAATGGATGAAGGCAACGTATGCACTGCCATTGCCAACCACACCGTCGGAGTATGTTTCGTCGCATTGACGGTCACGCCACAGACGAAAAGCCTGCTTTTCAGGGCAGGCTTTTTTCGTTGTGTGTAGCGGTGAGCGCTGAAGGTGCACTAGTCGTAAAACGCCTCAACCAACACCCGACTGCCGACAAAAAAACTGTCCGCCACCAAGCGCAACGGCTGCACATCCAGGTCACTGGCCTTGTCGCCAATCAACTGCTGAAAATGCCGATACACCGCTGCGTACTCACCCTCCTCCGACACCGCTTGGCGCACACCGTCAATGCTCAACAGCGCGCCGCCGTTATCCAGGCGCAACACGCCTTCAGCGCAACGCACCTCGATGCTCCACAGCTCATCATGCCCATGGTCAAAATCAAACTCTGCGCGCACATCGAGGCAGCGCGGGTCGGACATTTTGATCGACGCGGCAATTGGCGACTGGCAGTTGCTCGGTACGCGCAGTTCAGCCGATTCGACAAACAACGGCAGCGCCAGCAAATGAGTGACGATCGACAAGGCATTGATGCCCGGATCGAATACGCCGAGGCCGCCGGGTTGCCAGATCCAGGCCTGACCGGGGTGCCATTTGCGCACGTCTTCTTTCCAATCGATCTGCACGCTTTGCAAGGTGCGCGAGGCGAGCCAGTCGCGGGCGGCTTCGATGCCTGGCGCGTAGCGTGAGTGCCAGGCAAACAAGGCGCTGACGCCCTGCCCGGCAGCCTGATCGACCAGCGCCAGCGCCTCGCCCAAGGTGGCACACGGCGGTTTTTCCACCAGCACGTGTTTGCCGGCGGCCAGTGCTTGCTGCACCAGCGCAAAACGACCTTGCGGCGGCGTGCAGAAGGCAATCGCATCCACCGGCGGACCGTTTTCGAGCAACTCGCTCAAGGACTGGAAGTTCTCCACGCCCGCGCAGGGTTTGCCTTGAGTGGCGACGGAGACCAAGTGGAAAGCGGGATTGGCGTTGATCGCCGGGACGTGTTGATCCTGGGCGATCTTGCCGTAGCCCACCAGACCGAGACGGATTGGTTGCATCAATGACTCCTGTTTTGATTTTGTTGTCGTCAGTGAACCGGGAGATTACCTGCAAACGCCACGAGCGTCTGTCCGCGCAATGTCACAACGACGCACAGGATCAGGCAAGGATTGCACAGGAATGCACTACTGCCCGCAGCGCTGAACAAGCAACAATGCCTTACGACAAACCGATTGAGGATGTTCCCATGCTTGTTCAAGCCTACGGTGCCCACGCTGGCGACAAACCCCTTGAGCCGATGCAGATCAACCGCCGCGCGCCGGCCGCCCATGATGTGCAGATCGACATCGCGTTCTGTGGTATCTGCCATTCCGACCTGCACCAGGTACGGGCGGAATGGGCCGGTACGCAGTTCCCGTGCGTACCGGGGCACGAAATTGTCGGTCGCGTTTCGGCCGTCGGCGCGCATGTCGCGGATTTCAAGGTCGGTGATCTGGTCGGCGTCGGTTGCATCGTCGACAGCTGCAAACATTGCGATGACTGCGAAAGCGGGCTGGAAAACTACTGCGACGGCATGATCGGCACCTACAACTTCCCGACCCCGGATGCACCGGGCTGGACGCTGGGCGGCTACTCGCAAAACATCGTCGTGCATGAACGCTACGTGCTGCGCATCCGTCATCCCGAAGCGCAACTGGCCGCCGTCGCACCGCTGCTGTGTGCCGGCATCACCACCTACTCGCCGTTGCGCCACTGGAACGCTGGCCCGGGCAAAAAAGTCGGTGTGGTCGGCATCGGCGGCCTCGGCCACATGGGCATCAAACTGGCCCATGCCCTGGGCGCCCACGTTGTGGCGTTCACCACCTCCGAATCCAAACGCGAAGCGGCCAAAGCCTTGGGTGCCGATGAAGTAGTGGTATCGCGCAATGCCGAAGAAATGGCCGCCCACGCCAAGAGTTTCGACTTGATCCTCAACACCGTCGCCGCGCCGCACGATCTCGATGCATTCCTCGTGCTGCTCAAGCGAGATGGTGCGTTGACGCTGGTGGGTGCGCCGGCCACCTCGCACCCTTCGCCGAACGTGTTCAATCTGATCATGAAGCGCCGCACGATTGCCGGCTCGATGATCGGCGGCATTCCGGAAACCCAGGAGATGCTGGATTTCTGCGCCGAGCACGGCATCGTTTCCGACATCGAACTGATCCGCGCCGACCAGATCAACGACGCCTACGAGCGCATGCTCAAGGGTGATGTGAAGTATCGTTTCGTGATCGATAACGCCACGTTGGCCGGCTAAGCCTCAGCGCCCATTGGCCATTAAGTGCGGCCAATGGGCCATTGAATTCCGTCGCCGGGATTTGACAGGCCCGACGTTGCTCGCCAGAGTCGCACCCCTTTGCCTGCCATCAAGGGGTTGCCGTTGAACGAACAGACATTGTCCATGCGCCTTGAACGCGTGGCCGCCCACGTGCCGGCCGGTGCGCGACTGGCCGATATCGGCTCGGATCACGGCTATCTGCCGGTGGCGCTGATGCGTCGTGGTTTGATCAGCGCGGCCGTGGCTGGCGAGGTTGCGGCGACGCCGTTCCAAGCGGCGGAACGCACCGTGCGCGAGAACGATCTGCAACAGCACATCAGCGTACGCCGGGCCGATGGTTTGGCAGCAATCAAACCTGACGACGGCATCACCGCCGTCAGCGTCTGCGGCATGGGCGGCGAAACCATCCGCGACATCCTCGACAGCGGCAAGGCTCACCTCAGCGGCCAGGAACGTCTGATCCTGCAACCCAACGGCGGTGAACAACCCCTGCGCCAGTGGCTGATGGAAAACGGCTACCGCATCCTCAGTGAAGAAGTGCTGCGGGAAAACCGCTTCGACTACGAAATCATCGTCGCCGAACGCGCCGAACCGGTGAGCTATTCCGACCAGGAACTGTACTTCGGCCCCTTGCACCTGCAGACCCGCAGCCCCGCATTCCTGACCAAGTGGCAGCACAAACTCCGCCACAAGCAAAAGACCCTGAGCCATCTCGCTCGCGTGCAGCACAATCTGCCTGAGCAAAAGCTGCAGGACATCACCCGACAAGCGCGCTGGATTAAGGAACTGCTGGCCTAAGCGCCAGCGTTTCGCGCCAGGATCACCTGAGTCCTCACGCCCTCATTTGATACACCACATCACAAATGATGTACCTCAAGCCCCATTTATCAATTCCCGCCTACCTCTTAAAGTCCTCTCCAACAGCCGCCCATCACTCCGACGGGCCAGCGACTGGAGATACCCCAAATGCCTTTCATCAGCGTACGTATCACCCGTGACGGCGTGACCCGGGAGCAGAAAGCCCAGGTCATCAAGGAAATCACCGAAACGATGCAGCGGGTGCTGCACAAGGATCCGAAACTCACCCACATCGTGATCGAAGAAGTCGACACCGATAACTGGGGTTATGCCGGCATTACCACCACCGAATATCGCCAGCAGTTGGCGGACTCGCAGTCATGAGCCGGGCCGTGAAAATCGATTTCGTCTCGGATGTCGTTTGCCCCTGGTGTGCGTTGGGCGCCACCGCTCTGGAGCAAGCGATCCGCAACCTGGCAGGCGAAGTCGACGTGGATTTGACCTACAAACCGTTCGAACTGAATCCGGACATGTCCGCCGAAGGTGAACACGCCATCGAACACATGATGCGCAAATACGGACGCAGCGCCGAGCAAGTGGCGGACCGCAACGCGATGATCGTCGAGCGCGGCGAGCAGATCGGTTTTCACTTCGAGCTGGAAAAACGCAGCCATTTCCACAACACCTTCGACGCCCATCGACTGCTGTTCTGGGCCGCCTCACAAGGACGTCAGCGTGAGTTGAAGCAGGCCTTGCTCAAGGCCTACTTCACTGACGGCAAGAACCCGAATGACCACGCCACGCTGGTGACACTGGCAGAAGCAGTCGGACTCGATGGCCAGCGTGCGCAAGCGCTTCTGGCCACCGCTGAGTTCAGCCAGCCAGTGCGCGAACTCGAACGGTTTTATCAGCAACGCGGCATCGATTCGGTTCCGGCCATGGTCATCGATGACAAACAGGTCATCCCCGGTTCCCAGTCCGTCGCTTATTACGAGCAAGCGCTACGTCAGGCAGCACAGGTTGCGGCTCACGCCTGACCTTCGAAATCCGTTTATTCAAACCATCCAGATTGCATGAGGAAACATCATGAGCACGTCCAAGAAAGTTGTTGTGATTACCGGCGCCTCGCAAGGCATTGGCGCAGGCCTGGTCAAGGGATTCCGTGAGCGCGGCTATCAGGTTGTCGCGACCTCGCGCTCGATCAAGCCTTCCTCTGACCCGGACATTCTCGCCGTCGCCGGTGACATCGCCGACCCGCAGACCGCCGAGCGCGTGATCCGCGAAGCCGTTGCACGTTTCGGACGTATCGACACGTTGGTCAACAACGCCGGGATCTTCGTCGCCAAACCCTTCACTGAATACAGCCAGGAAGACTACGCACAAGTGGTGGCGACCAACATGAGCGGCTTCTTCCATATCTCGCAACTGGCGATTGCCGAAATGGAGAAAAACGCCAGCGGCCATATTGTCAGCGTCACCACTAGCTTGGTCGACCACGCGATTGACGGCGTACCGTCGGTGCTCGCTTCGCTGACCAAGGGTGGCATCAACGCGGCGACCAAGTCTCTGGCCATCGAGTACGCCAAGCGTGGTATTCGGGTCAACGCGGTATCGCCCGGCATCATCAAAACGCCGATGCACGGCGAAGAAACTCACGCCGCCCTCGGCAGCCTGCACCCGGTCGGGCATATGGGTGAGATCGATGACATCGTACAAGCGATCCTCTACCTGGACAGCGCGAACTTCGTTACTGGCGAAATCCTCCATGTCGACGGTGGTCAAAGCGCTGGCCATTGACTCCTCCCTGCTGCATCGTCGGTGTGTACCGGCGGTGCCGCTTCATGAGATAAGCCTGAAGATGAACCGTCAGTTGATCCTCAGGCTTATCTCATGAAGCGCCACTTTGAAGACTTGCAGTTAGGCAGCATCGAACTCTTTTGCCTCGCCGCTGAAGCCGGCAGTTTCACCGCCGCCGCCCAGCTTGCAGGCGTTACGCCGGCCGCTGTGAGCCGGTCGATTCTGCGTCTGGAAAAACGCTTGGGTTCACGCTTGTTTGCCCGCACTACCCGCAGCATTCGCTTGACCGAGGCCGGTAGAAACTTTTTCCTGCAGTGCAGCCAGGCCCTGACTCAACTGGTCGAAGCGCAACAAGAAGTCATGGGCGCACAGACCTCACCGTCCGGTCAGTTGCGCATCAGCCTTCCCACCACTTACGGCCATCACCGCATCCTGCCGCTGCTGCCGAAATTCCGTGCGCTCTATCCCGACGTCACCGTCGACATCCACTTGGGCAACCGTAATATCGACTTCGTCGGCGAAGGCTACGATCTGGCGATCCGCGTCCGCGCCCAACCGGACTCGACCATGGTCGCGCGCCTGTTGGAGGATGCAAAACTGGTGGTGGTCGCGTCTCCCGACTATCTGAAAAAGGCGGGAGCACCGAAGACGCTGGAGGATCTGCTGCAACATGAATGCATTCAGTTCGAACTGCCGAGCAGCGGACGGCGGATCTCCTGGCTGTTCCAGGAAAACGGCCACGACCGTGAAGTGTATTCCGACGGCGGCTACTCCTGTTCCGATGATGTGCTCGGTGGCGTGACCTTGGCCAAGCATGGCGCCGGGGTCTTTCAGACCTACAAATTCATTGTCGAAAGAGAGCTGGCCGATGGCAGCCTCGTCGAAGTTCTCCAGCCGTACGCCGGCCGCTCGCGTCCCTATACATTGTTGTACCCGCACGGCCGCTATGTGCCGCAACGGGTCAGGGCGTTTGTCGATTTTCTGCTGCAGTTTCGTGATGAGTGGGCCGGTTAACGCGGATTAAATCGGCGCAACAAATGACAAAAGCCTGCTTTTCAGGGCAGGCTTTTGTCCGGATCGCGCAGGCTTACTTCTGCTGAGCGGTCAGCGCCGAGTAGCTGTTCATCAGGTTGCGGTAGTTGGGGATGCGCTGCGACAGCAGATTGCCCAAGCCTTCAATATCGTTGCGCCAGTCGCGGTGCAGCTCACAGGCTACCGAGAACCAGTTCATCATCTGTGCGCCGGCCTGGGTCATGCGGCTCCATGCGGCTTGCTGCACGGTGGTGTTAAAGGTGCCGGAAGCGTCGGTCACCACAAACACGTCAAACCCTTCTGCCAGCGCCGACAAGGTCGGGAACGCTACGCAGACATCCGTTACCACACCGGCAATGATGATCTGCTTGCGACCGGTGGCTTTGATCGCTTTCACAAAATCTTCGTTGTCCCAGGCGTTGATCTGGCCTGGACGGGCGATGTACGGCGCGTCCGGGAACATCTCTTTCAGCTCTGGCACCAGCGGGCCGTTCGGGCCTTGTTCGAAACTGGTGGTGAGGATGGTTGGCAGTTCGAAGAACTTCGCCAGATCGGCCAGGGCCAGCACGTTGTTCTTGAACTCGTTTGGCGAGAAGTCCTGCACCAGAGAAATCAGACCGGTCTGGTGGTCGACCAGCAGCACAATGGCGTCATCTTTGTTGAGGCGGTTGTAGGTTGGAGTGGTCATGATTTGCTTCCCTTTTGAGTTTTTGAAGTTGTTGTTGCGTTCAAGTTGGGTACAGATTACTGACGCACAGGGACGGGATAAATCGGCTGAAAAGCGTTTATCCGTCAACTCAAAAAGGACAATCTCTAGCGACCACAATCGCGCCACTTCGCCCACGAGCGCGTGCTGTTGAGCAAAAAATTGCGCCCCGCGTGCATCCTGATTTCGAGCACTCGCTCACTAACGGGCATGTGCCGAAGCTGCTGCCCTCACCCTAGCCCTCTCCCTCAGGAGAGGGGACCGATTGGGGGAGATTGGCGATGAGCGCCGACGTGCAATAGCGCCGGTGAATCCAATACCGCCAAGCATTGCCGATGCCCGCGTAATCGACGCGACCTTTCAGGTCGATGCATAACGCAAGACACCTCGGTCGGCTCCCTCTCCCTCCGGGAGAGGGCTGGGGTGAGGGGCTGTGGTTGCAGCGTCGAGCTCGGCTTACAAGGTGTAGGAAATCCCCACCTGCACGGTTCTTGGTGCACCTGGATAGGCGTAGACGTTACCGAACGCGCCCTCTTCATAATCGCGGTCAAACAGGTTTTTCAGGTCAAGGTTGAGCCGCACTTTCTCGTTGACCTTGTAGAAGCCGAGCAGGTCGACAACGGTGTAACTGTCCATCGAGAACGCGGTATTGGCGGTTTGCCCGGCACGCTGGTCGACGTACTTGAGTCCGGTGCCCAGGCCCAGGCCTTTTAGCGCACCGTCCTGAAACTCGTAGACGTTGAGCAGACTGAAGCTATTCTGCGGAATGTTCATCAGGCGCGTGCCAGAGCGGATCACATTGTCCTTGGTCACCTCGGCATCGACGTAGGCGTAGCCGCCGATCACCCGCCATTCGGGTGTCAGGTTGCCGGCGACGTTCAGGTCAAAACCACGGCTGCGCACTTCCCCGGCGGCGACGCTGAAGGTCGAGTCCACCGGGTCGGTGGTCAGCACGTTGCGCTTTTCGATCTGATAGATCGCCGCATCTACGCTCAACTGATGGTCCAGCGCTTCCCACTTGATGCCCATTTCGTAAGACTTGCCTTTCTCCGGTGCGAAGCCTCCGCCCGTGCGGCTCGCGCCGGTGTTGGGCTTGAACGAGCGCGCCGTGTCGGCATAGATCGCCAGGGTCTCGGTCAGGTCGTAGGTCACGCCGAGGCGTGGAGTCACCGCGTTGTCACTGGCCTGCCAGTTTTTGCCGCCCGGCACATAGGTTTCATAGTCGTGCTCGAAACGCTCGAAACGTGCGCCGGCCAAGACCTTCAGACGCTCGATCAACGCGACCTGATCCTGCACAAACGCGGCGTAAGTCTTGAGATTTTCCTTGTCATGGGTCGGCGTGCGCGTCAGTGCCGGACGCGGCTGGCCGTAGACCGGATCGAAGATGTCGATCGGGTAGGCGCCGACCGCGCCGCTGGAGCGCTGAATGATCGACTTGTAGTCATAATCTTCATACTCAATGCCGGTCAACAAGGTGTGCTGCAAACCACCAGTGCTGAAATGCCCGGTCAGATTGAGCTGCGTGTCCTTGTCGGTCCACTCCAGTTTGCGGTAGTTGAAGTTGCGCCCCAGGGTTCGACCGTCAGCGGCAATGCCGTTGGCCTCGATTGCATTGCCCTGCAGCGAACCGTCGAGCCACTGGAAACCACCGCCCAGCGTCCAGTCATCATTGAGCAGATGTTCGAAGCGCAGTTGCGCCATGTTGTTGTCGTTGTGCAATTTGCCGGCGTCTTTCTCGCCGAAGAATGTATCGCGCGAGGCGGTGCCAATCTGCTTGGGGTAACGCGTCACGCCGCGATCCAGCGGATGATTGTTGCGCATGAAATCGCCTTCGAAGATCACCCGGGTGGCATCGCTGGCCTGCCAGGTCAGCACCGGGGTCACGCCGTAGCGCTCGGTCTCGACGTGATCGCGGAAGGTATCGCCGCCCTCACCTACCACGTTCAGTCGATAGGCCAGACGCCCGTCTTCATCCAGCGGGCCGGACGCGTCCAGGGTGCCGCGCTTCATGCCTTGATCATTCAACTGACTGCCCAACGTGACCGTGCGCTCGGCCAACGGCTGTTTGGACACGACATTGAAGGTGCCGCCGGGATCGCCACGGCCATAGAGCATCGTTGCCGGCCCGCGCAGCACTTCCAGACGCTCGATGGTGTTGGCGTCGGGCATGTTCGGGTAGCCGCGATTGATCGGGAAACCGTTGCGATAGAACTCGCCCGTGGTGAAGCCACGCACAGTGAACGTCGTCAGCCCCTGCCCGCCGAAATTGTTCGCCCGGCCCACACCACCGGCATAGTCCAGCGCATCTTGCAGACGCGTGGCGCCTAGGTCTTCGACAGCATCCTTGGTGACCACGCTGATCGATTGCGGGGTTTCATGAATAGAGGTGTCGGTACGGGTAGCACTGGCGGAACGTGTGGCGCGGTAACCCTGCACCGGGCCGTCGGCCCGTTCGTAATCCGCTGTACCGACCACGTCGGTCGCCTCCAGCTCTAGCGCTGCGGGTGTTGATTCGGCCTGTTCGGCCCATGAGGAAGGGGACAACGCCTGCAGCACGCAAATTGAAAGCAGAGTACGACGCATGAAATGAAAACCTTACGAATAGGCCAGAACGAAGGGTAAAACCGCCAGCAAAACGCGGCGATGGTATACCAAGCGTTCCGTTATTGAAACTTATTCCCATTCGTATATTTAACCGATCGAGTGCCGACAGGTAGGTCACCCATTGCGTCGCACAAAAACCTTGGTCAAACGTGTAATAGTTGTTTCGTCATCGCCATCGAGGTCTCCAGCGACTGCCCGGTACGCTGCAACTTGTTCAGCAAACTCGCGCCCAACCACAGCTGATACAAGGTTTCCGCCAGATGCCGGGCATCGCCTTTGGGCAGGCTGTCTTCGGCCTGACCCTGTTCGATGCATAGCGCAATGCGCGCCACCACTTGCTCGGCGCCATCGCGCAAGGTGAGGCGCATCGACTCCGACAGGTCGGCGACTTCGGCACTGAGCTTTACCACCAGACATTCATCGCCGTGGCCTTCGAGGGTGCAGCGGTTCTGCCAGCCCTGCCAGTAATCCATCAGCCGCTCGTACGCGCTCAGGCCTGGCAGCGTCAGGCGCCGTTCCATGTCAGCGAGGTAATCGACGAAGTAATCCGCCAGCAATGCCTGGCCGTACAGTTCTTTGGATTTGAAGTAGTGATAGAACGAACCCTTGGGCACACCGGCGGTTTGCAGGATCTCGTTGAGGCCGACACTGGTGAAGCCCTTTTCGGCCATCATCCGGTGGCCGGTGTCGAGCAAGTGTTGGCGGGTGTCGTCGTAGGTCGGTTTCATGGGGCGCGAATTACCAGGCAATAGACCAGTCGTATTTTCGGAGGAACGGAAGTTTGCCATACCTGTCGATGAAAAACCTTCGGATAAAAAATTACTAGACGACTGGTCTAATTGGAATCTATGCTGCGCCCCGACAAACGTTTTCTGACCGGTGTGGCCGATGCGCGAATGTTTCGCCCAATCGAAGACGCCCAACCTACGCAAGGTGCTCTATGAAAATCTTGATGGTTCTGACTTCCCACGATCAACTCGGCGACACCGGCAAGAAAACCGGCTTCTGGCTGGAAGAGTTCGCCGCGCCCTACTACGCGTTCAAGGACGCCGGCGCCGACGTCACCCTGGTTTCGCCAGCCGGTGGCCAGCCGCCGCTCGACCCGAAAAGCGATGAGCCTGATGCTCAAACCGCCGAGACCGATCGCTTCCGCCAGGATCCGGCCGCACAACAGGCACTGGCCAACACCGGCCGCTTGGCCGACGTCAACGCTGATGACTTTGATGCCGTGTTTTACCCGGGTGGCCATGGCCCGCTGTGGGATCTGGCCGAAGACAAGCAGTCGATCGCGTTGATCGAAGCGTTTGACCGCGCCAACAAACCCCACGGTTTCGTCTGCCATGCACCGGGTGTATTGCGTCATGTCCTTGCCGCTGACGGCAAACCGCTGGTGCAGCATCGCCAGGTCACCGGTTTCACCAACGCCGAAGAAGAAGCAGTCGGCCTGACAAAAGTGGTGCCGTTCCTGATCGAGGACGAATTCCAGCGTCTCGGTGGTTATTACTCGAAAGTCGCTGACTGGCAGGTTCATGTGGTCGCCGACGGGCAACTGGTCACTGGCCAGAATCCGGCCAGTTCCGCCGCCGTCGCCGAGAAACTGCTGAAGATGCTCGGCTAAAACCTCGAACAACCCTTCCAAACGCCGGGTGCGTCTTGCCCGGCGTTATTTTTTCGCCCGACCAATAGACGACTGGTCTAATAAGCCACAAACAAGGTCTTCCATGAACCACAGCAGTTTCTTCACCCCCGCCAAACTGGGTCATCACACCCTGAAAAACCGTATCGTCCTGCCGCCCCTCACCCGCCAGCGCAGCACGCAACCGGGCAATATCGCCAACGAGCTGATGGCCGAGTATTACCAACAGCGCGCCGGCGCCGGTCTGCTGGTCACCGAAGGCACACAAATCGAACCTCGTGGCCAGGGTTATGCGTGGACGCCGGGTATTCATACGCCTGAGCAAATCGCCGGTTGGCGCAAAGTCACCGACGCCGTGCATGCCGTGGACGGGGTGATTTTCGCCCAGTTGTGGCACGTTGGCCGTGTCTCGCACACCGCGTTGCAGCCCAACGGCGCAGCTCCGGTTTCAGCCTCCGCCGTGGCCACCGACCGCGTCAGCGTGTTTATCGAAACCGCGCCCGGCGCCGGTGAACTGGTTCCACCGTCAGCACCTCGCGCACTGAGCACTGATGAAGTTCAGGAACTGGTGCAGCTGTATATCCAGGCTGCGCGCAACGCGATGGATGCCGGTTTCGACGGCATCGAACTGCATTGCGCCAACGGCTATCTGGTCAACCAGTTCATCTCGGCCCACAGCAACCTGCGCACCGATCAGTACGGCGGCTCGCTGGACAATCGCCTGCGTTTTCTGCGCGAAGTGGTGGCCGGTGTTGCCGAATGCATCGGCAAGGAAAAAGTCGGCGTGCGCTTCGCCCCGCTGTTCACCACCACTGATGAAGCGCGGACCTATTTGGGCATGGTCGAGGAAGACCCACACACGACTTACATCGAAGCGATCAAAGTGCTGCAGGACGTGGGCATCGCCTATCTGTCGATCGCCGAAGCCGATTGGGACAACGCCCCGGCGATGCCATTGACGTTTCGTCAGGCCGTGCGCGCAACCTTCAGCGGCGCGATCATTTACGCCGGGCGCTACACCGCCGAATCCGGGGCGCAACTGCTCGACTCCGGGCTGGCGGATCTGGTCGCTTTCGGCCGCCCGTTCATGGCCAACCCCGACCTGCCGGCGCGCATTGCCAATGACTGGCCGTTGAATGCACTGAACCCGGCGACGGTGTATGGCGGCAACGCCGAGGGCTATGTGGATTACCCCGTTTATCCCGGCTAACCCTTTCCACGCGGCGTCTAGCGCTCCCGCAACAGCGGGAACGTTGATCCGAGTCGCAGTGCAAGTCCTTGTGGGAGCGAGCCTGCTCGCGAAAGCGGCACGTCAGTCAGCCAAAATGTTGAATGTGACGCCGCCTTCGCGAGCAGGCTCGCTCCCACAGGGGGGATCTGAATATCACGCAATTCATCGCACAAAAACCTATACACAAACTACAATCTGTACAACTATCTGGATTTAGCACTTAAACGTCCACGCGGCAGTCTGCTGCCCTTACGCTGAATTCGTGAAATGAACAAAACCCGTCGGTTGTGCCTGGTGCTGGGTGACCAGTTATCGTTTGATCTGGCGTCATTGGCCGGACTGGATAGCGAACACGACCGTGTGCTGATGGTCGAGGTCATGGAAGAAGCCACCCATGTCGCCCATCACCCGCAGAAGATCGCGCTGATTTTCAGTGCCATGCGTCACTTTGCCCAGGCGCTGGAGAACCAGGGCATCCACGTGCATTACGTGGCCCTCGACGACCCGCAGAACAGCGGCTCGGTGCCCGGCGAGCTGAAGCGCTGGCAGGCTTTGTTGCAGGCCAACGAGTTGCACGTGACGGAGTGCGGAGACTGGCGCCTGGAGCAATCGCTCAAAGCATGTGGTGTGCCGATCCACTGGCACGCGGACGGCCGCTTCCTGTGCAGCCGCGATGAGTTTCGCGCTTGGGCCGCAGGCAAAAAACAGTTGCGCATGGAATTCTTCTACCGCGAGATGCGCCGCAAAAGTCGCCTGTTGCTCAACGGTGACGGCACGCCGGTCGGCGGCGCGTGGAACTTTGACGCCGAGAATCGCAAAGCTTTGCCGAAAACCGTCAAGGCACCCTACCCGGCCGGTTTTGCCAACGATGCAATCACCGTCGAAGTCCTCGCCTTGGTAAAACACCGTTTCGCCAGTCATTACGGCAGTCTGGAGGACTTCAACTATCCGGTGACGCACGCCGATGCGCAGGCGCTCTGGGCGTACTTTCTCGACTACGCCTTGGCCGGCTTCGGCGACTATCAGGACGCCATGGCCAGCGGCGAGCCGTTTCTGTTCCATGCGCGCATCAGCGCGGCGCTGAACATTGGCTTGCTCGACCTGCGCCAGCTCTGCGCTGATGTGGAGTCGGCCTATTGGTCCGGCAGCATCGCGCTGAATGCTGCCGAAGGTTTCATCCGCCAACTGATCGGCTGGCGCGAATATGTCCGTGGCGTTTACTGGCTGCACATGCCCGAGTACGCCGGGGGCAATGCATTCGCCAACCAGCGGCCATTGCCGGAGTTCTACTGGACCGGTGCTACCAAAATGAATTGCATGCGCCAGGCCATCGGCCAAAGCCTCAAACACGCCTACGCCCATCACATCCAGCGCCTGATGGTCACCGGTAATTTCGCCCTGCTCGCCGGCATCGCGCCGAAGCAGATTTGCGAATGGTATCTGGCGATTTACATGGATGCGTTCGATTGGGTCGAACTGCCCAACACCCTCGGCATGGTCATGCACGCCGATGGCGGTTACCTCGGTTCCAAGCCTTATTGCGCCAGCGGCCAGTACATCAACCGGATGTCCGACTACTGTCGCAATTGTGCTTACTCGGTGCGCGAAACCACGGCCGACAACGCCTGCCCGTTCAACGCCCTGTACTGGCATTTCCTGATGCGCCACGCCGACCTTCTACGGGGCAATCAGCGCATGGCCATAATGTACAAAAACCTCGACCGCATGCCGCCAGCCAAACAACAGGCACTGTGGCAACGCGGCCAACAGTTGCTCGACACGCTGGATAACGGCGACTCGTTATGAAAACGCACGCACCCGTGCCCCGCGTGCAACTTAAACAGGGCGCCCCGGGTCAATGGCTCACAAAGCTTACGAAGCAACCTGGCTGTTCGCTTGAAACACGCCTATTGAACGCAGACCAATAATCAAGGCATGAGGGGTGGATATCCTGAAACAGCTTACTCGCGAGGAGCTTGAGTCCGAGGTCACGCGCCTGCGCCTGGCCGTCAAAGCGACCTGCGACGCCGTCTGGGACTGGGATCTGACAACCCATCAGATTGTCTGGAACGACGCGTTGGAACAGGCGTACGGCTATGCCCCCAGCGCCATCGAACCGACGTGTGACTGGCGCTTTGCGCAGATCCACCAGCAGGATCGCGCGCGGGTCGAGACTTCGATTCGGGCGGCGATGGCGGGCACAGGCACCACCTGGAGTGCCGAGTACCGCTTCCGCTGTCAGGACGGATCCTACGCCGAGGTGCTCGACCGCGGGCATTTGATCCGCAATGCCGATGGCAAAGCCGAACGCATGATCGGGGCCATGCTCGACCTGACCCGTTCGCGCAGTGCCGAAACCGCACTGCGCAAAAGTGAAGAGCGCTTCAGCACCATTCTGGAAACCATCGAAGCCGCGTTCGCCATCGTCAAAGTCAAATTCGACGCCGACGACTACCCCATCGATTATTGCTTCGTTGAGGCCAACCCGGCGTTCGAGCGTCAGGCCGGGGTCAACCTGCGGGGCAAGTGGGTCACCGAGTTTGCGCCCAACCTGGAGAAATTCTGGTTCGAGACCTACGGCCACGTCGCCAAGACCGGCGAGCCGGCAAACTTCGAGAACTACGCCAACACCTTCGAACGCTGGTTCGACGTGCGCGCCGTCCGTGTCGGTGACCCGGCCGATCGGCAGATTGCGATCTTCTTCAGCGACGTCACCGAGCGCCGCGACGCGCAGGAACGCTTGCGCGTCAGCGAGGCGATCGCTCGGGAAAATGTCGAACGGGTCCAACTGGCCTTGGCCGCCGGCGCCATTATCGGCACTTGGCACTGGCACTTGCCCACCGATCGTTTCTACGTCGACGAAGCTTTCGCCCGGGTCTTCAACCTTGACCCGGCACTGGGCCGCGACGGTCTGAGTCTGGAGCAAGTGGTAGTCACCGTGCACCCCGATGACCGCGAGGGGCTGACAGTGGCAATCAATGACGCCCTTGCCCGCGGTGGCGCCTATTCGCACCAGTACCGAGTGCGCGGTGCGGATGGCAAATACACCTGGATCGAAGCCAACGGACGCGTCGAATGCGCCGAGGACGGCACGCCTTTACGCTTTCCCGGCGTGCTGATCGATGTCGAAGATCGGCGCAATGTCGAAGACGAACGTGACCGGGTCACCGCCGCTTTAAAAGCGCTCAACGACACACTGGAACAACGGGTCTCGGCGCGCACCGCAGAGCTGATGCAGGCCGAAGAGAAGCTGCGCCAATCGCAGAAAATGGAAGCCGTCGGGCAACTCACCGGCGGTCTGGCCCATGACTTCAACAACCTGCTGGCGGGGATCTGTGCCTCTCTGGAGCTGATGGAAAAACGCATCGCCCAAGGTCGTCTGAAGGACATCGACAAATACATGCTGATCGCCCAGGACGCCGCCAAACGCGCGACCGCCCTGACCCATCGCCTGCTGGCGTTCTCCCGCCGGCAGACCCTCGATCCTCGGCCGACTGAAGTCAACGCGCTGATTGCCGGCATGACCGAACTGATCCAGCGCACCGTCGGCCCGAGCATTCGCCTGAAGACGGTCGTTGCCGCCGATCTGTGGCCGGCGCTGGTCGATGCCAGCCAACTGGAAAACGCTTTGCTCAACCTGTGCATCAACGCCCGTGATGCGATGCCCGATGGCGGCAGCATTACCGTTGAAACCGCCAATCGAACCTTCGATGCTGAATCGGCGCGCATCAGGGAGATGCCCGAAGGGCAATACCTGTGCCTGTCGGTTGCCGACACCGGTACCGGTATGAGTGCGGAGGTCATGGCCAAGGCGTTCGACCCGTTTTTCACCACCAAACCGCTGGGCCAGGGCACCGGGCTGGGGCTGTCGATGATCTACGGTTTCACCAAGCAATCCGGCGGCCAGGTGCGGGTGCAGTCGACTGTGGGGCAAGGCACCATCATCTGCATTTACCTGCCGCGCTACCGCGGCGAAACGCAGCGCAATCACGATGACACGCAAAACTCGGCAACCCTGCCGGCAAAGGCCGGTGAGACCATCCTGATTGTCGACGACGAACCCACCGTTCGAACGCTGCTCAAAGACGTGCTGAACGACCTCGGCTACAACCTGCTCGAAGCGGCCGACAGCGTTGAGGGACTGGAAGTATTGCGTTCCAGCGCGCACATCGATTTGCTCATCACCGATGTCGGCTTGCCGGGCGGCATGAACGGCCGGCAGATGGCCGATGCGGGCCGGGAAATCAGGCCGAGGCTGAAGACTTTGTTCATCACCGGGTACGCGGAAAACTCAGTGATCGGCAACGGTCAGCTCGGCCCGGGCATGCAGGTACTGACCAAACCGTTTGCCGTCGACACGCTGGTGTCACGAGTCGGTGGCCTGCTGTCCATCGACGTTGAGTGAGGGTTGCGCAGCGGATGTCATGAACCTGTTGCGCCCTGCCGTTTTCGCTTGATACAGCGCTTGGTCGGCGCACTCGATCAGAGCGCTCACCGGCTCCAGGTGCGCACCGCGCGCAGCGGCGATGCCGATGCTCAGGCTCACACGAGCCACCGGACTGGTGGGGTGGGCAATGTTGGCTTGCTGCAGGCGCTCGATAATCAGCTGCGCCACCACCGCAGCGCCGCCCATATCGGTGTCGGGCATGATCACGGCGAACTCTTCGCCGCCGTAGCGCGCCACCAGGTCCGACGGTCGCCGCACACACTCATCCAGCACGCTACCGACGGTTTGCAGACAAGCGTCGCCGGCAACATGCCCGAAGGCATCATTGAAGCGCTTGAAATAGTCGATATCGATCATCAGCAAGGCCAGTGAAGAACCGTCGCGCTTTGCCCGACGCGCCTCTGTGGCCAGGGTCTGGTCGAAGCAGCGTCGATTCGCCAGCCCGGTCAGCGCATCCTTCATGGCCAACAACTCGAGTTGCCGATTGGAGCCGAGCAACTGCTGCTGAGCGATGCGCAGTTCGCCTTCAACCTGGGTCCGACGGCGGATGTCGAGGATCAAGAACCAGCCGATCAGACCGGTGAGCCCCAACAGCCCCGCCACCACCACCGCCGACAGCAGTGCCTCGGTTCGCCACGCCTTGAGCGCTTCACGCTTGCCGATGGCGACCGTGGTGATCAGTGGCAATTTCTCACTTTTGCGGAAGGCGTAGAGGCGTTCGACGCCATCCAGGCTGGAGGTATAAGACGCGGTGCCGACCGATTGATCGACCAGGTACTTGGCGTAGATCGGCGATTTGGAAAAGTTGCGGCCCATGTCCTGCTCGCGGAAGGGATAGCGCACCAGCAACGTGCCGTCGGTATAGGACAAGCCGATGGCGCCGTCCTGGCCGATGTCGAGTTTGCCGAACAGGCGCAGAAAGTTTTCCACGCCCAGGGTCACGGCCACAACCCCGGCGAACTCGCCGCGATCATTATTGAAACGGCGGCTGACGGTGATCACCCACTCCTGATTGGAACGGCTGCGGATCGGTGGCCCGATAAAGGGTTCGCGGCTCGGATCGGCGCGATGATGAATGAAATAGGCTCGATCACTGCTGTTGGCACCGACCGGAATCGGCCGGTTCGACGACATCAGCCAATGGCCATGGCGGTCATAGATGGTGATACCGCTCAGTTGTGGCATCAGCGGTTGCTGGCGGTTGATCAGGGCACTCAGGCGCTGAATCTGCGCGGGGCCACTGCCTTCGGTTTCCAGGCGTTCGACCAGCCCGAGCAACAGCAGCGAACTTTGCCGGACAATGCCTTCGGAATAGGTCTCGAGTGCTTGGGTCAGGTTCAACCCGTGCACGTTGACTTCCTCCAGCGCGCGATCGCGCGAAGACAGCACTTTCCAGATGGTCAGCGACGCCAGGGAGCAGCCGATGACCAGCAGCAAGAGGATGACGAGGTGTGTATCACGCTTCACGAAAGTACCTAATGGAAAGTCCGGTTTCCGGTTCCGGCCGTTACTGATTCAAGGCAATAACAGCGGTCGTATGTCCTCGACCGGCGCAAGGATACAAGTAGCGCGTCGAACGTGCAGCAACCGTATGACGGAACGTCGTTTTCAGCCCCTTGGCGTTGTTTCGCAACGACACGGCAGCGGCCTGCAACTTATATTCACGGGCGCAGGTCATTAGGCTTGCTGAGGTTGAATCCATCCGCAAACCTCGAACATTGAAGACACCGCCGTGGCCGCTGACCTCGATCGCCGCAACAACCTGTCCCTGGACAGCCTGAACTTTTTCCTCGCCGACGTGCGCGACGGCCTCGGCCCCTATCTGGCCATTTACCTGTTGGCGGTGCATCACTGGGAGCCGGCCAGCATTGGTCTGGTGATGACCATCGCCGGGGTCGCTGCGCTGATCACCCAGACACCCGCCGGCGCCTGGGTCGACAACAGCCGGCGCAAACGTGCGTTGATTGCGATCGCCGCGCTGGTGGTGACCGGAAGCTGCCTGGTGCTGCCATTCGTGACGTCGTTCACTTGGGTGGCGCTGACGCAAACCTTGAGCGCAATGGCCGCCTCGATATTCGCCCCGGCCATTTGTGCGATTACCCTGGGCATGACCGGGCCACGGGCGTTCACTCGGCGAACCGGGCGCAACGAAACCTTCAATCATGCCGGCAATGCCTGCGCCGCACTGCTGGCCGGTATATTTGCCTACCTGTTCGGCCCGGTAGCGGTGTTCTATCTGATGGCGGCCATGGCCCTGGCCAGTGTCATTGCCATCGCCTGCGTTTCGCCAGCAGCCATCGACCATGATCTGGCGCGCGGACTGGATCCGGCCGACGCCAGCCACTGCCAGCCTTCCGGTTTGTCGGTGCTGCTGAGCAACCGGCCGCTGTTGCTGTTCGCCATTTGCTGTGCGCTGTTCCACCTCGCCAATGCGGCGATGTTGCCGTTGGTGAGTCAAAAACTCGCGCAAGCCAATTTGCAGATGGCCACCCCGTTGACTTCGGCCTGCATCGTCGCGGCGCAATTGGTGATGGTGCCGGCGGCATTGCTGGTCGGGGCAAAAGCCGATCTGTGGGGACGCAAGCCGCTGCTGCTGGCCGGATTCCTGATCCTGCCCTTGCGCGGCGTGCTCTACACGCTGTCGGACGATGCCTATTGGCTGGTCGCGGTGCAACTGCTCGACGGCGTCGGCGCCGGTCTGTTCGGCGCCTTGTTTCCGATCATGGTCAAAGACCTCACCCAGGGCACCGGTCACTTCAACATCAGCCTCGGCGCGCTGACGACAGCCTTCGGACTCGGCGCGGCACTGAGCAACGGCCTCGCCGGACTCGTGGTGCAAGAGGCCGGTTACAGCGCGGCGTTTCTGACCCTGGCCGCTATTGCGGCGGTGGCGGTTGTGTTGCTCGCGATGGGTGTTCCGGAAACTCAGCGCAGTGGCCGGCAAGCTGAAACCGGATTGGTCGAGGCCAGCACCGAATCCTCAGCGTAATCCATATTCCGTCCCTGCCCTCTCATCGCCGCCAAATCGTGTTTGCGCGGCATTAAAAATCCAGGATTCAGTGGATCAGGCAAGCAATCCAGAGGAATGCACTTCGGCGCTGAGGCGCTGATCGAGAGAATGTTCGTGCACAGGCTCAGACGAATAAACCCTCAATCGCAAGGACATTCCAGTGAAAGGTTTTTGCTTGGCCTTCGGGCTGCTCTTCAGTACTTTTTCAGCCATGGGAGCCGATATGTCGAACGGCGCAGACAACTTCTACACCAGCGATAAAGTGACCGTGGAAAAGGTCACCTTCAAGAATCAGTACGGGATGAAGGTCGCAGGCAATCTGTTCAGCCTGAAGAACCTCGACCCACAGTCAAAAAATGCCGCAATCATCGTCGGCCACCCGATGGGCGCAGTGAAGGAGCAAAGCGCCAATCTCTACGCGACCAAAATGGCGGAACAGGGTTTCGTCACGCTGTCGTTCGACTTGTCCTTCTGGGGCGAAAGCGAGGGCCTGCCACGCCAGTCGGTTGCGCCGGACATTTATGCCGAAGACTTCAGCGCAGCGGTGGACTTTCTCGGCACTCGCACACTGGTCGATCGCGAGCGTATCGGCGTCATCGGTATTTGCGGCAGCGGCAGCTTCGCCATCAGTGCCGCCAAGATCGACCCACGTTTGAAGGCGATTGCCACTGTCAGCATGTACGACATGGGCGCCGCCAACCGTAACGGCCTCAAGCATTCGCTCACGCCAGCACAACGCCAATCCATCATTGAACAGGCGGCGCAGCAGCGTAACGCGCAGTTCTGGGGCGGCCCAGTGCGCTACACCGGCGGCACACCGCTGAAACTCACCGGTAATGCCGTGGGGGACGAGTTCTACGATTTCTACCGCACCCCGCGTGGCCAGGTCACTCCGGCCAGTGCTTCGCCGCAGACCACCACCATGCCGACGCTGATCAGCAATGTGAAGTTCATGAACTTCTACCCGTTCAATGACATCGAGAGCATCTCCCCGCGCCCGCTGCTGTTCATCGCCGGTGCTCAGGCGCATTCCCGCGAGTTCAGTGAAGACGCGTACCAGCGCGCGGCCGAACCCAAAGAGCTGCTGATCATTCCAGGGGCCGGCCATGTCGACTTGTACGACCGGGTCAACCTGATTCCCTTCGCCAAATTGACCACGTTCTTCAGCCATAACCTGAAGTAACGCCATCGCAACGCAGCCAGCGCTTTAAAGTGCAGACACGACAAAGCCTGCTGTTCAGGGCAGGCTTTTCGTTTGCAGCACGTCGGCTTACTTCTGCTGAGCGGTCAGCGCCGAGTAGCTGTTCATCAGGTTGCGGTAGTTCGGGATCCGCTGCGACAGCAGATTGCCCAGCCCTTCGATGTCGTTGCGCCAGTCGCGGTGCAGCTCACACGCCACCGAGAACCAGTTCATCATCTGTGCGCCGGCCTGGGTCATGCGGCTCCACGCGGCTTGTTGCACTGTGGTGTTGAAGGTGCCGGACGCATCAGTCACCACAAACACATCAAACCCTTCCGCCAGCGCCGACAAGGTCGGGAACGCTACGCAGACATCCGTCACCACACCGGCAATGATGATCTGTTTACGGCCGGTAGCCTTGATCGCCTTCACAAAATCTTCGTTGTCCCACGCGTTGATCTGGCCTGGACGAGCGATGTACGGCGCGTCCGGGAACATCTCTTTCAACTCCGGTACCAGCGGGCCGTTCGGGCCTTGTTCGAAACTGGTGGTGAGGATGGTCGGCAGTTCGAAGAACTTCGCCAGATCCGCCAGGGCCAGAACGTTGTTCTTGAACTCGTTTGGCGAGAAGTCCTGCACCAGCGAAATCAGGCCGGTCTGGTGGTCGACCAGCAGCACGATGGCGTCGTCTTTGTTCAGGCGGTTGTAGGTTGGAGTGGTCATGGTGTGCGTCCCTTTTCAATGTTGGAAAGTTGTTGTTGCGTTCAAGTTGTGTACAGGTTACTGACGCATCGAAAAGGGATAAATCGGTTGAAATGGGTTTCACCGTCAACCTGAGCAGGACAATTCAACGGCGGTGTTCTCTTCGTTCCCACGTTGAAGCCAGCAAATTCAGGGTTATTAGCTAATAACACCTTCATTAAACCGTCGCTCAAACGTTGTACTAGGATAGGATCCAAGTCTGCGGTTTTTCGTCGACCAAGGAGATCGTCGACAGGACTGCAGACGTTTTTGAATTAACGCCTCTCAGGGATGACACGCATATGAATTCACACTTGTTCCCCCACATCGGCAAGGTCATCGCCAGCACCGGCAGCCGGCACTTTCCGCGCATGCTGCATGACCTGATCCTGACGCAACTGGCGGTCGACGCCACGCACATCCGGCAGATGCGTGTCGAACCGGTGAGCCGCGCGTCGAGCCGCAGTGAGCCGGAGCCGCTGAAAGAGCCGGCCCTGCTCGCCGAAACGGTGTTTTCCGAACACAGTGCGGCAGCTCACCATTTACAGAATCCGCCGGCCGCGACCAGTGCGGACGCCTCGCAACTGCACCTGACCCGGCGCAAGGACGGCTATCGCTACGTGATTTCGGTGTACCGCAACGGCGAGTCGCAGCGTTTCTCCGCGCAGGAGCGCAGCCTGTTGCAGGACATCTCCCCGGTGCTGCTGCCGATGGTGGAAAAACACATCAACGCCCTGCAACCGGCCACCCCTGATCCACAAATTCCGTCCGAAGCAGCCGAAGGCAGCGGCCTGGAAACCTTGCGCCTGCGCTTTGACGAGCGCCTGGAGCAACTGGGACTGAGCCTGTCGAACCGCGAAACCGAAGTGTGTGTCGGCCTGCTCGCCGGCCGCACGGCGCCGGAACTGGCGGAGCAATTGGCGTTGAAGGTCAACACCGTCGAGAGTTATCTGAAACGCGCGGCGATCAAGTTGGGCATCAGCGGGCGGCATTCGTTGATGCGCTGGATGTATTCGCCGTTGGAGGCGTTGGCGTCGAGTGCGGCTTGATACGCAGGGATTGCAACGCCTTCGGTATTTGGGTGGGTCAGTTGGATCTACCCCCTCACACCAGCCCTCTCCCCCAAGGGGGCGAGGGGGAAAGGGAGCCGATCTTTGTGGTTTTCAAAACCTGAGTTCGACTTGGGAGCCGATCATTGTGCTTTTCAAAACCTGAGTTCGGCTCGGTAGTTCACGTCGGTGCATCTTCAGCAAACACCGCGGTCAGTCCCCTCTCCGACTGGGAGAGGGTTAGGGTGAGGGCAATCCCGCGACGTGCTCCAATGCCTGATTCACCGCCAATTCCCCCAACATCACCACTTGCGCAATACCCAGCAAGGTATTGCGATGCGGCCCCTCCAGCATCCCGGCAAAATCAGACAACATGACCGAGGCGGATGCCAGCGATTCACAGGCGTTTGCCAGCAGGGATTCGGTATCAATTTGCGGGTTGACCCGGAACATAGCGTTGGGCGTATAGGGCGTGGCCATGATGTTGGCTGCAGTCACCGGCGGATCGGGTGTCTTGGACATCAGCTCAAACTCCTTCTGCGCAGCGAGGGAGCAGGCTCCCTCACGCGGCCGTTTCGCAATTAATTGGGCAAGCGCTGATTGTCGAGGACGCGACTCACCACCAATTCGCTCAACATGATCACCTGTTGCAGGATCAGCATCTTCTTGCGGTGCGGGCTGTCGATCGAGTCGGCAAGGTCGCGGGCCATGTCACTTGCCGATGACAGCGATTCGTAGGCTTCAACCAGCAGGGTTTCGTCGTCGACGGTGGGGTCGATCAGGTAGATCTTGCCGGTTTTGCGGGTGGGCTTTGAGGTTTTGTGCGCGGACGGATTGAGGTAGAAATTGATCGCCCGTTCTGTGGCCTCTTTGATGTTTTGAGGTTCCAGTGCGGCGTCGTAGGGGATCGTATCGGTGTCCGGAGGGTTCGGCGTAACTTTGAACATATTCATCTAATTCCTGAAATAGGGCCGCGACCGTCCTCTACTAAAAGAAGGGTGGCGGCTGTGCACAGGTTAGTAGACCGGTGGAATTAGCAAGACCGGCGCGCCCGAGGGCGCCCTGCGCACAACCACCATTGAGTGCAGGCAGAGACGCACCTGACTAAATGGAACTCATGCACTTACTAATACCAATCGGGCTACTAAACCCGACCACTGATAGGCAGTGGCAGGGAAACGATAGAGCCCATGGGATAAGCGCACAAGCCGGCGGATTCTGGCGTACGCGTAGGTAACGACGCAAGGTGTTGTAGGCGGTATGACGTAACGGGTCGTGTAATTTAAACGGGCAATCGGCGTTGTGTTTATTGATGGAAATTCTGGATGGCGGCGATTCGAGGTTTTGCGGTGTGTCAGTGGGATTCCCCCCTCACCCCAGCCCTCTCCCCCAGGGGGGCGAGGGGGAAAGGGAGCCGATTTTTGTGCTGTTCAAAACCTGAGTTCGACTCGGTATCCCACGTCGGTGTACCTCGAAAGAACACCGAGATCAGTCCCCTCTCCCTCTGGGAGAGGGTTAGGGTGAGGGCAATCCCGCGACGTGCTCCAATATGCCTGATTCACCGGCAATCCCCCCCAATGCCCAGCAGGTTTGATGAGGGCCGCTTTTAATCCCGCGCCAACGCCTCGATCGGATCAAGCCGCGAAGCATTCCGCGCCGGCACAAAGCCAAACACAATCCCGATCAACGTCGAGCACACCACCGCCGTCAACACCGACGCCAGCGAGAACACCATCTCCCACTCCTTGATAAACACCGAAAACAAATGCCCGATGGCATACGACAGGGAAATGCCGATCGCTCCGCCCAACAGACAAACCATCACCGCCTCCACCAGAAACTGCTGACGAATGTCCGACTGCCGCGCCCCCACTGCCATGCGAATGCCGATCTCGCGGGTCCGTTCGGTCACCGACACCAGCATGATGTTCATCACCCCAATACCACCGACCACCAGGGAAATCACCGCAATCAGCGACAGCAGCAACGCCAGCGAGCGGCTGGTTTTCTGCACGGTCTGCAAGACGCTGTCGAGGTTGTTGGTGAAAAAGTCCTTGGTGCCGTGGCGTTGCAGCAGCAGTTGGGTGACGTGCTCTTCCACCACTTTGCTCGGCTGGCCGTCCTTCATGCGCACGCTGATGCTGTCCAGATAACGCTGGCCCAACACCCGCCCGGCCGCCGTTTCGTAGGGCACCCAGACGTTGAGGGTCTTGCCCGAGGCAAACAGGCTTTTATCCTGCGCGGCCACGCCGATCACTGTGCATGGCAGGTTGCCAATCAGGATCACCTGGCCCAACGGGTCGACATCCTGGCCGAACAGGCGCTGCCGGGTGTTGTGATCGATGACCACCACCTGCGCCTGGCGCCGCGCATCGCTTTCGCTGAACGGGATGCCCGCGGCCATTTTGATCCCGCGCACCTTGAAGTACTGATCGCTGACGCCGTTGACCTGCGCATCCAGATCGATATTGCGATAACGCAACAACAGACTGCGGCCGATCATCGGCGTGGCGCTGTCGACGTAGTACAACTGATTCAGCGCGGTGACGTCGGCCGGCGTCAGGGTTTCAATGGCGGCGGCACGTTTGTCGCCATAACTGCTGCCGGGGTAGACATCGATGGTATTGCTGCCAATCGCCGCAATGTCCTTGAGCACGTAGTTTTTCGCGCCCTCCCCGACCGCCGATATCGACACCACCGAAGTGATGCCAATGACGATGCCGAGCATGGTCAGCAAGGTACGCATGCGGTGCGAGATCAACGCCACCCACGCCATGGCGAACGCCTCTTTGAACAACCCGAGACTGGCGACCAGGCGACGCGAAGCGGTGGCTTTCGGTGCCACCGGTTCTTCGCTGAGCAGGTGCGTGGTATCGCGTTCGTTGCTGCGGTCGCTGAGGATTTCGCCGTCGCTGACTTCGATGATGCGCTCGGCATTGGCCGCCACTTTCGGGTCGTGAGTGACCAGAATCACCGTGTGCCCCGCCGCGTGCAGCTCCAGCAGGATGCGCATGACCTCCTTGCCGCTGGCCGTGTCGAGGGCGCCGGTCGGTTCGTCGGCGAGGATCACTTCGCCGCCGTTCATCAAGGCGCGGGCGATACTCACGCGCTGTTGCTGACCGCCGGAGAGCTGGCTCGGCCGATGCGTCAAATGGCCTTCCAGACCCAGTCGCGCCAACAACTCACGGGCACGGGCATGGCGTTGAAGCTGCGGCGTACCAGCGTAAATCGCCGGCATCTCGACGTTGTGCATTGCGCTCAAATGCGGCAGCAAGTGGTAACGCTGGAAGATGAAACCAAAGTAGTCCCGGCGCAGCTCGGCCAGGGCCTGATTGTCCAGATCGCGGGTTTCCTGGCCGTTGATCCTGTAGCTGCCAGCGGTGGCGTAATCGAGGCAACCGAGAATGTTCATCAGCGTCGATTTACCGGAACCGGAGGCACCAATGATCGCCACCATTTCCCCGGCATTGATCGTCAGATTGATGTTGTTCAGCGCGAGAAACTCGCGGTCGCCAGCGGTGAAACTGCGGGTGATGCCGCTCAGCTGTAGCAGTGGCTCAGTCATGCTCAGGCCCCCGCCACATTGGTCAGCGGATCACCGATCACCACGCGGTCGCCTTCTGCCAGACCGGCGTTGATCTGCACTTTGACGTTGTTGTTGATCCCGGTCTGCACGTTGCGCGACTGCGCGTGGCCCTTGGCGTCGAGCACCCGTACCGGAAAACTGCCATCGGCATTGCGCGGGCCGAGCGCCGCCACCGGCACGGTCAGTACCGACTTGGCGGTGTCGAGGATAATGCGCACCTGCGCGGTCATCGAGATGCGCAGGCGATGATCGGGATTGGGCACCTCGAACAAAGCGTTGTAGAACACCGCGCTGCTTTGCTTCGGCGTACCGGCGGGCGGTGTTTCAAGAAAGTTCTGCGGCGCCGGGTCCGTGCCGCGCAGTTTCGCGTAGTAGCGTTTGTCCTCGCCGAGAATGGTGAAATACACCTCTTGCCCCGGGGCGATGTGAATCACGTCGGCTTCGGACACCTGCGCCTTGACCGTCATGGTGTCCAGATCTGCCAGTTTCAGCAGGACCGGCGCCAGTTGGCTGGCAATCACCGTTTGCCCTTCCTGCGTGACCACGCCGACCACGTCGCCATCAATCGGCGCAACAATCCGTGTGTAGGCCAGATTGACCTTGGCCGTGTCGATCTGGATGTGCGCGCTTTTGATCTGCGCATCCAGCGACATCAGATTGGCCTGCTGCACCTGATAATCCGACTCGGCGGTTTCGAAGTCCTGTCGCGAGATCGACGCGTCGTCCTGCAAGTTCTTGTAGCGCTCGTAAATCGCTTTGGTCTGCCTGAGCTGAGCCTGGGTCGCGCGTTTTTGCGCTTGCAGGTTTTCCTCATCAACCTGGGCCTGACGCAAAGTGTTCTGCAACACCAGCGGATCGATTTCCGCCAGCCACTGCCCTTTCTTCACCTTGTCGCCAACCTTGACCTTGAGCGACTTCAATTGCCCCGACACTTGCGCGCCGACGTCCACTTGCTTGATGCCTTCGAGCAACCCGGTGGCGAGCACCGCGTTTTCAATGTCACTGCGTTCCACCGGCGCGGTCAGGTACTGCGGCGCCTCGGCCGGTGCCTGCACCGCGTAGAACGCCAATCCCGCCACTGCCACCAACGCCAATCCCATACCGACTTTGCGCAACTTCGACTTTTCCATAAATAACCACAAGTCCGTTCAGGGGTGAGCCCGGCCAGCAGCCGGGCTCTGGTAGATAAACAACAATCAGGAAACCACTTGGCCGGCCGGCACTTTCAGGCCGTCATGCCACCACGCCGCGAGACTGAAAACGTTGGGCGTCTTGAGAATCGTGAAGTGGTTGCCCGGCCCGTACCACACCGCCAGATCCGTCACCTGGCGTTGCCAGCCTTCGACCATCGCCGCTTGCTCGCGCTGATTGCCCCACGCATCCAGCGTCGGGTCATCGACCAGCGCCAGCCGCACCGGCCCGGTGTAGGCCAACTGCGGTTGATAGACCGTGCGCAAGGCTGTGGCGAAGGTGCGGACCGGGCCGTGCATGGCCTGCGCTGACGAACGCGCAGACAACACACCGGCGCGCACCATGCCCTCGTGCAACAGGCGCATTTGCGTGGTGTCGTCAGCCTCGGCGAACGCCAGCGGGTCGATGCCCAACGACTTGCCGCTGGACAGTTGCAGCGTCTCGATCAAGCGTTCCAGTGCGGCAGTCGTGGTGTACGGCTTGCCCGCCGTACCGTTGCCGCCGGGAGATTCGCTGTCGATCAGGGTCAATGACGCCACCTCACGCCCCGCCGCCTGCAACTGCGCGGCCATGGCATGCGCGACCCAGCCGCCGAAGGAATGGCCGATCAGGTGCACCGCACCTTGCGGATACAACTGCTCGACCGCTTGCAGATAGCACTTCGCTGCCGCTTCAACCTGGCTGTGCGGCACGCCGCTGCCATCGAGCCCGCGCGGTTGCAGGCCGATGATCGGCCACTCCGGGCCCAAGGCCTCGGTCAGGTGAATGAACCCGGTGACACTGTCGCCCGCCCCCGGCACGCAGAAGATCGGCGCATGCCCGGCGTGCCCGCTCTGAATGGTCAACAGCGGCTGATAGGCCTCTGGCTCCGGAACCTGCGCAGCGGCCATAGCCTGACTCAAGGCCTGACCGAGCGCCTGAATATCCGGAGCTTTCATCATGCTGCGGTGATCACCCGGGACATCGATGCAGCGCAGCAAACCTGTACTGATCTTGTTTTCCCAACCGCGGATCGGACTCGGCTGCGCCTGCCCCGGCATCAGTGCCTGAGCGCGGAACAAGTGCACCGGCAGACTGGCCGGGCTGACCCGGTAATGCGCCAGCGCCAGGCCATGAGCGGCCTCACGATCAAAGTAACTCCAGGCATCCGCTGCACTCAGCGCGACCAGTTCCGGGTCAGGCAATTGCTGTTCGCAGCAGCGCTGGAACAGCTCATCGAACGCAATGCGTTCGACTTCAGCCTCAAGCCGCTCGACCTCAGCCAACGCTGGCAGCCCTTCTGCACCGCGCATCTGCGAACGCGCGCGGCAGTGCTCCAGCAACTGATGCTTGTCGCGATGCGCGCCGCTCCAGCGGGTTTTATCCTGACTGGCCGGATGCGGCGCGTAGGTATCGAGCAGGCCGACAAACGCCACCGCCTCATCGAGACCCAACAACTGCTGAGCGATTTCATACGCCAGCAAGCCACCAAACGACCACCCGGCCAGACGATACGGCCCATGCGGTTGTACCGCCCGGATAATCCCGACCATCCGCGTGGCCATGCACTCAAGCGTGCGCAGCTGCGGCTGCCCCAACGGCACACCGGGCAAACCGTAAATCGCAAACTGCCCCTCGATGTGCATCGCCAATGCCGGGAAATACACCTCCCTGCCGCTGAACTCATGGATCAGGAACAGCGCATCGCCGCCCTCGCCCGGCCGCACCACGACCAGTCCTTCCGGCTGTTCGGGCGCGGCATGGCGTTGACCGAGCAATGCGGCCAGCGACTCGACACTCGGACGCTGGAACAGCTCCGCCAGCGTCACCTGTTGCCCCGCACGCTGCAGCAGGTTGACCAGACGAATCGCCAGCAGCGAATGCCCGCCTAATTCGAAGAAGTTGTCGTGGCGTCCGACCTGCTCGACATTCAGCACCTCAGCCCAGACCCGCGCCAACACGGTTTCGACCTCGCCTTCAGGTGCTTCGTAATGTCGGCTGAGTACCGCGTCGAGGCCCGGCGCCGGCAACGCCTGACGGTCGATCTTGCCGTTGGGACTCAAGGGCAGGACGTCGAGCGCAACAAACGCACCCGGCACCATGTACTCGGGTAACTGCTCAAGAATGAACGCGCGCAGCATGTCGATAGCCGGAGCAGCGCTGCCCTCGCGCACTGTGAAATACGCGACCAGACGCTCGTCGCGCATCAGCACGACCACCTCGCGCACACCCGGGTGCTGGATCAACCGCGCTTCGATTTCACCGAGTTCCAGGCGCAAGCCGTGCAGCTTGACCTGGAAGTCATTGCGCCCGAGGAATTCGAGGTTACCGTCCGCGCGGTAACGCACCAGATCGCCGGTGCGGTACAAGCGGTCCCCGGGCACAAACGGACTGTCGATAAAGCGCTCGGCCTGCATCTGTGGCAGTCCCATATACCCTCGCGCCACGCCGATGCCGCCGATGTGCAACTGGCCAATAACACCGAGCGGTACCGCTTGGTCATGCGCATCGAGCACGTACAAACGGGTGTTACAGATCGCCTTGCCAATCGGCAATTCGGTGGATGGCACGGGCATGTGCGGTTCCAGTGTCCACGCGGTGCTGTCGACCGTGGCTTCGGTCGGGCCATACACGTTATGCAGGCGCACCCACGGCAGTTGCTGGCGCACTTCGCGGGCCAGGGCCGCCGTGAGTTCGCCGCCACCGCAGAACACATCGGTGAGGCTGGTGCATTCACTGACGTCTTGCAGCTCGAGAAATTGCTGCAACAGCGCCGGCACGAACTTGACCACCGTGACCCGCTGCTGACGAATCACTTGCGCCAGGTACGCCGGTTCCCGGTGACCTCCCGGCCGTGCCAGCACCAGACGCACACCGGCCGTCAGTGGCCAGAAGAATTCCCACACCGAACCATCGAAACTGAATGGGGCTTTCTGCAACAACGCGCCCTCTGGAGCTGGTGGGCAAATCTGCGAGCCCCAATGCACCAGATTGCACAAGCCACGATGTTCGAGCATCACGCCTTTGGGTGTGCCAGTCGAACCTGAGGTGTAGATCATGTACGCCAGATTCGAAGGACTCAGGCCTGGCACTTGCGGATCGTATTCTGACTGGTCGTGCCAGGTGCATTGGTCAAAGTCGATCAGCACTGCCCCGGCCTCGGCAAACAGCGATCGCGTGGCCGTCTGCACCAGCACCGCCACCGGCGCGCAATCCCTGAGCATAAAGTCCAGGCGCTCCGCCGGATAAGCCGGATCCAGCGGCACGTACGCGCCACCGGCCTTGAGAATGCCGAGCAGCCCCACCACCAGATCAAGCCCACGCTCGACGCACAGCGCCACCCGCGCATCCGGCCCGACGCCTTGCTCACGCAGGTGATGCGCGAGGCGGTTGGCACGGGCATTCAGCTCGCGATAGGTCAGGCTGTGTTCGCCCGACTGCACGGCGATGGCGTCCGGCTGACGCCGCACCTGTGCTTCAAACAGGCTCTGCACCGGTTGCTCGACCGGGCAATCAAGCGCCGTCGCGTTGAAGTCGCCGAGCAGGCGTTGCTGCTCATCCGCCGCAAGCAACTCGACTTGCGCCAACACCGCCTGATCATCACTGACCAGCGCCGCCAGCAAGCGCTGGAAGTAACCGACAAAACGCTGCACGGTCGACTCATCGAACAGCGCGGTGGCGTAGCGCAGCGAGCCACGCACCCCGTGCTGGCTTTCGCCCAGACTCAGCGACAGGTCGAACTTCACAAAGTGATTTTCCCCGGCCAGGCCTTCCAGCGTCAGCTCGCCGAGTGCCAGGGCTGGCGCCACGCTGCTGTCCCAGCTCAGCAAAGTCTGGAACAACGGTGTGTGGGACAGGCTGCGCAGCGGTCGGGTGACTTCCACCACGTGTTCGAACGGCAGATCCTGATGCGCCTGCGCGGCCAGAGTCTGGGCCTTGACCCGCGCCAACAACGCTGCCCCCGTCAGATCGCCCGAGGTATCGATGCGCAGCGCCAGGGTGTTGACGAACATGCCGATCAACCCTTCGATTTCGGCGCGGGTACGGTTGGCGACAGGCGAGCCGATAACCACATCGGACTGCCCGGACAGACGCGTAAGCAGCATCGCCCAGGCGCTCATGATCACCATGTACGGCGTCACGCTGTGGCGCTGACACAACGCCTTGAGACCGGCGCTGGTCTGCGCGTCCAGTACGATCTCGACACTGCCGCCGCGGTGATCCTGTTGCGCCGGTCGTGGACGATCAGTCGGCAGGCTCAGCAACGCCGGAGCGCCGGCCAGGGTCTGCTGCCAGTAATCACTCTGGCGCTGCAACACCTCGCCGCTCAGCCAGCGCCGTTGCCATACCGCGTAGTCGGTGTATTGCAAGGCCAGCGGTGGCAGCGGATCGGCCTCGCCGTGGCTGAACGCCTGATACAGCGCCATCAACTCATGGGTCAGCACGCCCATCGACCAACCGTCGGAGATGATGTGGTGCATCGTCAGCAACAGCACATGGTGCTCATCAGCCAGACGCACCAGCCGACCGCGAATCAACGGATCGTCCTGCAAGTTGAACGGCCCGCGCGCTTCCGTATCGAGCAATGTGCGCAAGGCCTCCTCGGTCTGCGGCTGTTGTCGCCAGTCTTCCACAATCAGCGGCAGACCACTGTCGACCGGGGCAATCAGCACCTGTGCTTCGTCGTTCAGTTGGGTGAACCGACTACGCAGGGTTTCGTGACGAGCGACGATTCGCGCCAATGCCCGTTGCAGTGCCACGGCGTCGAGTCGGCCACGCAGGTGCAAGCCCAGAGGAATGTTGTAGGCGGTGTTGCCGCCATCCATTTGCGCGAGGAACCACAAGCGTTGCTGGGCGAACGACAACGGCAGTGCCTGATCGCGCGGCGCCGGCAGAATCGGCGGCAAACTGCTGCGTTCGGCCTGACTCAACACTTCGGCGACCGTCGCCAGTTCCGGGTTGGCAAACAGATCGGCCAGCGCCAGCTCCACGCCCAATTGCTGGCGCACCTGGGAGAGCATGCGCATGGCCAGCAATGAATGGCCGCCGAGCTCGAAGAAGTTGTCATAGCGACCGACCTGCCCGACCTGCAACACCTCGGCCCAGACCTGCGCCAGGCTTGCTTCCAGAGGATTGGCCGGTGCCTCGTAGGCCCGACTGAGCAGTGCCTCCTGCGTCGGTGCCGGCAGCGCCTTGCGATCGACCTTGCCGTTGTTGTTCAACGGCAATACATCGAGTTGCACCCACGCGGTGGGCACCATGTATTCCGGCAGTCGCGCGTGCATTTGCGCGTGCAGCTCAGCGCTGTCCAAGTGTTCATCGTGCGCCGTGTAGTACGCCACCAGACGCGGGGAGTCCTGTCCGTCGCGGCGCGCCAGCACCACCGCTTCCTTGATCCCCGGGCAATTCAGCAGGCGGTTTTCGATTTCTCCCAGTTCGATGCGGAAACCGCGAATCTTCACCTGATCGTCGTTGCGCCCGATGCAATCGAGTTGCCCCGGCGCCAGCCAGCGCGCGAGGTCGCCGGTGCGATAAAGCAGCGCGCCCGGCATCTCGCTGAACGGATCGCAGAGGAATTTCTCGGCAGTCAGATCCGCCCGGTTCAGATACCCCAGCGCCACGCCCTGCCCGCCGATATACAGCTCGCCGGTGACGCCCATCGGCACCGGCTGCTGATACGCATCGAGCACGTAAACCTGCGTATTAGCGATCGGCCCGCCAATCGGCACGCTCTCGGCGTTTTCCGCAACTTCGCGCACTTCAAAGGTTGTGGCGTAGGTGGTGGTTTCGGTCGGGCCGTAGCAATGCACGATGCGCAGTGTTGGCGCCTCGGCCAACAGGCGACGAAACGCCGCCGGATCGCCACGCTCACCGCCGCACAGCAGAATCCGCAGGCCCTTGAGCGCCTGCGGAATCAGTTGCACGTATTGATTGAACAGCGCGGTGGTGACGAACAGGATCGTTGCGCCACTGCTGCTCAGTTCACGGCCGAAGGCATGCGGATCGAGCAAGGTTTGATGGTCGATGATCACCACGCGACCGCCATTGAGCAGCGGCCCCCAGATGTCCATGGTGCTCGCATCGAACGCCGGGTTCGAGGCGAAGACCACACGATCCTGCGCATTGAAATCGGCGTAACCGTTGTTGAGCACCAAGCGGCCGATGCCCCGGTGCGGCACCATCACTCCTTTCGGCGTGCCGGTGGAGCCGGAGGTATACATGATGTACGCCAACGACTCGGATGACTGCAGCAGGTTCGGGTTATGCGTCGGCTGGCCGTTGAGGGTCAGCTTGTCGAGGTCGATACGCGGCGCGGCGTAGTCGATGACTTCGTCGCTCAAGGTCAACAACGCCACCGCGCGGCAATCCTCGACCATGAACGCCTGGCGCTCGCTCGGTGCATTGATGTCCAGCGGCACATAAGCGGCCGCGCATTTGGCAATGGCCAGTTGCGCGACCAGCAACTCCAGCGAACGCGGCAGCAGGATCGCCACGTGATCGCCCGGCTGCACGCCGTGCGCGATCAGGTGATGGGCCAGGCGGTTGGCTTGCGCGTTGAGTTCAAAGTAGCTCAGCGAATGCGCACCATGCACGGCCGCCACAGCTTTGGGATGCGCGGCTGCCTGCTGTTGGAAAACCCCGTGTACGGTCAGTGTTTGCGGGTAGCCTCGCGCCGTGGCGTTGAAGTCGTACAGCAAGCGCTGGCGCTCATCATTTGCCAGCAATGGCACACGTTCCAGCACCGTTTGATCATCGGCAATCATCGCTTCGAGCAGACGTTCGAAGTAGCCGATGTACCGCTTGATCGTCAGCGCATCGAACAGCGCCGTGGCGTAGTTCAGCGTGCCGCGAAGCACTCCGTTGACCTCGCCCAGTGTCAGCGTCAGGTCAAACTTGGCGACATCGCCGGTCCCGGCAACACCCTCCAGCGACAGCTCGCCCAAGGCCAATTGCGGGCCAACGCTGCCGTCCCAGCTTAACGTGCTCTGGAACAACGGGCTGTGCGCCAGGCTGCGCACCGGGCGGGCGATTTCCACCACTTGCTCGAACGGCAGATCCTGATGCGCCTGCGCTTCCAGTGTCCGCGCCTTGACCTGTGCCAGCAGCGCTTCGACGCTGGGCGCGCCCGAGGTGTCGATGCGCACGGCGAGCGTATTGACGAACATACCGATCAGGCCTTCGGTTTCAGCGCGGCTGCGGTTGGCCACCGGCGCGCCGATCACCACATCGGATTGCCCGGACAGCCGACTCATCAGCAACGCCCAGGCACTCATCAGGGTCATGAACAGGGTCGCGCCATGACGCTGGCTCAACGCTTTGAGGCCAGTACTCAGGCGCTCGTCCAGCAACACCTCGACGTTGCCGCCGGTGTAATCCTGCTGCGCCGGTCGCGGGCGATCGGTGGGCAGCGTCAACAAGGCCGGCGCACCGTCGAGGATCTGCTGCCAATATTGGCTTTGCTGCTGCAGCACTTCACCGCTGAGCCAGCGCCGTTGCCACACGGCATAGTCGCCGTATTGCAACGTCAGGACTGGCAACGGGTCAGGCTGTCCCTGGCTGAACGCCTGATACAACGCCATCAACTCGCCGGTCAGCACACCCATCGACCAGCCATCGGCAACGATGTGATGCACGGTCAACAGCAGCACATGATGATCGTCAGCCAGACGCACCAACCGTCCACGAATCAACGAATCGTTCTGCAAATCAAACGTTGTCGCGGCTTCCTGCGCCAGCAATATTTGCAAGGTGTGCTCGGCCTGCGGCTGTTGGCGCAGATCTTCTACGCGCAGCAGCCAACCGTTATCGACCGGGGCAATCGACACCTGCGCGCTGTCGTCGAGGCGGATGAAACGGCTGCGCAGGGTTTCGTGGCGGGCGACGATCCGGGCCAGCGCCGATTGCAGGGCATCGACGTCGAGGTGACCGCGCAGGCGCAAGCCGAGAGGAATGTTGTACGCCGAGTTGCCACCCGCCATTTGCGCGAGAAACCACAGGCGCTGTTGGGCGAAGGACATCGGCAGCGCCTGATCACGCGGTGCCGGCAAGATCTCCGGTAACGCGCTGCGCCCGGCGCGGTTCAATACTGCAGCGATTGCGCTCAATTGCGCATCGGCAAACAGATCACTCAGCGCCAGTTCGACGCCGAGGCGCTGACGGATCAGCGAGACCATGCGCATCGCCAACAGCGAATGACCGCCCAGTTCAAAGAAGTGGTCGTGACGGCCGACCTGCCCGGCTTGCAGCACTTCGGTCCAGATCTGCGCCAGCGCGGTTTCCAGCTCGCCTTGCGGAGCCTCGTATTCGCGGGTCGGCAGCGCGGCCAGGTCTGGTTTCGGCAATGCCTTGCGGTCGACTTTGCCATTGGCGGTCAGCGGCAAAGCCTCGAGCCGGACAAACGCTGCCGGCACCATGTAGTCCGGCAACTGCGTCAGCAGATGCTCGCGCAACTCGCCCACTGCCAGTGCCTCGGCCCCCGCCTGTTCGGTGAAATAGGCCACCAGTCGCGGCTGGCCGGGTTGGTCCTCGCGGGCCAGCAACACCGCTTCGTTAATACCAGGGAGCTGATTGAGGCGAGTCTCGATTTCGCCCAATTCAATGCGCATGCCACGGATTTTCACCTGGTCGTCGTTACGCCCCAGGTAGTCGAGCGAGCCGTCTTCGCGCCAACGGGCAAGGTCACCGGTGCGGTACATGCGCGCATTCGGCAAGGGGCTGAACGGGTCGTGCAGAAAGCGCTCAGCGGTCAGATCGGCGCGGTTCAGATAACCCCGGGCCACGCCCGCGCCACCGACGTACAACTCGCCCATGACGCCCATTGGCACTGGCCGTTGCTGCTCGTCGAGCAAATAAACCGCCGCGTTCGCCACCGGTTTACCAATGTGCAACGCCGCGCCAACGTCGATACGCCCGGAAGTCGCGACCACGGTGGCCTCGGTCGGGCCGTAGTTGTTGATCACGGCGAAGCGCTGCTGACGGCTGAACTGGCGCAAGCGATCGCCACCGATCAGCAAGGTGCGCAAGGTCGGATGATCGAGGTTCTGACTGAACGCATATTCGGCGACCGGTGTTGGCAAAAAGCTCACGTCCAGCGGCTGCGCACGCCACCAGTCGAGCAACCCATCGATGTCTTCAGCGCCGTCATGGGTTGGGGCCAGGTGCAGGGTCGCGCCCGCGCACAGGGCCGGCCAGACTTCCCACGCCATCGCATCGAAACCGAATCCGGCAAGGCTTGAGGTGTGGCTGCCGGCGCGTAAATCGAACGCTTCACAGTGCCAGTCGACCAGATTGGACAACGTCTGATGTTCGACCATGACGCCTTTGGGCAGACCGGTCGAACCCGAGGTGTAGATCACGTACGCCAGATGCGCAGTGCTCAGGCCCGGCACCGCAGGATTGTGCTGCGCCTGCGCCGGCCATGCGCACAGATCGACATCAATCACTGGCACGTCCGGTTGTGGCAGTCTCTCGTGCAGATCGCTTTGAGTGAGCACCGCGACCGGTGCGCTGTCGCTCAGCAAATAACTGATCCGCTCGACGGGATGCGCCGGATCGATCGGCACATAGCCGGCGCCGGCCTTGAGGATGGCGACCAGCCCGACCAATGTATCCAGACCCCGGCGGGCGACGATGGCCACGCGGTCATCGGCTTTCACCCCGATGGCGATCAAGTGATGCGCCAAGGCATTGGCCTGGCGATTGAGCTGCAAGTAAGTCAGTGGCTGTCCGGCAAACACCGCTGCAATAGCCTGCGGACGCTCGGTGACCTGCGACTCGAAGCGCCGGGCAATCGTCAGCCCACGCGGGTAGTCAGCCTCGGTCGCATTGAAATCCACCAGCAACTGTTCGCGCTCAGCTGCCGGCAGGATCGACAACCGGTCAAAGCCCACGTGCGGCGTGTGCTCCAGTGCCTCCAGCAACGTCATCAACGCTCCCTGCATGTACCCGCAGATACGCTGCGCATCAATGCCGGCCCCGGCCAATACCTTCAGGCGGAAGTCTTCACCGAGATCATCAACGCTGAGAGTCAGGCGATAGTTGGTGTGTTCCTCGGCAGCGAGCAATTGCATGCCGTGCCACGCCGCTTGCACCTCAGCGGATATCGGCCCGACCGGCACGCTGTGACGATAGTTGAGCAGCGTACTGAACAACGGTGTGCCCGCCGGCATCGCGCTGTACTGTTGCACCTGCGCCAGTTGCGCGTGCTCATGAGCGAGCAACTGACTCAGGCGTTCGTGGGTCGCCAGTGCCGCACCTTTAACGCTGTGCGCATTCAGTTCGATGCACAGCGGTAAGGTATTGATGAACACACCGAGTGCGCGCTCCGATCCTTCACCGCCCTGCAATCGCCCGAGCAACACCGTGCCGAACACCACGGCGTCGCGGCCGGACAATTGCCCCAGCACCTGTGCCCAGGCGAGGTGCATCAGGCTGGCAGCGCTGACCCCCAAACGCCGGGCCTGCTGACGGATGCTGTGGCTCAGCGCGTTTTCCAGGTCCAGTTGCGCCTCTTGTGCAGGGCCGTCGCTGGCCAGATTCTGCCCGTAAGGCAAGGTCGGCTCATCAACAGCGCCGAGCATCTCGCCGAAGAAACTGGCGTGCGCTTGCGCGGTCAGGCCGGAACGGGTGTGCGCCACGTAATTGCGGTACGGCACCGGTTCGCTCAGCAGCCCGTCGTTGCCCAGCAGAAACGCCTGCATCTCGTGCTGCAACACCTCCAGCGCCACGTGATCCATCACCAGGTGATGGAACAGCAGCAACGCCACCACGCGTTGATTGGCCTCATCGCGGCCGTGCACCACGCGCATCAGCGGCGCCTCGGTGACGGGCATGCGGTAGTTATCGATGGTGAAGCGTCTGCGCAACTGGCTTAGCGCATCGCCCGCTTCGGCGTCTAGCGGCAAGGCCTCGCAGCCTAGCGAAGCCTCACGCCAGACCACTTGCACCGGCTCTTCCAGCCCCTCCCAGAACAGCGACGTGCGCAGAATGTCATGGCGTTCGATTACCCGTTGCAGGGCATCAGTGAACACTTGCAAACGCTGTTCATCGGCGAAGGCAAACTGCGCCTGCAGCACATATGGATCGCCGTGCGCGGCCGACAGATGATGGAACAGGATGCCGGTCTGCAATGGTGCCAGCGGGTAGATGTCCTGAACATTGCGCACACCGCCGGGGACGCTTGCAACGATACGGTCGATCGTCGCTTGGTCCAGCGCTACCAGCGGCAACAATTCGGGGGTGATGCGCGGGCAATCGGCTGGAATCAGGTTTGCCGGCACCGGCGCTTCGGGCTCCCCGCCTACTGCCGCCGCCAGTGCGGCCAGCGTCGGTTGGCCGAACAGCACACGAATGTCCGCCGACAGGCCGGCCCGACGCATGCGCGCAACCAGATTGACTGCCAGCAACGAGTGGCCGCCCAGTTCGAAGAAATGATCGAAGCGCCCTACCCGCTCGACCTTCAGCAACTCGGCCCAAATCCCGGCAATCACGGTTTCGACTTCACCGATCGGAGCTTCGTATTCCCGGCTCAGCAGCGCAGTCTGGTCAGGAGCCGGCAAGGCCTGGCGATCCAGTTTGCCGTTGGGGCTCAGTGGCAACGCCGGCAGATTCACAAACACGGCAGGCACCATGTAGGCCGGCAGATGCTTGAGCAATTGGCTGCGTAGCTGATCTGTTTCGACGAGTTCGCCGCTGTAGTACGCGACCAGACGCTGATCGCCCGACACGTCTTCACGGGCCAGCACGGCCGCTTCGCGGACACCGTCGACCTGCGCCAGATGCGCCTGAATCTCGCCCAGTTCGATGCGTAAACCACGGATTTTGACCTGATCGTCATTACGCCCCAGGTACTCGATGTTGCCATCGGCCAGATACCGTGCGACGTCACCCGTGCGGTACAAACGTGCGCCGGGCTGATCACTGAACGGATCGTCGAGGAAACGTTCGGCGCTCAGCTCAGGCCGATTCAGATAACCCCGCGCCACCTGCACGCCGCCGAGATACATCTCGCCGACCACCCCCAATGGCGTCGGTTGTTGGTGAGCATCAAGGATGTACACGCGGGTGTTGCACAGCGGTTTGCCAATCGGTGGCGCGCCTTGCGGTACCGGCGAATTCGCCTCCAGCGTCCATACGGTGCTGTCGACGGTGGCTTCGGTCGGGCCATAAACGTTGTGCAGGCGTACCTGCGGCAGATGTTCGCGCACGCTGCGCACCAACGCGGCCGTCAGCGCACCGCCACCACAGAACACATCGGTAAGGCTGCTGCACTCGCCCACCTCTGCCACTTCAAGGAATTGCTGCAACAGCGCCGGTACAAACTGAACGACGTTGACCTGTTGCTCACGAATCAGTTGCACCAGCGCGGCTGGATCGCGGTGGTCGTCCGGGCCAGCGAGGATCAGACGCATACCGCAGCTCAACGGCCAGAACAGCTCCCACACCGAGGCGTCGAAACTCAGCGGGGTTTTCTGCAACAGCGCGGCGCCGGTAGAAAGCGGACACAGGCTGGCGCTCCAGTGCAGCAGATTGCCCAGATTGCGGTGTTCGACCATCACGCCCTTCGGCATGCCGGTGGAGCCGGAGGTGTAAATCACATAGGCCAGGTTCGCGGCGCTCAGGCCTGGCACCTGCGGATTGCTTTGCGCAAGGTCTTGCCAGGTGCACTGGTCGAAATCGACCAACACGCCGGCCCACTCGCCGATCAGCGCACGCGTCGGCGCATGCACCAGCACCGCCACTGGCGCGCTGTCCTCAAGCATGTAGGCCAGACGCTCAGCAGGATACCCCGGGTCCAGCGGCACATAAGCACCGCCGGCCTTGAGAATCGCCAACAGACCAACCAGCAATTGCGGCCCGCGCTCGACGCAGATCGCCACCCGCGAATCGCGGCCCACGCCGCACTGGCGCAGGTGATGGGCGAGCTGGTTGGCGCGACGGTTCAACTCGGCGTAACTCAAACGCAATTCACCGGCCACCAAGGCATCCGCGTCTGGCGTGCGCAACACCTGCGTCTCGAAGCGAGCATGAACAGTCTGCTCAAGATCGTGGGTGACAGTGGTTGCGTTCAGATCGACCAGCAGATGCTGACGCTCATCGTCCGTCAACAACGTCACCTGCTCCAACATCGCTTGATCGTTGCTGACCATGGCCTGCAACAGGCGCTGGAAGTAGCCGACGTAACGTTGAATAGTCGACTCATCGAACAAGGCAACGGCGTACTCCAGCACACCGCGAATGCCGTCCGGCGCATCTGCCAGCGTCAGCGACACATCGAATTTGGCAAAGTGGCTCGGTTCGGCAACGCTTTCCAGCGTCAGCTCGCCGAGACTCAGGCTGGCACCGTGGCCACTGTCCCAACTGAACATCGCTTGAAACAACGGGCTGTGCGCCATGCTGCGTGCAGGCCTGGTGATTTCCACCACTTGTTCGAACGGCAGGTCCTGATGCGTCTGCGCATCCAGCGTCCGCGCCTTGACCCGCGCCAGCAGCGCCTCGGTGCTCAAAGCGCCCGAGGTATCGATACGCAGGGCCAGGGTATTGACGAACATGCCGATCAGGCCTTCGATTTCGGCCCTTGTGCGGTTGGCCACCGGCGAACCGACGACCACTTCCGATTGCCCGGACAACCGACTCAACAGGCTCGCCCATGCGCCGAGCATGAGCATGTACATCGTCACGCCGTGACGCTGGGCCAAAGCCTTGAGCCCGGCGCTCAGGCGTTCGTCGAGCACCACCTCGACGGTGTTGCCGGCGTAATCCTGCTGCGCCGGGCGCACGCGATCAGTCGGCAGCGTCAACAGTGCCGGAGCGCCCGCCAACGTTTGTTGCCAATACTCGCTTTGACGCTCCAGAACCTCGCCACTGAGCCAGCGCCGCTGCCACACCGCGTAATCGGTGTATTGCAACGCCAGCGGCGGCAGTGGGTCAGGCTGGCCATGGCTGAAGGCCTGATACAACGCCATCAGTTCGCGGGTCAAAACCCCCATCGACCAGCCATCGGAGATGATGTGGTGCAGGGTCAGCAACAGCACATGATGATCGTCGGCCAGCCGCACCAGGCGTCCGCGAATCAGTGCATCATCCTGCAAGTCAAACGGTCCCGAGGCCTCGCCCTGAATCAGCGCCGCCAAGGTCTGGTCGGCTTGCGGATGCTGGCGCAGGTCTTCAACGCGCAGCAGCAGACCGCTGTCGACCGGGGCGATCAGCACTTGCGCCTGGTCATTGAACTGGGCGAAACGGCTGCGCAGGGTTTCGTGACGCGCAACGATACGCGCCAAGGCTTGTTGCAGCGCATGCTCATTCAGTTGCCCACGCAGGCGCAGGCCGATGGGAATGTTGTACGCGGTGTTGGCGCCTTCCATTTGTGCGAGAAACCACAAGCGTTGCTGGGCGAACGACAGCGGCAAAGCGCCGTCACGAGCCACCGCGACAATCTCCGGTTGCGTGCTGCGCCCGGCTTGCGCCACCGCCTCGGCAACCGCTGCCAGTTCGGCATTGGCGAACAGATCGCCCAGCGCCAGCTCGACACCAAGACGCTGGCGAACCTGGGACACCATGCGCATGGCCAACAGCGAGTGACCACCGAGTTCGAAAAAATGATCCTGACGCCCGACTCGCTCGACTTGCAGCACCTGCGCCCAGATCTGCGCCAAGGCGCTTTCCAGTTCGTTGTGCGGCGCCTCGTATTCGCGGGTGAACAGCGCCGCTCGCTCGGGTTTCGGCAGGGCCTTGCGGTCGACCTTGCCATTGGCGGTCAACGGCAGCGCGTCGAGTCTGACGAAGGCCACCGGCACCATGTACTCCGGTAACTGGGTCAGCAGGTGCGCGCGCAACTCGGCCACGGCCAACGGTTCGACCTGGCTCTGCTCGGTGAAATACGCCACCAGTCGCGGCTGGCCGGGCTCATCTTCACGCGCCAGCAGTACGGCTTCCTGAATGCCGGGCAACTGATTGAGGCGGGTTTCGATTTCACCGAGTTCGATGCGCACGCCACGGATTTTCACCTGATCGTCGTTACGCCCCAGGTACTCGATCGTGCCGTCCGCGCGCCAGCGGGCGAGATCGCCGGTGCGATACATGCGCGGGTTCGGCAAAGGGCTGAACGGGTCATGAAGGAAGCGCTCGGCGCTCAGGTCGGCACGGTTCAAATAGCCGCGAGCGACCCCGGCACCGCCAACATACAACTCGCCCATAACGCCAATCGGCACTGGGCGCTGCTGTTCATCGAGCAGATACACCGTGGCGTTGGTCACCGGTTTGCCGATGTGCAAGGCATCGCCGGCCTCGATTCGCCCAGAGGTCGCGACCACGGTGGCTTCGGTCGGGCCGTAGTTGTTGATCACGTCGAATTGCTGGTTGCGGCTGAACTGGCGCAAGCGGTCGCCACCGATCAGCAGTGTGCGCAGCGTCGGGTGTTCAAGGTTCTGGCTGAAGGCGTATTCGGCGACGGGCGTCGGCAGGAAACTCACGTCCAGTGGCTGCGCGCGCCACCACTCGAGCATCGCATCGATGTCCTCGGTGCCCTCGTGAGTCGGTGCCAGATGCAGGGTCGCGCCGGCACACAGCGCCGGCCAGACTTCCCAGGCCATGGCGTCGAAACCGAACCCGGCAAGGCTTGAAGTGTGACGACCGGCGCACAGATCAAACGTTGAGCAATGCCAATCGACCAGATTCGACAAGGTGCGGTGTTCGACCATCACGCCTTTGGGCAGGCCGGTGGAGCCGGAGGTGTAGATCACGTAGGCCAGATGCGCGGCGGTCAGGCCCGGCACCTGCGGATCAAGGGTCTCGCTCAGCGGCCAGGTGCGCGGGTCAAGATCGATCACCGGCACCGCCAGCGTCGGCAAGCGCTCCCGCAGATTATTTTGGGCCAGCACAGCAACGGGGCCGCTGTCGCTGAGCAAGTAGTGCAGACGTTCGGCCGGGTGCGCCGGGTCGACCGGTACATAACCGGCACCGGCCTTGAGAATCGCCACTAGCCCGACCAGCGTATCGAGGCCACGGCGAGCGACGATGGCGACGCGATCATCGGGTTTCACACCCAGTGCGATCAGATGATGAGCCAAGGCGTTGGCATGCCGGTTGAGCTCGGCGTAACTCAATTGCTCACCGAGGTATTGCGCGGCAACGGCTTCGGGCCGCTGCGCCACTTGCGCCTCGAAACGCTGGGCGATGGTCAACATTGCCGGGAATTCGGCGTGGTTGTCATTGAACGCCAACAGCACCTGCTCGCGCTCGGCCGTCGGCAGAATCGGCAACTGGTTGAGCGCGGTGTCGGGTGCCTGCTCCAGTGCCAGCACCAGACTCTCCATGGCGCAGTGCAGGTAATCGCAGATGCGCTGTGGATCGACCTCGGTGGTGGCCAGCAACGTCAGGCTGAAGGCATCGCCGAAATCGTCGATGCTCAGGGTCAGCGGGTAGTTGGTGCGTTCTTCGGAGCTGATCGTGCTGATGCCTTCCCACGCCGCCAGGGTCTCGGCACTCGCCGTCGCCGCCGTGTGGCTGTGGCGGTAATTGAGCAAGGCACTGAACAACGGTGTCGGTGCGACCACGCCACTGCAACGCTGGGCCAGCGCCAGTGGTGCGTGTTCATGGCGCATCAGCGTGGTCAGGCGTTTGTGCGTCGCCTCCACCGCCGCACGCACGCCTTGTGCATCGACATCGACCCGCAGCGGCAAGGTGTTGATGAAAATCCCCAGCGCCCGCTCGGTGGCTTCGGCACCTTGCATACGGCCCATCAGCACCGTACCGAACACTACGTTTTGTTTGCCGGTGAGCACCGCCAGTACCTGCGCCCAGCCCAGATGAAACAGGCTCGCGACACTCACGCCGAGCTGCCGCGCCTGTGCGCGCAAACGCTGGCCGAGCAATGGGTTGACCGGCAGGCTCAGCTCGGCGATACCGAGGCCGTCACCCTGCACGTCCTGCAAACCGTAGGGCAGGGTCGGCTCGGCTATGTCAGCGAGCATGTCGCGAAAAAAAACCTCGTGTTCGGCTTCGCTGATGCCCAGTCGCGCTTGCGCCACGTAATTGCGAAACGGCACCGGCCGCCCGAGCGATTGAGCCTGGCCAGTGAGGCAGGCGAGCAGTTCGTGACGCACCACGTCGAGCGCCGAGTGGTCCAGCGCCATGTGATGGAACAACAACGTCGCGACCACCCGCTGACCACCCTCATCCCACGCGTAGGCCAGACGCATCATCGGCGCGCACCGGACGTCCAAACGGAAATGCCGCGCATCGAAACGTTCGTGCAGTTGCTGCAGCGCATCACTTGCGCCGTCTGCCAGCACGATCTCTTCCATCGGCAACGGTGCCTGACGCCAGACCACTTGCAGCGGCACGTCCAGCCCTTCCCAATGCACCGCAGTACGCAAGATGTCGTGGCGATCGATGACCTTTTGCAAAGCTTGAGCGAAGTCCTGCAGACGCTCACGGCTGCTGAACGCAAAGTACGATTGCATGACGTAGGGATCGCCCTGCTCGTTGCTCGCGTGGTGATAGAGAATGCCTTCCTGCAACGGCGCCAGTGGGTAGATGTCCTGAACATTGGCGGCGCCGCCCGGTACCTCGGCGAGCAAGCGGTCGAGGGTCGCCTGATCCACGTCAGCCAGGGTCACCATCGCTGGCGTGATGCGCGTGGTGCCGGGGAGGATGCCGTTATCCGGAACGTCAATCTGGCCGACGCGGCTGGCCGAGTATTGGCCGGCCTTGATCAGTTCGATCAGCGCCGGTTTGTGCTCGCGCAGCGCGGCCAGCAGCGCCGGATCGCTCAACGCCTGTTTGTTGCCGTTGACGCGCAATTGCTCATCGGTCACCGCCAACTGAATGTCTTTTGTCTTCAGGGTTGCCAACAGTTCGAGCACATTCACAGGACGATCTCCATTCTTTCCGTAATTGCGGCGTAGCCGGCCAGGGTCGGTTGTTCGAACAACGCCCTGACATCGGCTTCCATGCCTTCCTGACGTAACCGGCCGATCAGACTGACCGCCAGTAATGAGTGACCACCCAGTTCAAAGAAATGGTCGTGACGCCCTACCCGTTCGACGTTAAGCAGCTCGGCCCAGAGCCGTGCCAGGGTGATTTCGACGTCGCCGACCGGGGCTTCGTATTCGCGGGTTTGCAGCGATTGCTGATCCGGCGCCGGCAGCGCCTTGCGGTCGAGCTTGCCGTTGGGGCTCAGCGGCAAACTATCGAGATGCACAAACACCGTAGGCACCATGTAATCCGGCAAGTGCTCGAGCAAGTGACTGCGCAGCAGGTCGATTTCCAAACGCTCACCGGTGTAATAGGCGACCAGACGTTTGTCGCCGGGCACGTCTTCGCGGGCGACCACCACCGCCTCCTGCACAGCTTCGATCCGGGCAATGCCGGCCTGAATTTCGCCCAGTTCGATACGCAAGCCACGGATCTTCACCTGATCGTCGTTACGCCCCAGGTATTCGATGTTGCCGTCCGCCAGATAGCGGGCGACGTCACCGGTGCGATACATCCGCCCATGCGGATGAAACGGATCTTCGAGGAAGCGTTCGGCCGTCAGTTGCGGCCGATTGAGATAACCACGCGCCACCTGCACGCCAGCGATGTACAGCTCGCCGATCACGCCTTGCGGCACGGGCTGCTGTTGCGCATCGAGGATGTACATACGGGTGTTGGCGATCGGCTTGCCGATTGGTGTGTTGTCCGGGGTTTGCTCGATCGTTCCCGCGCAGTCCCACGCGGTGACATCGACGGCGGCTTCGGTCGGGCCGTACAGGTTATGCAACGCGCTGCCCGGCAATTGCAGTTTGAAACGCCGCACCACACGGCCCGGCAACGCCTCACCGCTGCACATCACCTGCCGCAAGCTGTCGCAGCGTGTGGTGTCGCTATTGGCGAGGAACACATCGAGCATCGACGGCACAAAGTGCAGCGTGGTGATGTGTTCGCGCTCGATCACTTCGCTCAGGTACTGCGGATCCTTGTGCCCGCCGGGCTGCGCCATGACCAGGCGCGCGCCGGTCATCAGCGGCCAGAAGAACTCCCATACCGAGACGTCAAAACTGAATGGGGTTTTCTGCAACACCGAATCGGCAGCGGTCAGGCGATAGGCGTCCTGCATCCACAACAAGCGGTTGACCACCCCGGCATGCTCGTTGACCACGCCTTTGGGTTGGCCGGTCGAGCCGGAGGTGTAGATCACGTAGGCGCTGTGCTGTGGTGTCAACGTCGGGATTTGCGGATTTTCGGCGGACAAGGATTGCCAGCTGTTCTGGTCAAGATCGACCACTGCCGCCGTGATATCTCCCGGCAACTCGCTGGTAGCCCCGTGCACCAGCACCACGGCCGGCGCGCTGTCCTCGAGCATGTAGGCCAGACGCTCCGGCGGATAGGCCGGATCGAGCGGCACATAACCAGCGCCGGCCTTGTTGATTGCCAGCAGGCCGATGACCATTTCCAGGCTGCGCTCGACGCAGATCGCCACCCGCGAATCCACTTGCACGCCAAGGCTGAGCAGGTGCCGGGCCAAGCGATTGGCGCGCTCGTTCAGCTGCGTGTAGCTCAATGCCTGTTCGCCGGCAACGACGGCCACTGCCTCCGGCGTACGCTGCACCTGCGCTTCAAACAAGCCGTGCAGCGTCTGCTGCAAGTCGTAATCGACGGCGGTATCGTTGAGGCCGAACAGCAACGCCCGGCGCTCTTCGTCCGGCAACACCGTCAGGCCGTTCAACGGTTGCTGCGGTGTGTGCTCCAACGCTTCAACCAGCACGATCAGCGCGTTGTGCATGTACTGGCCGAGACGTGCCGCGCCAATGCGCGACGGCGTCATCACCGTCAGTTCAAAACCGCTGCCCAGATCGTCGACATTGAGGGTCAACGGGTAGTTGGTGCGCTCCTCGCCGGCCAGGGATTCGATGCCCTGCCAGGCCTCGCGCTTGGTATTTTGCTGAGCTTCGCTGTCGCTATGGCGATAATTGAGCATCGCGCTAAACAGTGGTGACGGCGCCGCGACACCGCTGCAACGCTGGGCCAATGCCAGCGAAGCATGTTCGTGTGCCAACAGCGCACTGAGCCGCGCATGCGTTGCCTTGACCCCGGCGCGCACGGCGGTTTCGTCGACATCCACGCGCAATGGCAAAGTGTTGATGAACATGCCCAGCCCGCGATCTGCGCCCGCGCCGCCCTGCATGCGGCCCAGCAGCACCGTGCCGAAGACAACGCGCTCCTGAGCCGACGTTGCCGCCAGCACCTGCGCCCAAGCGAGATGAAACAGACTGGCGACGCTGACGCCGAGCAACCGCGCCTGACTGCGCAAACGCTGCGCCACCGCGGCAGGCAGTGGCTGGCAGACTTCCTCGATGTCATTCCCGTCGCCATGCACATCCTGCAAACCGAACGGCAGTGTCGGCTCGTCGATGTCGCCGAGCATCTCGCGGAAGAACGCTTCGTGCTCTTGTTCGCTGACGCCGAGGCGGGTTTGCGCGACATAATTGCGGTATGGCACGGCGGATACAGGCAGTCGCTCATCACCGTGCAAAATCGCCTGCATTTCTGCGCTGACCACCGCCAGCGCGGTGTGGTCCATGGCAATGTGATGGAACAACAGCATGGCGACGACACGCTGATTGTCCGGATCGAGGGCATACACCAAACGCAGCAACGGTGCCTGATCAAGTTCCAGACGCCAGTGCCGCGCATCGAAGCGTGCACGTAGTTGATCGATGGCTTCGCCCTGCGCGGGTTCCAGCGCCACCACTTGGACCGGCAACTCCGCACGGCGCCAGACCACTTGTACCGGCGCCGCCAAGCCTTGCCAGACAATCGATGTGCGCAGGATATCGTGGCGCGTCATGACCTGACGCAACGCCGCCGCGAACCCTTGAAACCGTCCAATACTGTCGAACGCCAGACACGATTGCAGCAGGTACGGATCGCCCTGAACCGCACTGAGGTGGTGATACAGAATCCCTTCCTGCAACGGTGCCAGCGGGTAAATGTCCTGCACGTTGGCCGCGCCGCCCGGCACCGTGGCGACGATGCGCTCGATACTGGCCTGATCCAGTTGCACCAGCGGCAGCATGTCCGCAGTGATGTGCGTGCAATTGGCAGGAATCAGATTGTCCGGCACGGCGACCTCGCGGCCACTGCCCACTGCCGCCGCCAGCGCAGCCAGGGTCGGTTGGCTGAACAGCACGCGCACGTCGGTGCTCAGATCGACCTGACGCATGCGCTCGATCAGCGTCACCGCCAGTAATGAATGCCCGCCCAGTTCGAAGAAGTTGTCGTGACGGCCGATCTTTTCGACCTTGAGGACGTCCGACCAGATCTGCGCCAAGGCGATTTCCACCGAACCTTGTGGCGCGGCATATTCGCGGCTCAGCCACGCCGTTTGATCCGGTTCTGGCAACGCCTTGCGGTCGAGTTTGCCGTTGGCGGTCAGCGGCAGTGCTGGCAGGCGCACGTAAGCGGCAGGCACCAGGGTTTGCGGCAACTGCGCTTGCAAATGACTGCGCAAATCCTCGATTTCGACGTTCAGGCGTTCGGTAAACCAGGCCAGCAACTGGCCGTCGCGCACCAACACCACGCAATCCTGCACAGCCTCGTGAGCGCTCAACGCCGCTTCGATTTCGCCCAATTCGATGCGCACGCCGCGCAGTTTGACCTGATCATCGTTGCGCCCCAGGTATTCGACGTTGCCGTCAGCCAGCCAGCGTGCGAGGTCGCCGGTGCGGTACATGCGCGCCTGCGGTTCATCGCTGAACGGATCGTCGAGGAAGCGTTCGGCAGTCAGCTCGGGGCGATGCAGATAACCGCGCGCCACGCCGGCACCGCCGACATACAACTCGCCAGCGACGCCAACTGGTACGGGGCGCTGCTGGTCATCGAGCAGGTAAATCTTCGCGTTGGCCATCGGCCGACCGATGTGCAGCACCTGCCCGGCCTCGACCGCGCCGCAGGTGGCAACCACCGTAGCTTCGGTCGGGCCGTAGTTGTTGATCACCGCGAACGTCTGCTGACGCGGGAACTGGCGCAATTTGTCGCCACCGATCAGCAGCGTGCGCAAGGTCGGGTGGCCGAGGTCACGACTGAAGGCGTATTCGGCGACAGGCGTGGGCAGGAAACTCACCTGCAACGGCTGCGCGCGCCACCACGCCAGCAATTCGTCGAGGTGCTCGTTGCTCACCGATTGCGGTGGCAGATGCACGGTCGCGCCGATGCACAGCGCTGGCCAGACCTCCCACGCCATGGCATCGAAACCAAACCCGGCGACACTCGACGTGTGACTGCCCGCGTGCAGGTCAAAGGCGCCGTTGTGCCAGTGCACGAGGTTTTCCAGCGTCGCGTGTTCGACCATCACGCCTTTCGGCTGGCCGGTGGAGCCCGAGGTGTAGATCACGTAGGCCAGATGCGCCGGGGTCAGCGTCGGCACCTGCGGATTGCGGTCCGGCAGATGCGCCCAGTCAAGGCGATCGAGATCGATCACAGACGCAGCACCGAGCAAATCACGCGTCGAAGCCTCGGCCAGAACCGCCAACGGCGCGCTGTCCTCAAGCAAGTAGGCAATGCGTTCCGCCGGATAGGCCGGGTCGACCGGCACATAACCGGCGCCGGACTTGAGGATCGCCAGCAGCGCCACCAGCATCTGCGGGCTGCGCCGCACGCACACGGCGATGCGGTCGTCAGGCTGCACGCCAAGGCTGAGCAGATGGTGAGCCAGGCGGTTGGCGCGTTGATTGAGCTGGCCATAGGTCAACGCTTGCCCGCCCTGCACCACCGCCAGCGCCTCCGCCCGTTGTGCCGCCTGAGTCTCGACCAGCGCATGAAGGGTTGCGCCACGGCGAAACGCGACGGCACTCCGATTGAAATCGACCAGCAGTCGCGTCTGCTCCGGCAGCGACAGAATCGGTAGCTGATTGAGTGGCATTTGGGGCTGCTGCTCCAGCGCTTGCACCAGTTGCTCCAGTGCGGTGTGCATGTAACTGCAGATCCGCTGCGCACCGATCTCGGCGAGCGCCAGCACGTCCAAGGCAAAACCGTCGCCCAGATCATCCACCGACAGGGTCAGCGGATAGTTGCTGCGCTCCTCGCCACCGAGCATGCGCACGCCTTGCCAGATCCCCTGGCCGTCGCGCGGCTGTTGTGCGGCGGCGCTGTGCCGGTAATTGAGCAAGGCGCTGAACAGCGGCGCCGAACCCGGCATGCCGCTGCAGCGTTGAGCCAGCGCCAGTGACGCGTGTTCATGAGCGAGCAGCGCCGTCAGCCGCGCGTGGGTGGTTTTCACCCCGGCGCGCACACTTTCAGCGAGCCCCACCCGCAGCGGCAGGGTGTTGATAAACACCCCCAACGTGCGGTCGGCGCCCTCACCGCCCTGCATGCGCCCCATCAACACGGTGCCGAAGACCACGTCGCGACGGCCGGAAACGACGCCCAACACTTGCGCCCAGGCCATGTGCATCAGGCTCGCCGGGCTGACGCCCAACTGCCGCGCCTGTTCACGCAGACGCCGATTGAGCGCGGCATCCACCGCTTGCAGCGCTTCTTCGATGCCACGCCCGTCGCCCTGAACATCCTGCAGACCGAAGGGCAAAGTCGGCTCGTCGATGTCGCCGAGCATCTCGCGGAAGAACGCCTCATGTTCCTGCTCATCGGCGCCGAGGCGTGCCTGCGCCACGTAATTGCGGTACGGCATCGGCGGCGTCAGCGTGTCGAGCTGATCGAACATCAACGCATGCATTTCCCGGCCGATCACGTCCATGGCGGTGTGGTCGAGAATCGAGTGATGGAACAGCACGATGGCGACGACTTGCTGTTGCGCCGGATCCTCGGCGTAGACCATGCGGATCAACGGAGCTTGATTGAGGTCGAGGCGGAAATGCCGGGCATCGAAACGCGCGTGCAGCTGTTCGAGAATGTCGCCGTCCTGCGCATCCGGCAGCACTTGTTGCACGACCATCTGCGCCGTGCGCCAGACCACCTGATGCGGGCTCGGCAAGCCTTCCCAGACCACGCTGGTGCGCAAGATGTCGTGACGGGCGATGACCTGCTGCAAGTGCTCGGCGAAGCTGTGCAGACGTTCAAGGCTGTCGAAGGCCAGACGCGATTGCAGCAGGTACGGATCGCCCTGTTCGGCACTGAGGTGGTGATAAAGAATGCCTTCCTGCAACGGCGCCAGCGGATAGATATCCTGCACATTCGCAGCACCGCCCGGCACCGTCGCGACGATACGATCAATGCTGGCCTGATCCAGCGTGGTCAGGGTCAGCATGTCCGGGGTGATGTGCGTGCAATCGGCCGCAATCAGATTGGCCGGCACTGCGATTTCCCGGCCACTGCCCAAGGCCCGCGCCAGCGCGGCCAGGCTCGGTTGGTTGAACAGCACGCGCACATCGGCGCTCAGACCGGCCTGACGCATGCGCTCGATCAGGCTCACCGCCAACAGCGAATGGCCGCCGAGTTCGAAGAAATTGTCGTGACGGCCGATCTGCTCGATGTTGAGGACGTCGGCCCAGATCTGCGCCAGCGCCATTTCGACCGGGCCTTGTGGCGCTTCATATTCACGGCTGAGCCACGCGTCCTGATCCGGTTCGGGCAAGGCCTTGCGGTCGAGTTTGCCGTGAGCCGTGAGCGGCAGGCTGTCCAGTCGCACGTAAGCGGCCGGGACCAAAGTGTCCGGCAGCCGCGCGTGCAGATACTGATGCAAATCGCCGATCTCGACAGACTCGATGGCGGTAAACCAGGCGACCAGACGGCCGTCGCGCACAAGCACCACGCATTCGCGGACCGCATCATGTGCGCTCAGCGCCGCTTCGATTTCCCCGAGTTCTATACGCACGCCGCGCAGTTTTACCTGATCATCGTTACGCCCCAGGTATTCGATATTGCCGTCCGCCAGCCAGCGCGCCAGGTCGCCGGTGCGGTACATCCGCGCATGCGGTTCATCGCTGAACGGGTCGTCAAGGAATTGTGCTGAGGTCAGTTCCGGACGATTCAGATAGCCGCGCGCAACCCCGGCGCCGCCGACATACAACTCGCCTTGCACACCGGTCGGCACTGGTTGTTGCTGACGGTCCAGCAAATAGACTTTGGCATTGGCAATCGGCCGGCCAATGTGCAAAACCCGCCCGGGTTCGATGCGCCCGGACGTCGCCACCACCGTGGCTTCGGTCGGGCCATAGTTGTTGATCACATCGAACGTCTGATCTCGCGGGAACTGGCGCAATTTATCGCCACCGATCAGCAATGTGCGCAGGGTCGGATGACCCAATTCACGACTGAAGGCATATTCGGCCACCGGGGTTGGCAGAAAGCTCACCTGCAACGGCTGCGCGCGCCACCATTCGAGCAGTTCATCAAGATGTTCGTTTTTGATCGAAGACGGTGGCAGATGCACGGTCGCGCCAACGCACAACGCCGGCCAGACTTCCCAGGCCATGGCATCGAAACCGCAACCGGCGACGCTGGCGGTGTGGCTGCCGGCATGCAGATCGAAGGCTTCGGCGTGCCAGTGCACGAGGTTTTCCAGGGTGCGGTGCTCGACCATCACGCCTTTCGGCTGCCCGGTGGAACCGGAGGTGTAGATCACGTAGGCCAGATTCGCCGGGGTCAGCCTCGACAGCGCTGGGTCGGTGTCAGGCAAGTGCTGCCAGTCGCCGGCATCCAGATCGATCACGGGAACAACGCCAAGCAGCTCGCGCGTCGACGCCTGCGCCAGCACCGCGATCGGGTCGCTGTCCTGCAACAGGTAGGCGATGCGCTCTGCCGGGTAATCCGCATCGATCGGCACGTAACCGGCGCCGGCCTTGAGAATCGCCAGCAGCGCAACCAGCATGTCCGGGCCGCGACGCAGGCACAGCGCAACACGGTCGTCGACTTGCACGCCGAGACCGATCAAGTGATGGGCGAGACGATTGGCGCGCTGATTCAGTTCGCGGTAGCTGAGCTGTTGCTCGCCCTGCACCACCGCCAGCGCCTCAGGGTGCGCCGCCACTTGCGCTGCGAACAGGCGCGGCACGGTCTGCGCCGGCGGGTATTCACGACCGCTGATGTTGAAGCCGACCAGCACGCGCTGCCGCTCACTCGGCGACAGGATCGACAGTTGCTGCAACGGTGCCTGCGACGTGTACTCCAGTGCCGTGACCAGACTGTGCAACGCGGTTTGCAAGAAATCGCAGACCCGCGCGCCGTCCACCTGTGGCACAGCTTGCACGCTCACGCGGAAGCCTTCGCCGAGGTCGTCGACGCTGACCACCAACGGATAATTGCTGCGCTCGCGGGAGCTGAGAATCTGCACGCCGTCCCACGCTACAGCGGCCGACTCGGGCGCGCTGTGGCGGTAGTTGAGCAAAGTGCTGAACAGCGCCTGCGCACCGCCGACACCACTGCAACGCTGGGCCAGTGCCAGCGAGGCTTGCTCGTGGCCGAGCAATTGCGCCAGACGCGCATGGGTACCCCGCACGCCGCTCTCTACCGAATCCGCCCCGACGCTGACGCGCAGCGGCAAGGTGTTGATGAACATGCCCAACGCCCGATCTGCGCCTTCGCCGCCCTGCATGCGCCCGAGCAATACCGTGCCGAACACCACGTCCTGCTGGCCGGACACCTGCGACAACACCTGAGCCCAGGCCTGATGCACCAGACTGGCCACACTGACACCGAGCCGCCGCGCCTGCTCACGCAGACGTTTACCGAGGTCGGCATCGAGTTCGGAATGACTGTCGAGAATGTCGCTGCCGTCGCCGTGCACGTCCTGCAGACCGAAGGCCACGGTCGGCTCGTCGATATCGCCAAGCATCTCGCGGAAGAACGCCTCATGGGCCTGATCATCAACGCCGAGCCGCGCCTGGGCGACAAAGTGGCGGTATTGCACCGGCGGCGGCAGATCCTCGCTGCGGCCAAGCATGACGTCATTCATTTCCGCGACCAGCACGTCCAGTGCGGTGTGGTCGAGGACGATATGGTGCATCAGGAGAATGCCGATCCAGCGCTGGTTTGGCTGATCTTCGGTATAGACAAAACGCATCAGCGGCGCGCGATTGAGGTCCAGACGATAGTGGCGTGGATCGAAACGCGCCTGCATCTGCTCGAGCACGTCGCCGTCGAGTTCGTCGGCATCGACGCGTTGCAGCGCCAGCGGCGCCTCGCGCCAGACCACTTGTACCGCCTCTTCAAGCCCCTCCCAGACGATGCCGGTGCGCAGAATGTCGTGGCGTTGGATGACGCCGTTCAAGGCGCGAACGAAGGTTTTGATCTGTGCCAGACCGTCGAAGGCAAATTGCGCCTGCAACACATACGGATCACCGGCACTGGTTGCCAGATGATGATAGAGAATCCCTGCCTGCAAAGGCGCCAGGCCATAGATATCCTGCACATTGGCGCTGCCGCCCGGCACGCTGGCAACGACACGGTCGATTGCGGCTTGATCGAGATTGCTCAGCGGCAGCATGGCCGGGGTGATGCGCGTACAACCCGGCTCGATCAGGTTGTCGGGAACGACGATGCCGCGTTCGCTGCTCAAGGTCGCCGCCAGCGCGGCCACACTCGGCTGACCGAACAGCACGCGCACATCACAGTGCAGATCCTGTTGGCGCATGCGTTCGATCAGCTTCACTGCCAGCAGCGAATGACCGCCGAGCTCGAAGAAATTGTCATGGCGGCCGACCTGCTCGACACCAAGCAATGTCTGCCAGAGACCAGCGATCAGATTCTCTACCGCTCCGACCGGCGCTTCGAAACCGCGCCGCGCGAATGCATCGCTGTCCGGTGCCGGCAAGGCTTTGCGGTCGAGCTTGCCGTTGGTGGTCAGCGGGAAGGCTTCCAGGCGCACGAAGGCGCTCGGCACCATGTAGTCAGCCAACCCCGCCAACAGATGATCACGCAATTGCGCCACATCCGGCGCCGCACCTTCATCGGCCAGCCAGTAGGCGACCAGACGCTGATCGCCGGGGCTGTCCTCACGGGCGATGACCACGGCTTCGCGCACGCCTTCGCAACTAGACAGACGTGCCTCGATCTCGCCCAGCTCAATGCGGAAGCCGCGAATTTTTACTTGATCGTCATTGCGACCGAGGTATTCGAGGCTGCCATCCGCAGCCCAGCGCGCAAGGTCTCCGGTTTTGTACAGCCGCGCATCGACATTTTCAGTGAACGGATCATTGATAAAACGCTCGGCAGTCAATGCTTCACGATTCAGATAACCGCGCGCCACCCCGGCCCCGCCGACGTACAACTCGCCGACCACGCCGACCGGAACCGGTTCGCGCTGAGCATCGAGGATATACAGTTGCAGATCGGGAATGCGCACGCCAATCGGGCTGACGCCGAGCAACTGCGCGTCGGCGGCTTGCAGCGGCCGATAGGTCACGTGCACGGTGGTTTCGGTGATGCCGTACATGTTCACCAACCGCGTGCCGGCATTGCCGACCCGCGCATACCACGGCTTGAGCAAGCCCGGTTCCAGCGCTTCGCCGCCGAACACCACTTCCCGCAACGAGTGTTGCAGCTGACTGCGGCCCTGCGCGGCGATCAGTTGGCGGAAGGCGCTCGGCGTCTGGTTGAGTACGGTCACGCCGGTCTGGCAGAGCAATGCATAGCAGTCGTCCGGCGAACGGCTGACGGCTTGCGGGATCAGCAGCAATTGCCCGCCGAACGCCAGCGCGGCCCAGATTTCCCAGACCGAGAAGTCGAACGCGAAGGAATGGAACAACACCCCGATGTCTTGCGGGTTGAACTGGAACCAATCGTGGGTGGCGGAAAACAACCGCGCCACGTTGCAGTGCTCGACCATCACGCCTTTGGGTAAACCGGTGGAACCGGAGGTGTAGATCACGTACGCCAGATGCGCCGGGGTCAGCTCGGGGATCTGCGGGTTGCTGTCGAGTTCGGCCTTGAGGTGAGCGCTGTCGAGGTCGATCTGCGGCACTTCGAGAGCGGCCACGCGCTCGCGCGTCGCCGCCTGCATCAGCACCGCTGCCGGGGCGCTGTCCTGCAAGGTGAAGCTGATTCTGTCGAGCGGATAGGCCGGATCGATCGGCACGTAACCGGCGCCGGCCTTGAGCACACCAAGCAGGCCGATGATCATTGGCGCGCCACGCTCGACGCAGATCGCCACGCGGTCGTCGGGACGAATGTTCAGGGCCAGCAGATGATGCGCCACCTGGTTGGCACGGCGGTTGAGTTCGCCGTAACTGAGGGTTTGTCCGTCGAATATCAGCGCCGTGGCCTCAGGCTGGGCCTGGGCATGGGTTTCGAATTGCTGATGAATCAACAGGGTTTCCGGGAACTGTGCCAGCGGCGAATTGACGCCGTACAGCAAGTGTTCGCGTTCGCTGGCCGGGAGGATGCGCAGCGTTTGCAGCGGCACATCGGCGCTGGCTTGCAAGGCTGCGAGCAGACTCTCCAGCGCCGTGTTCAGGTACGCGGCCATGCGCTCGGCCCCCAGTGCTGCATCCGCCAGCGCGGTGATGCGCAAGTCGGCGCCGAGGTCATCGATGTTGATGGTCAGCGGATAGTTGGTGCGCTCGCGGGCACCCAACACCTGCACACCGGGGGCGATGTCGATCACCTCCGCCACTTCCTCAACGCTGCTGTGTCGGTAGTTGAGGATCGCGCTGAACAGCGGCGTCGGCACCGCAACGGCGCTGCAGCGTTGCGCCAGGGCTAGCGAAGCCTGCTCGTGCGCCAGCAGCGCGGTCAGGCGCCGATGGGTCGCCAGCACGCCGGCGCGCACGCTTTGCTCGCCAACATCAACGCGCAGCGGCAAGGTGTTGATGAACATGCCCAACGCCTGCTCACCGCCCTCGCCCGCGTCCATCCGCCCCAGCAGCACGGTGCCGAACACCACCGCCGTGCGCCCGGACAATTGCCCGAGCACCCGCGCCAGCGCCAGATGCGTCAGGCTCGCGACGCTGACGCCGAGCTGCCGCGCCTGCTCGCGCAACTGCCGGCTCAAGCGGCTGTCGAGCATCAGCGAGGCTTCCTCGATGGCGCGGCCATCGCCCTGCACATCCTGCAAACCACAGGGCAGCGTCGGCTCGTCGATATCCGCGAGCATGTCGCGGAAAAACGCTTCCTGTGCCTGCTCGTTACCGGCATTGCGTGCCCTGGCCAAGTGATCGCGATACGGCACAGCGGCAGGCACTTGCGCGGTCTGCCCGAGCAGACAGGCCTGAATTTCCCGGCGCAGCACATCCAGCGCCACGTGATCCATGATCATGTGATGAAACAGCAACAGCGCGACCACGCGGCCCTGCGCGGGATCCTGCGCATACACCAGACGCAGCAAAGGCGCTTGCTGCATGTCGAGACGGAAGTGCTGCGGGTCGTGGCGTGCGAGCAGTTGCGTGAGCACGTCGGCGCCACTGTCGACGGGGACTTCCTCACACACCAGCGGCGCCTCGCGCCAGACCACTTGCAGCGCTTCGTCGAGGTATTCCCAGACGAACGAGGTGCGCAGGATGTCGTGACGGTTTACCACCCAGCGCAGCGCGTCGGCGAAGGCATCCAGCCGTTCCTGACTGTCGAATACGAAGCGCGCCTGCGAGATGTAAGGGTCTCCGGCAGCGGCCGAGAGGTGGTGATAGAGCATGCCTTCCTGCAACGCGGACAACGGATAGATGTCCTGCACGTTGGCGGCGCCACCCGGCACCGTGGCGACGATGCCGTTGAGGGCATCCTGTTGCAGATCCACCAGCGGCAGCATGTCCGGGGTAATGCGAAAGGCCGGGCTCAGCCAGTCGCCGCCGTGTTGGGCGACCAGCTCCAGCAGTTGCGCCTTGTGCGCCGCGAGGCTGTCCCACAACGCGTCATCCAGCGCGTCGTCGCTGCCCAGAATGACCAGGTCTTCATCTTCCTGTTGAAGGCGGATCGCACGGGTGGAAATGGCAGCCATCAGTTCGCTGAAATGCATGAGGTAACCTGCTGTAAATACGAAAAAAAAGAGCGCGCAGCAGCGAGTCCATGCAGGCAGCGCGCAGCCTGGAAAAACTAAAACATCGGGGCGTGGGTGTCTGACATGGGAAGCGGGGACAAGCCGCCGGCGCGAGCACCGCAAGTCCCCTGTGGGAGCGAGCTTGCTCGCGAAGGCGGTGTATCAGTCACCAGCAACATTGACTGATCCAGCGCTTTCGCGAGCAAGCTCGCTCCCACAGGTTTTGTGTCCGGTCCGTCAGAGCCGGCGTTTGCGGTTGAGGCTCGGGATGGTGGTCTGGGCGATTTCGACCTGCTTGGCCTGCCGCGAGGTCTGTGCCGCCAGCGCCGCCAGTGTCGGCTGGCTGAACAGCGTGCGCGCGTCGACATGCAGACCGGCCAGACGCATGCGCGCGACCAGACTGACCGCCAGCAACGAATGCCCGCCCAGCTCGAAGAAGTTGTCGTGCCGGCCCACCTGCTCGACCTTGAGCACCTGCGCCCAGATCTGCGCCAACGCGGTTTCCACGTCGCCTGCGGGGGCCTCGTAAGGACGACTGAGCAGCGCCTCCGCCCCCGGTTCCGGCAACGCCTTGCGGTCGATTTTGTCGTTCGGCGTCAACGGCAACGCCGCCAGCCTCACGTAGGCGCCAGGCACCATGAACTCCGGCAACTGCGCCAACACATGCGCTCGCAATGCTTCCAGCGTCGGTGCAGCCAGTTCGGCGCGCAGGGTGTAATAAGCCACCAGTCGCTCATCGCGTACCAGCACCACCGCCTCGCGGATGGCCGGGTGTTCCAGCAGGCGCGCTTCAATCTCGCCCAGCTCAAGGCGCACTCCGCGCAGCTTGACCTGAAAGTCGTTGCGACCGAGGAATTCGAGGTTGCCATCGGCGCCGTAACGCACCAGATCACCGGTGCGATACAAGCGATCACCAGGTACGAACGGACTGTCGATAAAGCGTTCGGCCTGCAATTGCGGCAGTCCCAGATAGCCCCGCGCCACGCCCACTCCGCCAATGTGCAAATGCCCACTGACGCCAAACGGCACAGGCTGATCAAAGGCATCGAGGACGTATAGCCGCGTGTTGCTCAGGGCCTTGCCGATCGGCACCAGTGTCTGCGGCACCGGTTCGCCGGGTTGCAGCGTCCAGCCACTGCTATCGACCGTGGTTTCGGTCGGCCCGTAAACGTTGTGCAGGCGCACCCACGGCAGGCGTTCGCGCACTTGCCGGGCCAGCGCAACGGTCAACTCGCCGCCACCGTTGAGCACGTCGGTCAGGCTGGTGCACTGGCTGACATCGTCCTGTTCAATGAACTGCTGCAACAAGGCCGGCACAAACTTGACCACGGTGATGTTCTGCTCACGGATCACTTGCGTGACATACGCCGAATCGCGATTGCCATCGGCCCGCGCCAGCACCAGGCGCATGCCCGAGCACAGTGGCCAGAAGATCTCCCACACCGAACTGTCGAAACTGTACGGCGCCTTTTGCAGCAACGCACCGTGTTCAGTCGGCGGCGACAACTGCGAACCCCAATGCACCATGTTGCACGCGCTGCGGTGCTCGATCATCACGCCTTTCGGCGTGCCCGTGGAGCCGGAGGTGTAGATCATGTAGGCCAGATTCGTCGCACCGAGACCGGGCACCTGCAGATTCTCGTGCGGTTGGTCCTGCCAGACGCCGAGGTCGAGATTGATCAGTGGCACGCCGGGTTCGCCGAGCAAATCACGCGTTGCGGCATGCACCAGCAGCGCGACCGGGGCGCTGTCCTGCAACATGTAGTTCAGCCGTTGCTGCGGATAATCGGGATCGAGCGGCACATAAGCACCGCCGGCCTTGAGAATGCCCAACAGACCGATCACCAGTTCCGGCCCGCGCTCGACGCAGATCGCGACCCGCGAATCCGGTTGCACGCCGAGCCCGCGCAGATGATGGGCCAGGCGGTTGGCCTGCTCGTTCAACTCGCGATAGCTCAGGCGTTGCTCGGCGAACTGCACGGCGATGGCATGCGGCTTGCGCTGCACCTGTTGTTCAAACAGCGCCTGAAGTGGCTGATCCAGCGGGCAGTCGACTGCCGTATCGTTGAACTCGATCAGCAGCCGTTGCAGTTCCTCCTGCGGTAACAACGGCAGGCTATTCAGCGGCCGCTGCGGCGTGTTCTCCAGCGCTTCGACCAACACGCTCAGCGCTGACTGCACATAACTGCATATCCGCTGCGCACCGATGCTCGACAGGGTTCGGGTGGTCAGACGCAAGCCTGTGCCGAGGTCATCGACACTCAGGGTAAACGGATAATTGGTCCGCTCCTCGTTAGCCAGGGTCTCGATGCCCTGCCAGGTTTGCCGGGAGGTTTTTTGCCCGACATCATCGCTGTGCCGATAGTTGAGCAAGGCGCTGAACAGCGGCGCCGGCGCAGCAACGCCGCTGCAACGCTGGGCCAGCGCCAACGAAGCGTGTTCATGGGCAAGCAACGCGCTCAGGCGCGCATGGGTGGACTTCAGCGCTGCGCGCGCACCCTCGCCGACATCGACCCGCAGCGGCAAGGTGTTGATGAACACCCCGAGCGCCCGGTCGGCACCCGCGCCACCCTGCATGCGGCCCATCAACACCGTGCCAAATACGACACTTTGCTGCGCGGAGGTCGCCGCCAACACTTGCGCCCAGGCGAGGTGGATCAGGCTGGCGATGCTCACGCCCGCCAGGCGTGCCTGCTGCTGCAGGCGCTGATACAGATCGCTGGCCAGCGCCTGCTCGGCTTCTTCGATGTTGCTGCCGTCGCCCTGCACGTTCTGCAAAGCGAACGGCAAGGTCGGCTCGTCGATGTCGCCGAGCATCTGCCGGAAGAACGCTTCATGCTCCTGCTCACTGACGCCCAGTCGCGTCTGCGCCACGTAGTTGCGATACGGTACTGGCGGCGCCAGCGTCTCCGAGTGCCCGGACAGGCTGGCGTGGATTTCTTCGCGCATCGCCTCCAGCGCAATGTGATCCATCGCCAGGTGATGGAACAACAAGATGCCGACCACCCGATTGTGCGCGGGATCACGGGCATACATCAGGCGCAGCAGCGGCGCCTGACTGACATCGAGGCGATAACGCCGCGCGTCGAAACGCTCGTGCAATTGATCGATGATCGCGCCACGGGCAGGATCAAATTCAACCTCCTGCACCGGCAAAATCGCCTCGCGCCAAACGACCTGAACCGGTGACGTCAGCCCTTCCCAAACCACCGCCGTACGCAGGATGTCGTGCCGCGCCATGACCTGACGCAGCGCAGCGGCAAAGGCCTCGACCCGCTCGAGGCTGTCGAACGCCAGCAGCGATTGCAGCAAATACGGATCGCCCTGCGCAGCGGTGATGTGGTGATAGAGAATGCCTTCCTGCAACGGGGCCAACGGGTAGATGTCCTGCACATTGGCGGCACCGCCCGGCACGGTCGCGACGATGCGTTCGATCATCGCCTGATCCAGTTGCACCAATGGCAACAGGTCCGGCGTGATGTACGTGCAATCGGGCGCAATGCGGTTAGCCGGCACCTCGACTTCGCGGCCGCTGCCCTCTGCCGCCGCTAACGCCGCCAGTGTCGGTTGATTGAACAGCACGCGAACATCGCTGCTCATGCCAATCTGGCGCATGCGTTCGATCAGGCCTACGGCGAGCAAAGAGTGGCCGCCCAGCTCAAAGAAATGGTCGTGACGCCCTACCCGGTCGACCTGCAGGACCTCGGCCCAGATCTGCGCCAAGGCGATTTCGACGTCACCTTGTGGCGCCTCGTATTGACGACGGATCAACGCGTCCGGCCCCGGCGCCGGCAACGCCTGGCGATCGAGCTTGCCGTTGGCCGTCAGCGGCAAACTCGCCAATTGAATGTAGGCGGCCGGCAGCATGGCGGCTGGCAAACGCGATGTCAGGTGCGCATGCAGTAGCTGGATGTCCAGCGCTTCGCGCCCGGTGAACCATGCCAACAATTGACCGTCGCGCACCAGCACCACGGCTTCCTGCACCGCGTCATGGCTGGCCAGTGCGGCTTCGATTTCGCCCAGCTCGACACGCACCCCACGAACTTTCACCTGGTCATCGTTGCGACCGATGTACTCAAGATTGCCGTCGGCACGCCACCGCGCGAGGTCGCCGGTACGGTAAATGCGCGCATCAGGCTGCGCACTGAACGGGTCGTCGAGAAAGCGTTCGGCGGTCAGGTCCGGACGATTCAGATAACCCCGGGCAACCCCGGCGCCGCCGACATACAGTTCGCCAATGATGCCGATCGGCACCGGACGCTGCTGATCATCGAGCAGATAAGTCGTGGCATTGCTGACGGGTTTGCCGATGTGCAACGCCTGCCCCGGGGTGATCAACCCCGACGTGGCGACCACCGTGGCCTCGGTCGGGCCGTAGTTGTTGACCACCGCGAACGACTGCGCGCGGTTGAACTGGCGCAGACGATCGCCGCCGATCAGCAAGGTGCGCAAGGTCGGATGATCGGCCTGTTGGCTGAAGGCGTATTCGGCAATCGGCGTCGGCAGAAAGCTGACGTCCAGCGGCTGCGCCCGCCACCAGGCGAGCAGCGCATCGATGTCTTCGCTGCCTTCGCTCGCGGGCGCAAGATGCAGCGTCGCCCCGGCACACAGCGCCGGCCACACCTCCCAGGCCATCGCGTCAAACCCGAAGCCGGCGAGGCTTGAGGTGTGCTGCCCGGGGCCAAGTCCAAACGCCGAACAGTGCCAGTCGACCAGATTGCCCAGCGTGCGGTGCTCGACCATCACGCCTTTGGGCAAACCGGTGGAGCCGGAGGTGTAAATCACATAGGCGAGGTGGCGGGTGTTCAACCCCGTCACGACGGGATCGGTCAAGTTGTCGAGCGGCCACTGGCGCCGATCCAGCTCGATCACCGGCAGCGTTGTGGCGGGCAGACGCTCACGCAGATCGCTTTGCGTCAGCAGCGCCACCGGCGCACTGTCGCTGAGCAGATAACTCAGGCGCTCGGGCGGATGCGCCGGATCAATCGGCACATAAGCAGCGCCAGCCTTGAGAATCGCCAGCAACCCGACCAGCGTGTCCAGGCCGCGGCGGGCAACGATTGCCACACGATCGTCAGGAAGCACGCCGAGGCCGATCAGATGGTGGGCGAACGCATTGGCTTGCCGATTCAGATCGGCATAACTCAGGGTTCGCCCCTGATACGTCGCGACCACAGCGTCCGGCTCTTCGGCCACTCGCGATTCGAAGCGCTGATGAATCAGTCGGCCTTGCGGATAACTGACCCGGGTGTCGTTCCACTCATTGAACAGGGCCAGTTCTGCCGGGCTATTGAGGTTGAAATCGGCGATCGCCAGCGCCGGGCATTCCAGACCTTGCTGCAGAATCAGCAGCAAGCGCTCGGTCAACGCCGCGATCTCGTCAGCCGTGAAATAGGCTGGCGAGTACACCAGATGCAGCCAGGCTTTGTCGGTGTAACGGTTGCTGCGCAGGTGAATGGCCAGCGGAGTCGCCTCGTGCTGGTTGGAGACCTTTACCGAGTGTCCCGACGCCTCACCGTAACGGTAGTCATGGTCGTCCTGCTCGTAGGACAGCGACAGCTCGAACAGTTGCGCACGATCTTCACGCAACAGCCCCAGCGCGCGGTTCATCTCGCTCAGCGGGTAGCGTTGATGGCGGAAATCCTGCTTCAGGTCAGCGCCGATCGCCTTGATCAATCCAGCGAATGACAACGTTCGACCGAAGCCCATGCGCATTGCACTGACCTGGGTGAACAAGCCCAAGGTGCTTTTGAAGCGGGCACCGGAGCGATTGAGAATCGGCAGACCGACCACCCACTCGTCACGTTGGGCGGTACGACTGAAATACACATGCAGCGCCGCGAGCAATACATGAAAGGCCGAACCGCCGAGGTGCCGCGCAGTGTCTTTCATGCGCTCGTGCAGCACGGCTGGAAAAGCCTCGACGTGGATGCGACTTGGCGCTGCTTCAACATCAAGGAATTCGCGATGACGGGGCGTCAACAAGGGCTCGGGCAAGCTACGGTACTTGTCCAGCCAGTAACGTTGATCGCGCTCATAGCGAGGTGACTGATGGTAGCGCGCGTCTTCTTCGATAAAGCCGACATAGGACGGTGCCGCCCTGCGCGGATGCTCGCCACGGCACAACGTGCTGTAGATCTCGCCCACCGACTTGAACAGCAACGCGAACGCCCAGCCATCGATGATCAAGTGATGGGCCTGGGCTGCCAGCCAGTGACGATGGCGATCGAGGCGAATCAGACTGAAGCGGAACAACGCCTGCCCGCTCAACACGAAAGCCTGCGCCATCTGTGCTTCAACCAGCGCCCGGGCCGCCGACTGCGGATCGGCTTGGCCGCTGAGATCAAACAGCGGCATGGCCACCGGCAGTGCCGGCGCAAACCCTTGCAACGGCAGTCCGTCGTGACCCACGTCCGCGAGCAGCACAATGCGCAAGGCATCATTCGCTGCCACCAGAGACTCAAGCGCCGATTGCAGCAACGCCGGATCCAGCGGCCCGGTCAGTTCGACGTAACCGCCAATGTTGTACAGCGGCGAATCGCCGCGGCTCAGTTGGTCCAGCCAGATATCCCGTTGGGCGGCAGTCAGCGCAAATGTCTCGACAGGCACGGACACATCGTCCGCCACGTTGGCAGAAGTAGGCTGCATAAGATCCATCTCATGAAATTTTGCCGGTATTCAAGCATCGGCCCCGGCGCCGACATGACACCTGAAACCCGGACAACCACCAGGCTCGTACACCCCTGTCTGACCTTGTGGGCGTGTTTACCGTAGGCACTGTCGAAAAGTTCGGAGAGGAAATACTGAAAAGCTTGTAGGAAAAAAACCACATAGCAGCGCCGCCATTTACCCGAGCGCTGCCGATCAGAATTCCCCTTCGCCAGGTTTTCCGGGGCTTGAGCGTGACTGAACAGTCACTCTCGCCGCTACGCCGGCGTTTAACAGCGTCAGAACCCCGGCGCCAATATTCAGAAATAGTGGCACTTTGTGTCCCTGTTTTCCCCTACAGACGTAGGACAAATCCATAGGCTTAAATCCCGCTCCAGATCATGTTCAAGGAGAAATGACTGCGTGGGCGGCTTTTACAGAGACGGCAGACGATTCAGTGATGGCTCTGAACCAAGGATGAAGGATATGAATCTGACCGGCAGCATTCGTAATATGGAAAACCCACACTTCTACTGGCAACTGGGTGAGTTGATTGCCAGCACCGGCGATGATCACTTCGCCACGAACATGTTCCAGTTGGTCGACACCTTGGTGCCGGTCAACCGCGTGGATCTGAGTGAGTGGACGCTGGATGAACGTCAGGCCAGCGTGGTCGACATCAAGCCGTTGGGCAGCGCCGGTTTGACGCAGACCTGTGCCGCGCCCGATCTGCTGGAGAGCCCCGACGATCATCCGCTGCTGCAGAAGATGATCGAGATGAACGACTCGCTGCTGATTCAACTGAAAGCCTCGCTCCAGCCGCGCCATCCGCAACACAGTGCGCATCAATGCAATCTGGTTTCGCGTACGTCCAACCGCCGTTGCGTGATTTCGTTTTACCGACCGCATACCCAACGGGTGTTTTCCCTGCCGGAGCTGTCGTTTCTCAAGAGCCTGTCCGACACCCTGCTGCCGCTGATCGAACGTCACGCGCAGATCAGTCGGCAAATCCTCGCCCGGCAACCGCGCCAACCGTTGGCCGAGCTGGATCAGGCGCCGCTGGCGCAGGTGTTCGATGAGCGCCTGGCATTAAGCGACATCGCCCTGTCGGTGCGCGAGAAAGAAGTCTGCCTGGGCCTGTTGACCGGCGGCACCGTGCCGCAAATGGCGGAAAAGCTGCGGGTCAAAAACAGCTCGATCGAGACGTACCTGAAACGCGCCACCGCCAAACTCGGCGTCAGTGGCCGCCATGGCCTGGCGAAATGGATGGCCGGCGCCTGAGCACAAAGCTCTCTAAATGCATGAGGCAGTTCGATGTTGACGTTGCGACTTTCCCTGCTGTCCATCGCGGTGCTGATGGGCGGTTGTTCATTGATTCCCGAGTATCAGCGCCCCGCTTCCCCCACCGCCGCGCAGTATCCGACAGCAACGCAGCCAGCCACGAGCGCCGAGGACTGGCGCACGCTGTTCACCGATCCGGCGCTGCTACAACTGATCGAAAGCGCGCTGGTCAACAACCGCGACCTGCGCGTGGCGGCACTCAACGTCGAAGCCTTTCAGGCGCAATACCGCATCCAGCGCGCCGACCTGCTGCCGGCGGTGTCGGCCAATGCCAATGAATTGCGCCAGCGCATGCCGCCGAGCGTGACCCAAGGCAAAGCGCCGATCAATTCGACGTACTCGGTCAACCTCGGCATCAGCGCTTATGAGCTGGACTTCTTCGGTCGCGTGCGCAGCCTCAGCGAGGAGGCCTTGCAAACCTGGCTTGCGACTGAAGAAGCGCGGCGCAGTGCCGAGCTGAGTCTGGTGGCCAACGTCGCCAACGCCTACCTGACCTGGCGCGCCGATCAGGAGCTGCTGGAGCTGACCCGCGACACCCTTGCTGCCGATGAACAGAGCCTGCACCTGACCACCCGCAACCGTGAGGCCGGCAAATCGTCAGCGCTGGAGCAGGCGCAGGCGAAGACCAGCGTCGACAGTTCCCGGGCCAATCTGGCGCGCTATCAGCGTCAGGTCGCCCAGGACTTGAACAGCCTGACCTTGCTGGTCGGCGCGCCCGTGCCCGAGTCACTGCCCGCCCGCCCACTGGCCAGCGAGCTGGTGCGGCAACTGCCCGCCGGCCTGCCCTCGGATCTGCTGCAACGGCGTCCGGACATCCTTCAGGCGGAGTACAAACTGAAAGCAGCCAACGCCAATATCGGTGCGGCACGGGCGGCGTTTTTTCCCAGTGTCAGCCTGACGGCGAATGCCGGGACGTCGAGCCGCGATCTGTCCGGGCTGTTCGGCGGTGGCTCTGGCGCCTGGACCTTTCAGCCGCAGATCAGCCTGCCGATTTTCAATGCCGGCAGCCTGCGCGCCAGCCTGGATTATTCGAAATTGCAGAAAGATGTGGCGGTGGCCGAATACGAAAAATCGATTCAAACCGCGTTCCAGGAAGTCGCCGACGGCCTCGCTGCGCGCAGCACTTATCAGCAGCAATTGCAGGCGCAGCGCGATCTGGTCGCGGCCACACAGACTTACTACAACCTGGCGCAAAACCGTTATCAGAATGGCGTCGACAGCAGCCTGACGTTCCTCGATGCGCAGCGTTCGCTGTTCAGTTCGCAGCAAGGCCTGATCACCGATCGCCTCGCGCAACTGGTCGCCGAGGTCAACCTTTACACCGCGCTGGGCGGGGGCTGGAGCGCCGCTGAATCAAGCGTGCAGTAAGCTGTAGTCACTTTTTCTTACACCTTTTGTCGCGCGATCCTCTGCCGTGCGGCGATCCGTGGCCGGGCTCTGCCTGCAGTTTGGTATCATGCGCCGCTTTTACGGTTAACCCCCCGCCAGTCCTGCTGACTGACGGGCTGCAAAAGGCGGTATTAGATGACGGCTTTGTTGACTCGCCGCAAGGTGCTTGCGGGAATGGGCGTACTCGGGCTCGGCCTGCTCGCCGGCTGCGACACCCGCGGCCAACTGTCGTACAAGTACGGCAAGGATCTGAGTAACAAGATCATGGGGCGCACCTTCAAACTGAAGAACACCGATGGCGAAACCATGACGCTGTCGAGCTTTCGCGGCATGATGCCGATGGTCTTCTTCGGCTTCACCCAGTGCCCGGCAGTCTGCCCGACCACCCTCGCCCGCGCGGCGAAAATCAAGAAACTGATGGGCGCCGATGGCGATCGTTTGCAGGTGATCTTCATCACCCTCGATCCCGAGCGCGATACCCCGGAAATCCTCGACGCCTACATGAAGGCCTTCGACCCGACGTTCGTTGCGCTGTACGGCACACTCGAGGAAACCGCGGCCACCGCCAAGGAATTCGACGTGTTCTACGAGAAAGTCCCGGCCGGCGACACCTATACCATCTCGCACACTGCCACCAGTTACGTTTACGACTCCAACGGCGGCTTGCGCCTGGGTCTGTCCACCTCGCTTTCGGCAGAACAATGCACGGAAGATTTGCTTACTGTTATGGAGGTTTGCTGATGCAACCTGTTCTGAACCACATCAAACGCGCTGTCATCGGTCTGTCTCTGCTGGGCCTGGCGTTCCAGGTGTCCGCGCAGACCAAAGTCGACGACGCCTGGGTCCGTGCCACCGTGCCGACCCAGTCCGCCAGCGGCGCGTTCATGACCCTCACCGCCGACAGTGACAGCAAGTTGCTCAGCGTCGCGACGCCAGCGGCCAAGGACGTGCAGATCCATGAAATGACCATGAAGAATGACGTCATGAGCATGGGCCCGGTGAAGTTCGTCGAGCTGCCGGCCGGCAAAGCCGTCAAGCTTGATCCGAACGGCTATCACGTGATGCTGATGGGCCTGAACGGTCAGCTCAAAGAAGGCGAAAGCGTACCGCTGACCCTGACCGTGGAAAACGCCAAGGGCGAAAAAGAAACCATCGAAGTGAAGGCACCGGTTCGTGCGCTGACCAACATGGAAGGTCACGATCACAGCAAAATGCACTGATCTGACTGAGCGGCAATAAAAAAGGGGCGGCCTGATCGATAATCAGGCCGCCCCTTTTTTTGTCTTTGATGGGCGCCGCATTAACGCCTGCGGGCCAATGCCTTGCGCACACTTTCCCGTGACATTCCCGAGCCGGAACGGGGCACGGCCTTATCTACGGGTGCCTTGGCCAACTGTCCCTTGCGCTTTTCCACCTCACGCCACTGGTAACCGAGATATCCGCCTGCCGCCACAATCCCCAGCCAACCGAAAACCGAACTGACGAAGAACCACAGCCCGAGGGTGATCCACACGTTTTTCGAGGTGAACAACTTCAAGCTGTCATCGGCACGCACCGGTTCAACCGGTTCAACCGCTGCCTGCGTCACCGGTACTCTGTGCACCCCATCCAGATCAATGCGCCAAGCGAAGTCCGCCCCGGCCACCGGAATGTCTAGCTGATTGCCTTCAGCACGATGCACCCGAATTTCGCCATCGACGAGCGACATGGAGCTGAAACTGATATGGGTTTCATGGTGAATCTCGCCGTTGACCAAGGTCACGACGGTTCGTTGTGGGTCATTGGGGGTCTCGCGCATGTCGATTCCTTGAGCGTTGCACGTCGGACGACGTGCGAAGGGATAATCCGTTGAGTTCGAATGCTACTGAGTGGTTATTACGCTGTCCAGAACGCGTGCCCCTACGCTGCAACTGCTCCGACACCAGCATGTTCGAGGCGACCAGCGTGATGGAAAGCGTGCTTTACATCGGATAAATCTTCGGCGACCATGTAAAGGGTCTTTTACATAGGAAGTGAAGAATGAACCGGTACTACCTCGAATTGGGCGCAGCATTAATCATCTACATGCTGGTGCTGACAGCCTCATTGGTTGCCTCGCAATATCTGATGGACGCCCCCATCGTGCTGCGCTCGGCCGTCGCAGTGACGCCGGTCATTCCGGCGGGACTGATGTGCTGGGCGATCGTGCGCAACATGCGGCGCATGGACGAGATGCATCTGCGCATCCAGTTTGAGGCGTTGGGTTTTGCCTTCGCCGCCTCGGCACTGCTGACCTTCAGCTACGGTTTTCTGGAAAACGTCGGCGCTCCGCACATTCCGTGGACGTGTGTGTGGCCGGTGATGGGGCTGATGTGGATTGTCGGTCTGCACATTGCGCGACGCCGCTACCAATGAAAAACCGCCTCAAGGAATTGCGCGCCGAGCGCAAATGGTCGCAGGTCGATCTGGCTGAACGCCTGAGCGTGTCGCGTCAGACGATCAACGCGATTGAAAACGAACGCTACGACCCGAGCCTGCCACTGGCCTTTCAGATTGCTCGGGCGTTCGAGTTATCAATCGAAAGCATTTTTGATGATGGCATGAACTGAAACGCTCCCCTCGCGTCCTCGCTACTTGCAAAAACGGACTACGCTCGGAGACACCACGGCATTGCGTGGCATCCGTTTTTCTATTGTCAGCGAGGACGACAACATGAGTCCCTTTGGCCCGGTTTTGAGCTTTCGCGGTATTCAGAATCAGAAATACTGTGTATCTGCCCTGCTGGTGCAAGACCTCAACGCACCGGCACCCACTACGCAGGTCGCGCAGGCACACAATCCGACGATCAAACGGATTGCCCGGATTCCTTTGATCAAACCGCGCATGGCCGTCTGGCGACTGGACATGCAGATCCAGCAAAGTAAAACGCAGTTGAAGATCGACTATGACTTGGGAGATGTGTCGGGCTCATTTCACGTCCCGCCTCTGGATCAGGCTCCCCGCATCGCTTACACCTCGTGCAACGGTGTGTCGGACGTCAAATACCTGAATTCGCTGGCAGATCGCTATGCCGAACGCTGGAGTCATCTCGCGCAGACCCACAAGCAAGCCGAGTACCATCTGTTGGTCATGGGAGGCGATCAGATTTACAGCGATGAACTGTTACAGACTCAAGGCCCCTTGAATGAATGGTACAAACAGTTCTCCTGGAATCGTGATGACACTCTGTGGACTGAAGAAATGGAAGTTCAGGCAGACGAGTTTTTCGCCAGTGTTTACCCGCGATACTGGGCCAGACCACAGATACTGAACATGCTCAGTTGCGTTCCGACCCTAATGATGTGGGACGATCACGACATCATCGACGGTTGGGGTTCCTATCCCCAGGCCCTGCATGAAAGCCCCGTACACCAAGGGCTGTTCCGTATTGCCAGCTATTACTTTCGTCTCTACCAATTACAGGTTGACGAAACCGAGAGCCGCCCGGGAGCGATCACTCGTCAGGGGCATACCTTCGCTTTTGAGGGCCTCGGCGGCCTCGCCATTGTCGTTCCCGACCTCAGGTCTGAACGTGCACCCGACATCAAGGGCAGAAACGGCCAGCTCAAACAGCCCACGCAAATCATGTCGCAAAAAAGCATCTCGCAGATGTTTACCTGGATCAAAAGCCTGACGGCCAGCAAACCTTCACACCTACTGTTCATATCCAGCGTTCCAGTATCGTTCGTCAACCTTGCGCTGCTTGAGGCCCTGATCGGATGGATTCCGGGAGAGATCGGACCGGAGGATGATTTCCGCGACCACTGGCGCCATCAGCCGCACAAAAACGAGCGCAAGCAACTGATCAATGGATTGCTCGATTTCGCCAAGTTGGCGAAATGCAAAGTCACCATTGTCTCCGGGGATGTGCATGTAGCGGCCGCCAGCGTCATTCGTTCGGCCAACCCCCGGCATATCGACAATGGTGCAGAAGTCATCCATCAGTTGATTTCAACCGGCATCGTCCATCCTCCTCTGCCTGTGCTGACGATCAGAAGCCTGGAAACGATCACCGGTACCCGGGAAAAGATCGACACCGACCTTACTGCCGAGATGCAAGCCATTGGATACGACGGAAATTGCCTGATTGCCAGTCGTAACTGGCTGTCCATCGAGCCAGACAAAAGTTCCGACGGGCGCAATCGGTTGTGGGTGAAATGGCACGTCGAGGGGCACGATCACCCCATTACGCGACTGATCGAGCCTGCCGGTTGAGTTCCGGAAATCCCCTGCACCGGGCCGGGTTCTTCAGCTACCGGCCCCACCATGCGCCTCTTCAAAAAAGTAATCCTTCCAGCTGTCGGCCTTGTTCTTCAGCACGCCCAGTTCCTGCAATTTCTCGGCATAAATAAAGGTGCGCTGTGGCACCACGGTGAAGTCGATTTCCGGGTCTTTGACGATTTGCTCGACCAGGGCCAGCGGCAACTTCGACTGCTCGACACGGATATAAGCCTGAGCCGCCGCCGGTTTGTCGGCCTTGATGATTTTCTCAGCCTCAGCCAAAGCGTCGTAGAACGCCTTATAGGTTTTCGGGTTTTCGTCGTGGAATTTTTCCGTGGTGTACAGCACGTTGAATGTCGCCTGACCGCCGAGCACATCATAAGAGCTCAGCACTTTGTGCACGTTGGGATTCTGCAACGCCTGGTACTGGAACGGCGGGCTGGAGAAGTGCGAGTTGATCTCAGAGCCGCCGGCGATCAGCGCGGCCGTTGCATCGGGATGCGGCAGGCTGACTGAGATGTCATCGAATTTCTTGTACTGCGCGTCACCGAATTCCTTGGCGGTTTCGATCTGCAAGGTGCGTGACTGGAAACCGACACCGGCGGCCGGCACGGCAATGCGGTCCTTGTCGGTGAAGTCCTTGAGCGTTTTGATGTTCGGGTTGTTGGTCAGCAAATAGTTGGGCATCGAACCCAGCGCGGCGATGGCTTTGACGTTCTGTTTGCCTTTGGTGCGATCCCACACGGTGAGCATCGGCGGCACGCCCGCCGAAACCACATCGAGCGAACCGGTCAGCAGCGCCTCGTTCATCGCCGTGGCGCCGGAGATGCTGTTCCAGTCGACCTTGATGTCGAGGCCCTGCGCCTTACCGTGTTTTTCGATGAGGTTCTGGTCGCGCACTACATCGAGAATCAGGTAACCGATACCGAATTGCTGGGCGATGCTGATCTTGCCTTCAGCCTGGGCGCCGGTGCTGAACAACGCACTCGCGGCCAGGGAGGCGGCCAACAGAGTCAGTGCAGAACGTTTGAACGGTGTGGCCATGACAACCTCGCAGCATGGGGGTGGTGTGCTGAAAGGCCTGACTTTATCGCTATAAAAAACAGAAATTAAATACCTTTATCGCATATCGATAGCACGGGTTGTCGAGCGAAAGGAGGCTGCAATCTTTTGATTCCGGGTTTCGATAACAAGATCAAAAGATCGCAGCGTGCCGCAACTCCTACATTGGAATCCGGTGGCGGCTCGACGGGTTAAACAGCCTGAAACAATAAATCCACCAGCCTCAATATCGTCGATTGCCGTGCCACGCGAAGGCGGGTCAGGCCTGCAGACACTCCATCACCTTCAGAGGCCACCGCACCAGCGCATCAGATGAGGGTTTAAAAGGGCGATCAGACAGCTCACCCTTGGTATCATCGCGCACACTTTTATGACGATTTAATGGCTGGAAGGTCTTTTTTGTGAGCGCTCTTTTTAACCGGTTGCGGCAGCCGCATGCCCGCCTCTTTTCCCTGATTGTTCTGGTGCTGGTGGTGCCGCTGTGCCTGCGTGCGGCGCTGGGTTGGTCGGCACCGCTGGGCTATTTGTCGGATCTGGCCATCGGCAGCCTGTTGGTGGTATTGCTGCATCGCCGGGCGTGGTGGCTGGCCTTGCCGGTGTTGCTGTTCTGGGGATTGCTGGCGGTGGCGACCGCTGAACTGGTCAGCGCGGTCGGTCGGCTGCCGACGCCTTCGGACATTCATTACCTGATCGATCCGCAGTTCGTGGAAAACTCCACGGGTGGCGGCCTGGCCCATCCTGCACTGGGCATCACTTTGCTACTGGCCCTGCTGTTCTGGCTGCTGACCCGGTTTGCCAACCGCAACCTGCCACGTCCGCCCCTGCCCCGCGCAGCCTGGAGCGCGCCGCTGGTATTGTTCGCCGCCCACTGGGGCGCGCAGAACCTGTGGCCGAGCGAAGCGGATCCGTGGCGCCAGTACAACCTGCCGCACCAATTGCTGGCCAGCGAGGTCGCCGATCTGCAGATCCAGGCCGAGGAATGGCTGGACGGCGATGTCGAAGAACCCGCGCCAGCCATGGCCGGGCTCACCGACGTCGACCTCAACGGGCAGAAACTGCTGGCCGCGCCGGGACAAGCACGCAACGTGCTGATCATCGCGCTGGAAGGCATTCCCGGGGCTTACATCCGCGCCAACCGCGAGGCGATCGGCAGCCATTATCAGGAAGACCTGATGCCCAACCTCAGCCGCTGGGCCGAGCGCGGCATGAACACCCCGGACTACGTGCTGCATACGCACCAGACCATTCGCGGTCTGTACGCGATGCTCTGCGGCGATTACGACAAACTCAACAACGGCACGCCCAAAGGCGTGGAAATGCTCACCCTCAACGAGCGCAATCAGGCCTGCCTGCCGGCGCAGCTGCGCGAACACGGCTTCAGCACCCACTATCTACAGGGTGCCGGGCTGCGCTTCATGGCCAAAGACAAGATCATGCCGCACATTGGTTTCGATGCGACTCATGGTCTGGAATGGTTCAGCAACAGCAATTATCTGGAATTCCCGTGGGGCAAGGATGACAAGGCGTTTTTCGAAGGTGCGCTGGATTATGTCGGCCAACTGAAAAAGCAGAAGAAGCCGTGGATGCTGACATTGCTGACCGTCGGCACCCATCAGCCCTACTCCGCGCCCGAGGAATACCTGGAGCGCTACGAAACGCCGAAACAGGCCGCCGTCGGTTATCTCGACGATGCGCTGGAGCAATTCCTCAGCGGCCTCGAGCGCCAGGGCGTCCTGAAAGATACGCTGGTGGTGATCACCTCGGACGAATCCCATGGCATTGACGGCGTGCGCCTGGCCTCTTCATGGGGCTTCAACCTGACCCTGGCGCCGGAGCATGAACAACTGCCACGGCTCAACAAAGGCGTGTATGGCCACGTCGATCTGAGCACTTCCATCCTCGACTACTTCGACCTGCCGGTGCCTTCCGCGCTGAGCGGCCGCTCGCTGTTTCGCGACTACGACAGCGGCCGCGAAATCATGTCGTTCACCAACGGCAAGCTGCGCTATCACAACGGTCAGGGGATTTTTTCCGAGTGCGACATGCCGCGCCGCTGCCGCTATTACGAAAGCGCCGGGTTCATCGCTGAAAGCGCCACGTACAAAGGCAACTACAGCGGTCACCCGGCCCGGCAGATCGCCGCCCGCGCCAACGCTCTCGACCTGTCGCTGCTGCGCACGCCGCTCAATCATCGCTATCAGTTCGGCAGCACCAACGTCATCCCGCTGCAAGCGCAAATCAAGGATGACTGGGCCGACAACCTGATCGGCGCGCAGTACCTGGAAATGCCCAAAGGCTCGCACACCCGCGTGCGCCTGACCGTGCGCTCGGTCGATCCTCAACAAGCGGCGTACATTCAGCTCAAGGCCAAAGAGTTTGAACAGGACGTGCAGATTGGCCTGCCGCAGGAGATGGTGGCAACCGCCGAGCAGCCACTGGAAATGAACTTCAGCTTCGACAACCCGCAAGAGCGCAAAGCGTTTTCTTTCCATTTGCTGGGGTATGGATTGGGCGCGGTTGAGGTGACGGATTTCAGTGTGATTACCGAGTTGCCAGGGCAAGAGGACATCCTTGACGACGTGCCGGAGGACGACACGGCCCAATCCACCTGATCAAGGTCATATAGGGGCGAGCGCGCAGTAAAAGGTTCTGACTATCAACGTCCAATAGTCGGCCTATTAGCTGACTTCCCCAGTCGGGTCTAGCCTTACTAGTCCGAAGTCGGCACGAGCCGGCCGTAGCAGACCTGATAAGGACCCGAACATGGCAAACGAATCGAAATGCCCGTTCAACCACGCCGCCGGTGGTGGCACGACGAACCGTGACTGGTGGCCGAATCAACTCAACCTGAAAATCCTCAGTCAGCATTCGCCAAAGTCCGATCCGTTGGGCAAGGATTTCGACTACGCCAAAGCCTTCAAAAGCCTGGACTTCCAGGCGCTGAAACAAGATCTCAATGCGCTGATGACCGACTCTCAGGACTGGTGGCCAGCCGACTTTGGCCACTACGGCCCCCTCTTCATCCGCATGGCCTGGCATAGCGCCGGCACCTATCGCACCGCCGATGGCCGTGGTGGCGCCGGCTCCGGGCAACAGCGCTTCGCTCCACTGAACAGCTGGCCGGACAACGTCAGCCTCGACAAGGCCCGGCGCCTGCTGTGGCCGATCAAGCAGAAATATGGCCGCAATATTTCCTGGGCCGACCTGATCGTTCTCACCGGGAACGTCGCGCTGGAATCCATGGGTTTCAAAACCTTTGGTTTCTCCGGTGGCCGTCCCGATGTGTGGGAGCCGGACGAAGACGTTTACTGGGGTTCGGAGCACGAATGGCTGGGCGGCGACAGCCGTTACGGCAAGGACAAGTCCGCCATGCAGGAACCCGGTGACGGTACGTTGGTCGCCGAGCCGGATTTGCATGGCAAAGAAGAGAGCCGCACCGATCAGGGCGAGCGCAATCTGGAAAACCCGCTCGCCGCCGTGCAAATGGGCCTGATCTACGTGAACCCCGAAGGTCCGGAAGGCAATCCAGACCCCGTCGCTTCAGCCCACGACATCCGCGAAACCTTCGGCCGCATGGCCATGAACGATGAAGAAACCGTCGCGTTGATCGCTGGCGGTCACGCCTTCGGTAAAACCCACGGCGCCGGCCCAGCCGATAACGTCGGGCCTGAGCCGGAAGCGGCCGGCCTCGAAGAACAAGGCCTCGGTTGGCGCAACGCGTTCGGTACCGGCAAGGGTGGCGACACCATTACCAGCGGTCTGGAAGTGACCTGGACCACCACACCGACGAAGTGGAGCAATAACTACCTGGAAAACCTGTTCGGTTTCGAGTGGGAACTGACCAAAAGCCCGGCTGGCGCGCATCAGTGGATTCCGAAAAACGGCGCCGGTGCCGGTACCGTTCCGCATGCCCATGATCCGAACAAGAAACTCTCGCCGACCATGCTCACCTCTGACCTGGCGCTGCGTTTCGATCCAGCCTACGAGCAGATCTCGCGGCGCTTCCTCGCCAACCCGGATCAACTGGCCGACGCCTTCGCCCGTGCCTGGTACAAACTGATCCACCGCGACATGGGCCCGCTGTCGCGCTATCTCGGCCCGGAACTGCCGAGCGAAGAATTGCTGTGGCAGGATCCGATTCCGGATGTCACTCATCCGCTGATCGACGACAGCGACGCGGCTGCGCTGAAAGGCAAAATCCTCGCGTCAGGCCTTTCGGTGTCGCAACTGGTCTCGACCGCATGGGCCGCTGCCTCGACGTTCCGTGGCTCCGACAAGCGCGGCGGCGCCAATGGTGGCCGTCTGCGTCTGGCACCGCAAAAGTTCTGGCAGGCCAACCAGCCTGAGCAACTGGCCAAAGTGCTGCAAACCCTTGAGGGCATTCAGAACGACTTCAACAACGGCGCTGCTGGCAAGAAAGTCTCGCTGGCGGACCTGATCGTGTTGGCGGGCAATGCCGGGGTCGAACAAGCAGCGAAAAACGCTGGCCACTCGGTCACGGTGCCGTTCACCCCGGGACGTACGGATGCAACCCAAGAGCAAACCGATGTTGATTCCTTCGGTTTCCTTGAACCGATTGCCGATGGCTTCCGCAACTACAGCAAAGGCAAATACACCGTCTCGGCCGAGGCGTTGCTGATTGACAAGGCGCAACTGCTGACGCTTACCGCGCCGGAGATGACTGTGCTGCTGGGCGGTTTGCGGGTGTTGAACACCAACGTCGGGCAAACCCGGCATGGCGTGTTCACTTCGCAGACCGAGGCGCTGACCAACGACTTCTTCACTAACCTGCTAGACATGGGTGTGGAGTGGAAGCCTACTTCGAGGGATGCGGATGAGTTCGAGGGGCGTGACCGTAAAACCGGCAGCGTGAAGTGGACGGCGACGCGGGTTGATCTGGTGTTTGGTTCCAATGCGCAATTAAGGGCGTTGGCTGAGGTGTATGCCAGTTCGGATGCGAAGGAGCAGTTTGTTAAGGACTTTGTTGCGGCGTGGACGAAGGTCACCAACCTGGATCGTTTCGACCTGAAGTAACTTTTAGTCAAAAAAAACGCCGCATTGGTTAATGCGGCGTTTTTTTATGTGTACGGCTTGGGGTTTGTGGTGATGCGTGAATCCTACCCCCTCACCCCAGCCCTCTCCCCCCAGGGGGGCGAGGGGGAAAGGGAGCCGATCTTCGTGCTTTTCAAGTCCTGAGTTCGGCTCGGACTTTCAGGTCGGTGTAACTCAACCATCCACCTCAGTCAGTCCCCTCTCCCACTGGGAGAGGGCTAGGGTGAGGGGCTTTTGATCTGTTTCAGAATCTGAGTTCGACTTCGGACTTTCAGGTCGGTGTGCTCAACCATCCACCTCAGTCAGTCCCCTCTCCCACTGGGAGAGGGCTAGGGTGAGGGCCGGTCCATCGCTGGAACACCGACACCAACACACCATCAAGCCAGGCTCTTGCTCACCACCTCATACACATCACTCGACAACTGCCCAGACGCCCGAATCCGCTCCAGCTCAGCCTTCATCAGCGTCTGCCGCGCATCGTCATATTTACGCCAGCGCGTCAGCGGCGCCAGTTGGCGCGAAGCGATCTGCGGGTTGAAGCCGTTCAACTCAATCACCAGATCCGCGAGGAAGCGATAACCCGAGCCGTCCGCCGCGTGGAAGTTGATCAGGTTCTGCCCGGCAAACGCACCGACCAGTGCACGCACCTTGTTCGGGTTCTTGATGTTGAACGCCGGGTGTTGCATCAACGCTTTCACCCGTTCCAGACCGCCCGGCAAGGTGCTGCCGGCCTGCACGCTGAACCACTGATCCATAACCAGCGGGTTGTCCTTGAAGTGCTCGGCGAAACTGGCCAGTGCCAAGGCTTTCTGCTCTTCGAACGGCGAATTGACCAACACCGCCAGCGCGGTCAGGCGCTCGGTCATATTGTCGGCTGTTTCGAACTGTTCCAGCGCCGCCGCGAGTACTTCCGGCTTGCCGCTGAGCATCAGGTACGACAGCGCGATATTCTGCAGCGCGCGACGGGCGAAATGCTCGGCTTCGGCCACATACGGGGTTTGCTTCGACAGATCACGGTTGGCCTGATACCGCAGCCACAGCGCTTCGAACAGACCTTCCGCCAGTTGCTGACGAGCGAACTCACGGGCGATATGAATCGCATCGACATCCGCCACTTCGCTGATTTCAGTGAGGTACGCCTCACCCGGCAACGAAAGCATTTCGGCGACCATGGCCTGATCCAGCGACTCATCCGACAGCACCGTACGCAGCGCCGAGACCAGGCGCGGATCAAGCTTCAGGCTCTCGCCCTTCTGCTGCTGGCCAATCAGTTCTTGCAGCACTTGCACCGACAGTTGCTGACCGGCATCCCAGCGGTTGAAGCCGTCGCTGTCGTGCTGCATCAGGAACATCAGCTGATCGCGGTTGTACGGGAAGCTCAGCTTGACCGGCGCGGAGAAACCGCGCAGCAGCGAGGGCAGCGGCTGTTCGGCGATGTCGACGAAGGTGAAGGTCTGCTCGGCTTCGGTCACCGAGATCACGCGGGTGGTACCTTGCGCCGACGCTTCGCCGCTCAGACGCAAGGCAATTTCGTTACCTTGGCTGTCGAGCAGGCCGAGTTCGACCGGAATCACGAACGGCAGTTTTTCAACTTTATCCGGGGTTTCCGGGCAGCTCTGGCGGAAGGTCAGGCTGTAGGTTTTTGCGGCAGCGTCGTACGACTCGCTCACCGCCAGACGCGGCGTGCCGGCCTGGCTGTACCAGCGCTTGAACTGGCTCAGGTCGACACCGTTGGCGTCTTCCATCGCTTTGATGAAGTCGTCGCAGGTCACCGCTTGGCCGTCATGGCGATCGAAGTACAGATCGCTGCCCTTACGGAAGCCTTCGGCACCGAGCAAGGTGTGGATCATGCCAACCACTTCCGAACCCTTCTCGTACACGGTCAGGGTGTAGAAGTTGGAGATTTCGATAAAGCTGTCCGGGCGCACAGCGTGGGCCATCGGGCCGGCATCTTCGGCGAACTGGTGGGTGCGCAGATAAGCCACGTCCTGAATGCGCTTGACCGTGGCCGAGTTCATGTCGGCAGAGAAGCCGGAATCACGGAATACGGTGAAGCCTTCTTTCAGCGACAGCTGGAACCAGTCGCGGCAGGTCACGCGGTTGCCCGACCAGTTGTGGAAATACTCATGGGCGACGATTGCTTCAACGCGCTGGTGTGCGGCGTCGGTCGCGGTTTCGGCGCGGGCCAGTACGGCGCTGGAGTTGAAGATGTTGAGGCCTTTGTTCTCCATTGCGCCCATGTTGAAGTCGTTGACGGCGACGATCATGAAGATGTCCAGATCGTACTCGCGACCGTAAACCTCTTCGTCCCAGCGCATCGACTTCTTCAGGCTGTTCATCGCGTGCTGGCACTTGTCGATGTTTTCCGGCTCGACGTAAATGCGCAGTGCAACATCGCGGTTAGTCATGGTGGTGAAGCTGTCTTCAACGCACCACAAATCACCGGCCACCAGCGCAAACAGGTACGCCGGTTTCATGAACGGGTCTTCCCAGGTTGCCCAGTGCCGGCCGTCTTCGCCCGGGCCCGAGGCAATCGGGTTGCCGTTGGAGAGCAGCACCGGATAGCTGTGCTGTTCGGCGACCACGGTGGTGGTGAACTTGCTCATCACGTCCGGGCGGTCGAGGTAATAGGTGATCTTGCGGAAACCTTCGGCCTCGCACTGAGTGCAGAACATCGTGCCGGACTTGTACAGGCCTTCCAGCGCGGTGTTGGTTTCCGGATGGATCTTCACGCTGGTGTCGACCGTGAAGCTTTCGCTGGTCGGCTGCAGGGTCAGGTGGTTTTCGGTGAGCTGGTAGTCGCCGTCAGACAGTTCCTGATCCGCCAGCGTTACCGAGAGCAACTCCAACTGCTGGCCATCGAGCACCAGCGGCGGCAGGCCCGGGCCACGTGCCGGATTGCGGCGCATCACCAACTGCGCGTGGACCAGGCTGTGATCCTCGAACAACTCGAAGGTCAGGTGTGTTTCGTCGATCAGGTACTCGGGCGCCTGATAGTCCTTCAGGTAAATCATCTTCGGTTGTTCGGTGCGCATGCTGGCGTCCTTATTGATGCACGGCGAGCTGATAAGCCGTGTACTTGCGAATATTGATCACGCCGGTGTCGAAGATCAGGTACTGGCCCTTGATCCCCAGCAGCGTGCCTTCGGCAATCGGGTTCTTGTCCAGGTTGAAGCTGACGATTTTGGCCGGGTATTGCTCGACCGGATAGCGGATTTCCAGCGGTTCGACATCGGCAATCGTCTGAATAGCCTGTAGGCCGAATCGCTCCTGCAAACCTTGCAGGCCTTCGGCGCAGCTTTCGAATAACTGGTCACGTACCTGCGCCAGATCGACCGCCGCCGCATCGCCCTTGAGCAGCGCGCGCCAGTTGGTTTTATCCGCGACCTGACTGCGGAACAGGTCTTCAACGAAGCCCGATTGCTGCCGTGTCGAGACGCGCATGATCGGCAATGCCTGACATGCGCCCTGATCGATCCAGCGAGTCGGCAGTTGCGTAGCACGAGTGATGCCAACCTTGATCCCCGACGAATTGGACAGGTAAACCACATGGTCGGTCATGCAGAATTTTTCGCCCCACTCCGGCTCGCGGCAGGTGCCGGCGTCATAGTGGCAGCGCTCCGGGCTCATGATGCACAGGTCGCACTGCGCCAGTTTGGTCATGCACGGGTAGCAGTAACCCTGACTGAAACTGGTTTTGGTCTTGCGCCCGCAATGGGTGCAGTGAATCGCCCCCAGGTATTCCAGACGCACCGTGCTGCCAATCAACGGATTGACCGGCACCTCGACGTCATCCAGACGAAACGCGTATTGCACGTTCGGCCCGTCCAGGCGCGCCGACATTTTGCTGATTGCACCGCGGCCAATCTCGATCAATGGATGGCATCCGATTTGAACAGAATGTTCGGCACTTCGATCGACTTCGATGCACATTCCTGCGGGCCCATGTAACCGGTGCGCTGGTCTTCAGGCAGGTTCTGGATTTCCCAGGCGATCATCGCCTGCAGCGACAGCTCGCGCTGTTCGGCGGTGAGTTTGCCACCGTCGGACCACTTGCCGATTTCCACGGCCAGTTTCAGGCTCTCGTAGATGTCCGGGGTGATGTTGTTGATCATGTCGTTAAAAGAGGACATCAGGGTCTCCGTGCTCTTTATCTACTGAAAATTTCAGGCGGCCAGTTTACGGCGGTTATACAAACCGCCCAACAAACCGGTGAAGCATCCGATGAGTAACCCGCCGACGTGGGCGGCGTTGGCGATTTCGCCGAAACCGATCATCGAGATCAGCCCGGACATGCACACCAGCAACCACACCAGCATCATCACCAGCACGCCACGCGGCAGGCGATAGGCCGGGTTCGGCGCCAGTAGCTGGAAGATCCAGCAATGTCCAAGCAAACCGTACAGCACGCCGGACAGGCCGCCGAACAAGGTCGGGCCGCTCCAGGCAAATTGCGCGTAGTTGGACACCAGGCTGAACAGCAGCGTCAGGCCGATCAGGTTGATACTGCCCTGACGCGACTCGATGCGCCGGCCCAGTTCCCAGTACCACATGCCGTTCATGGCCAAGTGGAGGATGCCGAAGTGGATCAGCATCGGCGTGACCAGACGCCACCACTGCCCTGCCGCCAGGCTGTCGGCCAATGGCGTGAAATGGATGTACTCGCCGACCACCTGAAAGTCGAGGAAGGTCAGCCAGCGCAGCGTTTGCAGGTTCTCGCCGAGGTACGTCAATCCGCCAACGATCAGGCACAACAACAGGATGAACCCGGTGGCCTTGGCGTATTTCAGTTGCTCGGCGAAGCTCGGCCGCTTGAAGGTCTGCGTAACGGGGATGTCCATTTGCTGATCGGGATCACCCGCCGGGAAGCGTTCGTACAAGGAGCGCACGTCTTCGCTGATTTCCGCCGGCGCCCACAACACCTGCTCGCCCGCCTCTTCGCTGACCCGATGCGGGACCTGCATGCGTTGCAGCAGCTTGACGAAACCACTCAGGTCCACCGTCAACGGCAGACGCAATACCGCTACCGCACTCATTGCAGCACCTCCGGCCGCTCGACATCGACCCAGACAAATTTATGCGGATCCAGACGTGTTTCCTGATCCAGACGATAGGCGACCAGTTTGCCGTAAAGCACCGCGCTGTAATCCAGGCACGCAAGGTTCGGGCGGATCGGCGCTGGTTTGCCGCTGCGCCAGTAATGGCCGACGAACAGCAGTGGCTCGTCGACGCCGTAGCGCAGCAGGTTGTTTTTTTCGCTGGACGTCAGCGGCTTCTGCGCCACCGGATCTGGCAGTGCATCAGGCTGGAAAACGATATCGCCGTAAGTCTTCGGATCGTCTTCCCAGAACTTGGTGCGGAAGAACGAACGCACCAGACCGTCGCCGCTGGTCATGGTCAGACCATCCGGCAGGCGCATGTCGGTGCCGCGCAACAGACGGTCGAACACGGTGCAGGCAAAGCTGTCCGGCACGGCCGAGGCCTGGAGGAAGTGTTCATCGATGCAGCCATTGGGGAACAGCGCGCGCAACGGCTCGATCAGGCCGGCATCCCAACAGGCATGCACGACGCGGAAGCGGCCGGCGTCGACAAACAGCGGCAACTCATAGAACCAGCGTTGGAAATCGTGCCAGTCACCGGGATGGTCTTCGAACTGGGTCAGGGTTTCGTGCAGCAGACGCGCGTGGCGCGGCGTGTGTTCGCGAACGAACTGCTTGCCGCTGCCTGGCGGCGCCGGCGTGCTCCAGCCCAATGCGTTGAATTCGTGGTTGCCCATGATGCACAAGGCCTGACCGGCCTCGACCATGTCGTGGACGATGTGCAACGCCTCGCGGATGCGCGGGCCACGGTCGATGATGTCGCCGACGAACACGGCCATGCGCGATGGATGCCGCCAGACCCCGCCCTGCTTGTGATAACCGAGACGGTCCAGCAAGTGTTCAAGGGTCAGGGCGCATCCGTGCACGTCACCAATCAGGTCATAACTGCGCGCGGGATCGAGCATCAGTCGCCTCCACCACCCAACTTGCTGCCCCAGCCGAGCTTGGTGCGGCAGACTTCGTAGTAGTTGTGGTCGAGCGGATGAATCAGCCGCAGCTTCTGTGCTTTCTTGCTGACGGTGATGGTGTCGCCCGGCGCGCAAGTGAAGTGGTTCTGCCCATCGCAGGAGACTTGCGGGTAAATCTGCATGTTTTTCGACACGACGATTTTCAGCTCACTGTTGCCATCGACCACAATTGGCCTGCTCGACAACATATGGGGGTACATCGGCACAATCACAATGGCATCGAGCTTGGGATGCATGATCGGCCCGCCGGCAGACAGCGCATACGCGGTGGAACCGGTCGGCGTCGCGACGATCAGGCCGTCGGCCTTCTGGCTGCAGACGAACTGACCGTCGATGTACAGCTCGAACTCGATCATCCGCGTTGATTTGCCGGGGTGCAGCACCACATCGTTGAGCGCGTCGCCCTGACCAATGGCCTCGGCGTGGCGGCGCACTTCGGCTTGCAGCAGGAAGCGGTTTTCCACCAGATAGTGGCCGTCGAGCACCTTGGCGACTTCGACTTCCAGCTCGTCCGGGCGAATGTCGGTGAGGAAACCGAGGCTGCCACGGTTGATCCCCAGCACCGGAATATTGTGTTTGGCCAGCGCTCGTGCGGCGCCGAGCAGGCTGCCGTCACCGCCGACGACGATGACCATGTCGCAGACTTCGCCGAGCATTTTGCGCGACGAGGTCTGCAGGCCGTGGCCCGGCAGGACTTCGGCGATGGTGTCTTCGAGGATCACATGCAGGTGACGATCGAGCAGAAACCGTTTCAGTCGGCGGACGGTATCCAGCACCTGGGAACTGCCCAGGCGACCGATGATGCCGATATTACGAAATTGCTCCATGGGACCTCTGCGGACAATCGAAAACGCGAAAAGCACGATTATGGGCGAAAGCGCCGGTTAGACAAAATCCTTTCAGCCTCAAGGGTGCGCTCATGTTTCAGGCTATGCTCGCAAGATGATCCTGTTTCCCGATTTGCTTCAGTTGCCCCACCAATTACGCCACCCGGAAGTGCGGGATCTGGCGTGGGTGATACTCGCCCCGCCGATGCTCGCCACCACGCCATGGCCGCAGCGTCATCCGCTGGCGGGCAGCGATTGGGTGCATGACCCGCAGCGGCTGGAGCACTGGTTGCGCCAGCTCGACCGCGACAGTTATGGCTTGTTGCATTGGCTGTCGCAGGCGCGCACGCGGCGTCTGGGCCTGTATTACGAACGGCTGTGGCAGTTTGCCGTGGAGCATGCGCCGGGCATTGAGCTGATCGCCGCCAACCTGCCGATCCGCCGCGAGGGCCACACCCTCGGCGAGCTGGACATGCTGTTGCGTGACCGCGACGGCGTGCATCACCTGGAACTGGCGATCAAGCTTTATCTGGGCCCGCAAAATGGCGACGGTCGTGATCCCGCGCAGTGGCTAGGCCCGGGTTGTCATGATCGGCTGGATCGCAAACTGGCGCATCTGGCCGAGCATCAATTGCCGATCTCGGCGCGCCCGGAAAGTCGCGAAGTGCTGGCGGCGCTGGATATCGAGGTGTTCAGCGCGCAGCTGTGGCTCGGTGGTTACTTGTTGTATCCGTGGCCCGGGCCGGCTGGATCACCGAGCGGTGCGCACCCGCAGCATTTGCGCGGCAGTTGGTTGCATCAGAAGGATTGGCCGGCATTCGTCGCTCAACGTCCGGCGGGACGCTGGCAACCCCTGCCCCGCCACGCCTGGCTGGCACCGGCGCATTATCCGGCGGACCAGACGTGGACCATGGAGCATTTACGCATGTGGCTGGAGGATCTTGAGCCGCTGGCCCCGGCGCAGCTGATGGTGCGCCTGACCGAGAACGCGCAGGGGGAATGGGAAGAGGCTGAGCGGTTGTTTCTGGTGTCGGATCTTTGGCCGAATGTCCCGGGCCAAGCCTGAGTTTGTTGGTGTTTGATATGACGCCTTCGCGAGCAAGCTCGCTCCCACATTTGGAATGCATTCCCCTGTAGGAGTGAGCCTGCTCGCGATGGGGTCACCTCGGTCTAAAGTGAAAGCCGCAAAGCCAAAGCCGCCAACGTCACCAACAACACCGGCACCGTCAACACAATCCCGACCCGGAAGTAATACCCCCAGCCAATATGAATCCCCTTGCGCTCCAGCACATGCAGCCACAACAACGTGGCCAGGCTGCCAATCGGCGTGATCTTCGGCCCCAGGTCACTGCCAATCACGTTGGCATAGATCATCGCTTCCTTGACCACTCCGCTGGCCTGACTGGCATCAATCGACAACAAACCAATCAACACCGTCGGCAAATTGTTCATGATCGATGACAGCAACGCGGTCAGCACACCCGTGCCCATTGCCGCGCCCCAAACGCCATGACCGGCAAAGACATCCAGCCAACCGGCCAGATACCCGGTCAGCCCGGCATTGCGCAGGCCATACACGACCAGATACATACCCAACGAGAAGATCACGATCTGCCACGGCGCTTCTTTCATCACCTTGCGCGTGGAAATCTTGTGACCACTGGCGGCGATGCCCAGCAACAGCGCGGCGCACACGGCAGATATCGCACTGATCGGAATGCCCAGCGGCTCCAGCGCAAAGCAGCCGATCAGCAGAATCACCAACACCGCCCAACCGGCGTAGAACGTGGCTTTATCGTGGATCGCGGTTTCAGGATGTTCGAGTTGCTCAGGGTCGTACGCCGAGGGAATATCGCGGCGGAAAAACCACAGCAGCATGCCCAGCGTCGCCGCCACGCTGACGAAGTTGACCGGCACCATCACCGCTGCGTAGCGGTTGAAGCCGATGTGGAAGAAGTCTGCCGAAACAATGTTGACCAGGTTCGATACCACCAGCGGCAGGCTCGCGGTATCGGCGATAAACCCCGCGCCCATCACGAACGCCAGCGTCGCCGCCGGAGAAAAGCGCAGTGCCAGCAACATCGAAATCACGATGGGTGTGAGGATCAGCGCCGCACCGTCATTGGCAAACAACGCCGACACCAATGCACCGAGCAGCACCATAAAAGCAAACAGCTTGCGCCCACTGCCCCGCCCCCAACGCGCCACGTGCAACGCGGCCCAGTTGAAGAACCCGGCTTCGTCGAGCAACAGGCTGATGATGATCAGCGCGACAAAGGTGCCGGTGGCGTTCCAGATGATCTGCCACACCAGCGGAATGTCGCTGAGGTGGACGACGCCGAAGATCAGCGCCAGCACCGCGCCAAGGGTTGCACTCCAGCCGACGCCGAGGCCTTTGGGTTGCCAGATGACAAGGGTAATGGTCAGCAGGAAAATCAGTGACGCAGCGAGCATCCGCAACAGCCTTAAATTAAGTAGAAGAGCTAAACACTAAAACCTGTGGGAGCGAGCTTGCTCGCGAAGACGGACTGTCAGTCACCCATGATGTGTGGCTGATGGCCTCTTCGCGAGCAAGCTCGCTCCCACAGGATGTCTGTTGTGCCAGGGATTTCGGTGAGCTTATTTTTTGTGTTGCTCTACGAATTGTCCGTAGGCATTGATAAAGCTTTGCAGAAAAGGTTTCACCGACTCGCTCAACTTGCCCGCCTCGTCAAACGCCGAACCCGCGCCGCCCAGATACGCTTCCGGTTGCTGCATGCACGGCACATTGAGGAATACGAACGACTGGCGCAGATGCTGATTCGCCCCGAAACCACCGATCGCACCCGGCGATACACTGATCACCGCCCCCGGTTTGCCACTCCAGACAGCCTTGCCATAAGGCCGCGAGCCAACATCGATGGCATTCTTCAGTGGCGCCGGCACCGAACGGTTGTACTCGGGCGTGACAAACAGCACCGCGTCGGAAGAACCCACTTTTTGCCTGAAAGTGCTGTAGGCTGCCGGCGGAGAATCGCCGTCGATGTCTTCGTTATACAGTGGCAGATCGCCAATTTCGACAATCTCAAGCTTGAGGTTCGCCGGGGCCAGCTCCGCCAGTGCCAGGGCGACTTTGCGATTGATCGAAGCTTTGCGCAGGCTACCGACCACTACAGCGACGTTGTAGACATTGCTCATGGAAGAACTCTCGATGGTCCGTGGGAGGAGCCACTAGTTATAGATGATCCGGTGACGATTCCACCAGCACACAATGGGAAATTCCCGCGCGCTGATTATTTTTTTCCTGTAGGAAAACTTACAGGCCTTGATGGCGGTCTACCAAGCCGCAAATCAAGCGTTTTATCTCCAGAGGTTCTAAGCAGATGGCAGCAGTACTGGTCGGTCAGTTCCATGCAAGAGATGCGGAAGGCCGCGTTTATTCCGTGCATGAGTTCCAGGAATCCAACCCGTCGGCAGACGGTTCCACTGGCTCGGAGCCGATTTACAAACTGGCCATTGGCGATCGCGTCAACAAGGTCAACGACAACGAGTTTCTCCTGGTTCAGTCAGGCATCACCCTGACCCGTGAGCCTGAGACCACCGTCGCTTCATAACTGGCCGTTATGAGCAGAAGTCATATGCGCAGAGTTGGGGTAGGATTCAGCCACTGACCCCACCTGCTGAACATGGACTTCACGCATGCGTTTACGTCATATCGAAGTGATTCAGGCGCTCTTGCAGACCGGTCACCTGGGCACTGCCGCCGAATGGCTGGAGTTGCCGCTGGCCGAGGTCGAAGAGCGTTTGCGCGAAGCCGAGAGTCAGTTGGGGTTCATGCTGTTTGCCAGCGTGCGCGGGCGCCTGCAATCGACGCCCGAGGCGCGGGCATTGCAGGTCGAAATCGCCCACGTTTATGAAGCGCTGGAGCCGGTGCAGCGTCTGGCCAGCAGCCTCAAGCAATACCTCGCCCCACCCTTGCGCATCATCGGCACCCCGCCGCTGGCGCAACAATTACTGCCACAAAGCCTTGCCGCCCTGCGCCGACGCCTGCCCGATGCACCGTGCAGCCTGCTCAGCGCGCCAACCCGCGATATCGTCCGCAGCCTGTTGTTGCGTGAAAGCGATCTCGGCATGAGCCTGCACGATCCCGAACACCCCGACATTGATTGCCGGCCATTGGCCCAGGGCAAGCTGCAACTGCTCGCCCCCCATGGCTGGCTGCAACCGAAACAGAAATACATTTCCCTGCAAGATCTCGCTGGCCAGGCCATGGTCGGCCTCGAAGGCCAGGACCCGCTGAGCCCGGCGCTGGAAAACAAACTCCAGGCGTTGCGCCCGGCACCGAGCATCCAGACTCGCGTACAAACCCATCAGATGATGCGCAGCATGGTCGAGGCCGGCGAAGGCCTGGCCATCGTCGATCCGTTCACCGCACTGGGCGCGCGTCCGGCAGGGCTGGATGTCTGCCCACTGTCGCCGGCCGTGCCGATCAGCCTCTATGCACTAACGTTCAAGCACATCGCGCCGGCATCGGCGATTCAGACGTTACTGGCGATCATCACGGAACAAGCCGAGGCGATGCTGGCGAGCTAACGGGGTTTTCCAGCGGGTTATCGAACAATCGATACCAGAACAGCGCCACTTCGGCGGTGTTCGGATCAATGCCGCGATAGCGCAACTGGTCCACGCCGCCAATCACGTAGCCGCAACGCTCATACAGCCGACAAGCGCCGAGGTTGTTGTTCTGGGTTTCGAGCATGATCCCCGGCAGTTTTTTCTTGCGACTCCAGAACTGCGCGACATCGAGCAACGCCTTGGCCACGCCATGGCGCCGCGCCGGCGCATGCACCGCCAGCTCATCGATATGGGCGAAGCTGTTCCAGTTGGTACTGATCACCAGATGGCCGACCGGCTGATCATCCAGATATGCCATGAAAATCGCGCTGTCCGGCGCGTTATGAAAGGCGCTGAACTCTTCCGGATCGATGCCGTAGCACTTGCGGTACGGCACGATCGGCGTCACCCGCCATTGCTCGACAGGCTGGCCGATCACGGCAGCGCCATAGGCGGTGACCTCGAAACTGAAGTCGCTGCCCCAGATATACGGCGCAAAGCCTTCATCGGCGACACGCACCGACAGCCCTGGGTATTTCGGATTCATGACCGGTTGCATACTGGGAAAAGTCCTCATTCCTTGACGCAATCGACGGTGTATTGCCGCCCATTGCCTTCATCTTCGTGCTGCAATCCATGCACATCCGCGACAAAACCGGGGAAGCTGCTATCGAACGTGCGAGCAAATTTCAGGTAATCAATGATCGAGCGTGTCGACTCGGTAAAGCGTTCGCCGGGCATGATCAGCGGAATCCCCGGCGGATACGGCACCAGCATCACCGCGGCGATGCGCCCTTCCAGCTCATCGATCGGCACCGCCTCGACTTCGCCACGCACCAGATGATCGTAGGCGTGCGCCGGTTTCATGGCAATTTCCGGGAGCACGGTGTACATGCGCTTGAGGTGTTTGGCCGTGGCATTGCTGCGATAACAGGCGTGCAGTTGATCACACAAATCCCGCAGGCCCATGCCGCGATAACGCACGATGTCTTGCTGAGCAACACACGGCAGGCAGGTGTCGAGGCGCACATTGGCGTCGTAGCTGCGTTTGAATTCCAGCAACTCGGTGAGCAGCGTGCTCCATTTGCCTTTGGTAATGCCCATGGAGAACAGCACCAGAAATGAATACAGACCCGTCTTCTCCACCACCAGCCCCCGCTCCCAGAGGAATTTACTGACTACCGCCGCCGGGATGCCCTTCTCGCTCAGCGCGCCGCCGGCGTTCAACCCCGGCATGACCAGCGTGACTTTGATCGGATCGAGCAACACGTAATCGTCGCTGACCTCCCCAAAACCATGCCACTCGGCATCCGGTTGCAATAACCAGTCTTCGGTCTGCACGCGGTCGATGCCCTCGACACCCGGCGGCTGCCAGATCGAAAACCACCAGTCATCAGCGGCGATGTGCTGCCGCAGATTGGCCAGCGCGCGACGGAAGCTCAGCGCTTCGTCAAAGGTTTCCTGCAACAGCGAACGCCCGGCCGGGCCTTCCATCATTGCCGAGGCAACGTCGAGCGAGGCGATGATGCTGTACTGCGGTGAAGTCGAGATGTGCATCATGAACGCTTCATTGAAACGGTCACGGTCCAGTTGCCGCGCACCGCCGTCCTGCACATGAATCATCGAGGCCTGACTGAAGGCAGCGAGCAGCTTGTGCGTGGAATGCGTGGTGAATACCAGCGGGCTGTCTTCGCTGCGCGAGGTGGCCATGCCGTAGCGCCCGGCGAAGAATTCGTGAAACGCCGCATAGGCGTACCAGGCCTCGTCGAAATGCAGCACCTCGACGCTGTTGCCGAGACTTTGCTTGATCAGCTCGGCGTTGTAACAGAGGCCGTCGTAAGTCGAATTGGTGACCACGGCGAGTTTGACTTTCGGCGCGCGGCCCTTGGTCAGCGGGCTGGCGTCGATCTTGGCCTGAATCGACTCGCGGCTGAATTCGCTCAGCGGGATCGGGCCGATGATCCCCAGCTCATTACGCTCCGGGCACAGATACAGCGGGATCGCCCCGGTCATGATGATCGCGTGCAACACCGACTTGTGGCAATTGCGGTCAACCAGCACTAGATCGTCGCGCGCGACCATCGAATGCCAGACAATCTTGTTGGCGGTCGAGGTGCCATTGATCACGAAAAAGGTGTGATCGGCGCCGAAATTGCGCGCGGCGTGCGCTTCGGCTTCGGCGAGCGGCCCGGTGTGATCGAGCAGCGAACCGAGCTCCGGCACCGACACCGACAAATCCGAACGCAGGGTATTTTCACCGAAGAACTGGTGAAACGCCTGCCCGACCGGACTCTTGTGATACGCCACACCGCCGCCATGGCCAGGGGTGTGCCAGGAATAATTGGAGTCGGCGGTGTGCTGCACCAACGCCTTGAAAAACGGTGGCAACAAACCATCGAGGTACTTGCGCGCCGCACGGCCCACTTGCCGGGCGAGGAACGGTACGGTGTCTTCGAACAGATAGAGAATGCCGCGCAGTTGATTGAGCTCGGCCATGGCATCGGCCGGCGCATTTTCCAGGGTGACTTGCTCGCCGAGGGCAAAGATCGGCAGATCCGGCGCACGCACCCGCGCCAGACCGATCAGCTCGGCCATGTTCTGCAACAAATGTGAGTGGGTGCTGGCGTCCTCGGCGGCAATCAGCATGCACGCCAGACCATGATGGGTCGACGCGACCAACCGCCCTTCGGCGTAGTCGGTGGCCGACACGATACTGAAACCTTCCTGCTCCAACTCTTGGGCAATGCCACGGATACGGTCACCGGCGACCGTGTCGGCCTTGATGTCGCGATGAACGATCAACACCGGAAACTTCAAATCTTTGTACATGAGGCTCAGTGTCCTGAGGCGGCCGAATTGAATCGGCCAATGCACTCAGGGTAGAGGGTTGCAGCGAATGTGGCGAGGGTGGCCAGTTGGCTTCATGCCGCCAAAAGCAAAGATCGTCCGATCCGTTGATCTTCAAGCCTGGGCGTCAGCTTCCGCGATCTGCGTCCACATCGCCGGGCCACCCGCAGACTTGGCAATAATTTCCAGCCGCACCAGATGCGCCGCCAGTTCCTCTTCGGTTGCACGAATGATCCGCGCTGGCTGACGATCAGCCGGCAAGCGGCGAATCTCGGTCGCCGAGTTGTCCGCGCCCTCGCCCGTGCCATTGCCGTCGGAAGCGTTGCCGGCCAGCGACAGGCTGGTCTGGCCACCGGTCATGGTCAGGTAGACGTCGGCGAGAATCTCCGAGTCGAGCAAGGCGCCGTGCAGTTCACGGCCGGAGTTGTCGACGCCATAGCGCTTGCACAACGCATCGAGGCTGTTGCGCTGCCCCGGGTGACGTTCCCGAGCCATCATCAGGGTGTCGAGGATTGAGCAGTGCTGGGTGATGTCAGCGCGATCGTGCTGCCCCATCAGGGCGAATTCGTTGTTGATGAAGCCAACGTCGAACGCCGCGTTGTGGATGATCAGCTGCGCGCCTTTGATGAACTCGAAGAACTCATCGGCCACTTCGGCAAAGCGCGGCTTGCCGACGAGGAATTCGTTGGTGATGCCGTGGACGCCGATGGCGCCTTCATCACTCTCGCGATCCGGCTGCAGGTAAACGTGAAAATGCCGGCCCGTCAGGCGCCGACCGATCAGTTCGACACAACCGATTTCAATGATCCGGTGACCATCGGTCACCGGCATGCCGGTGGTTTCGGTATCGAGTACAACGGATCTGGTGGCCATCAGTGTTCAGCTCTCAACGGGTCGATCTTGCAAAAAACGCGGATGTTAACACGCTCGGCGGGGTGTTTCAGTCAGACCGTGGCGCGCCCTTCGCGAGCAGGCTCGCTCCCACATTGGAATGCATTCCAATTCAGGGAAGGGCATCAGATCTGGAATGCATTTCCCTGTGGGAGCGAGCTTGCTCGCGAATGGCCGCACCACGGCTCAGAAGCGAAATCAGCTTTGCTTGTAGCCGCGCACTTCGTCAACGCCACGGTTAGCCAACTGGTCGGCCCGCTCGTTACCGTGATGGCCAATATGCCCACGCACCCACTTCCAGGTGACCTTGTGGCGGTTGACCTGCTCATCCAGCTCTTTCCACAGATCAGCGTTCTTTACCGGTTCTTTCGCGGCGGTTTTCCAGCCGCGCTTCTTCCAGTTGGCCATCCACTCGTTGATGCCCTTCATCACGTACTGCGAGTCGGTCACCAGCAATACTTCACACGGCCGCTTCAAGGCTTCGAGGCCACGGATCGCGCCGAGCAGTTCCATGCGGTTATTGGTGGTGTTGGTTTCGCCACCCCACAGTTCCTTTTCGACGCCCTTGCACACCAGCAAGGCGCCCCAGCCGCCGGGGCCGGGGTTGCCTTTGCAGGCGCCGTCAGTGAACAGCTCTACGGTGTCGACGCTTTCAACGCTTTCGCTCATGCCAATATATCCAGAAAATTGCCTGTCCTGCCGATCACGGATCGACAATGACCGAGGCCGGGACACACCCGGCCACAAATAAAAGAAAGTTTTACGGTTCGATGCGGCGGCGGTTGACCTTGGCCATCGGCAGCGGAATCAGCTTGCCCATCGGCTCGCGCCGTTCCTGACGCAACGGTCGCAGTCCGACCACAATCTTGCGCGCGACCAGTAAATAGAAGCCGCCACCCGACAGTTGCCAGTCACCGGCCTTGCGTTCCCAGCCGGCCAGACGGGCCTGCCACTTGGGTGACGCGAGCGGCGGACGATAGCACCCGAAGCGGCGTTTCTCCAGCGCGAAGCCCAGCAGATTGAGCCAGTCGGCGACCCGCGACGGCGAGATGCAGCGCGCCTGGCGCAAGGCGTCGTGGGCGAACACATGGCGCAGGCCCCAGGTGCTCCAGGGGTTGATGCCGATGATCAGCAAATGCCCACCGGGACGCACGCTGCTCGCTGCTTCACGCAGCAAACCGTGGGGCGACAGGCAGAAATCCAGACCGTGCTGCATCACCACCACATCGGCGGCATGCTCGCTCAGCGGCCAGGCCTGCTCCTCGCAGACAATCTCGACCCCGGGCAACGGTGCACCGAGGCGCACATTGCGCTGCACTTGCGGTGCCGACGGCGGGGTTTCGGCCGATGGCCCGTAGTGCACCAGATAACCGCCAAAGAAACGGCCCAACTCGTCTTCGAGCATGCGCCGCTCTTCATCGAGCAGAAATTGCCCGAGCGGGCCGGACAGCCATTCACGGGCTGCACCGATCAGGGCCAGCCAGTCAGGATCAGCCTGTGCGAACGCTTTATCACTCATCGCATTCTCCAAAGCGCCAGGAACTACTAAGATGCGCCAATGTTTTCCGCTTGGCGAATTCCGACGATGATACAGATCAGTGCCCTGCCCGCGTTCACCGACAACTACATCTGGTTGTTACAGGATCACCGCACCCAGCGCTGCGCCGTGGTCGACCCGGGCGATGCCGCGCCGGTGCAGGCGTGGCTTGCAGCGCATCCGGGCTGGGTGTTGAGCGATATCCTGATCACCCACCACCATCATGATCATGTCGGCGGCGTCGAACGCCTGAAAGCGCTGAGCGGCGCAAAAGTCTACGGCCCGGCCAGCGAAAGCATCCCGGGGCGCGACGTGGCGCTCGAGGACAACGACACGGTCAGCGTGCTCGGCTGGGACTTCGACGTCTATGCGGTGCCCGGTCACACCTTGGGACACATTGCCTATTACCACCACGGCCTGCTGTTTTGCGGCGACACCCTGTTCGCCGCCGGTTGCGGTCGCCTGTTCGAGGGCACGCCGGAGCAAATGCACCACTCGCTCAGCCGCCTCGCTGCTCTACCGGAAGATACCCTGGTCTACTGCACCCATGAATACACCCTGAGCAATCTGAAGTTTGCCGCTGCCGTCGAGCCGGGCAATCCGGACATCGCCGCCCGTCTGGAAAAAGTCACTCAGCAGCGGCAAAACGGCGTCATGACCCTGCCTTCGACCCTGGCACTGGAAAAGCTCACAAACCCGTTCTTGCGTACCTCTGAAACATTAGTTACACAAAAAGTGGACGAACGGGCAGGCGCTCAAAACCGGGCGCCGAGTGAGGTATTTGCGGCTCTGCGGGCTTGGAAAGATAAGTTCTAAGCCCCCCACTACTTGGTACAAAAATTCTGAATGGTTGACCGCAGGGGGTGCGCTTTCTAGAATCGCCCGACATTTTTGCCCGGAACTTACTTCCAGCCAATGTCGTCATCCATACGTAAGTCCGTCAATTCAGACGCATTGACCCGCCTGGCGCAAGCCATCGCGGTGGCTGTGTCCGCCACGCTGGCGGGCTGTTCCAGCCATGCTCCGCAGACTGAAGCGACCCATACGCCGAACATTGCTGCGCGAGCCAAGCAGAAGCCGATCTGGCTGTCCGAAAAGCCCAGCCCACAGGTTCCCCAGGACATCTGGGAGCGCATGCGCCAGGGCTTTCAGCTGCAGGAAGGTCTCGGCGTCAACCCGCGCATCGAGCAACAGCGCCTGTGGTTCGCCAGCAATCCCTCTTTCCTCGAGAACGCCGGTGAACGCGGCAGTCTCTATATTCACTACATCGTCGAACGCCTCGAAGAACGCAACATGCCGCTGGAACTGGCCCTGCTGCCAGTGATTGAAAGCGCCTACAACCCGATGGCCTATTCCCGGGCCGATGCAGTCGGGCTGTGGCAATTCATTCCGTCCACCGGGCGTTACTTCAACCTGCGTCAGACGCGCTTCTATGATGGCCGTCGCGACATCACCGCCTCGACCACCGCAGCGATGGATTACCTGACCCGCCTGCACGACATGTTCAACGGCGACTGGTTGCTGGCCCTGGCGGCGTACAACGCCGGTGAAGGCACGGTCAGCCGTGCCATCGAACGTAACGAAAAGCTCGGCCTGCCCACCGACTACTGGAACCTGCCGTTGCCGGCGGAAACCCAGGCCTACGTGCCGAAGCTGCTGGCGCTGTCGCAAGTGGTGCTGGCGCCGGAAGCCTACGGCGTGAACCTCAACCCGATCGCCAACGAACCGTACTTCCAGGTCGTCGAAATCAACCAGCGCATGGACCTGTCCAAGGTCGCTGCGGTGGCCAACATCGACGAAGACGAACTGTTCCAGCTCAACCCGGCCTTCAAGCAACGCACCACCATCGACGGCCCTCAGCATTTGCTGGTGCCGACGTCGAAGGCGCAATTGCTGACGGCCAGTTTGCAGACCATGCGTCCGGAAGAGTTGATCAGCCCGCGTTCGCTGAAACCAGTCTTCGAAGGCGCCGATCCGTCGGAAGTGGCGCAGCTCAAGCGTGCCTATCGGGTGAAGCGTGGCGACAACCTCGGTTCCATCGCCAAGGCCAACAAGGTCGAAGTCAAGGATCTGCAGCGCTGGAACAAGCTGACCGGCAAGAACCTCAAGGTTGGTCAGACCCTGGTGATGCAAGACACCACCAAGCGTGCGCCGGCGCGCAAATCCGGCCGGGTCAACACGGTGATTGCGGCCAACAGCAAGAGCAAAGGCAAGGACGACAGCGCGCAGCAAACCCAGTACAAGGTCAAACGCGGCGACACGCTGTACGTGGTGGCCAAGCGCTTCAACGTTGAGATGCAGCATCTCAAGCGCTGGAATCCGGGTGCGGGTAAAGCACTGAAGCCTGGGCAGATGCTCACGGTTTATCAGCCGCACTGACAGAAGAGCCCCTGAGATTTCAGGGGCTTTTTTTGGTCCGGATTTTGTGGTGTGCTTTAGATCGATCCCCCTCACCCCAGCCCTCTCCCCCACGGGGGCGAGGGGGAAAGGGAGCCGATCTCCGTGCTGTTCAAAATCCGAGTTCGACTCGGTATCGCACGTCGATGCAATTCGCCCAGACTCCACAGTCAGTCCCCTCTCCCTCCGGGAGAGGGTTAGGGTGAGGGGCTTTTCAAAACGTAAGTTCGGCTCGACAGTTCAGGTCGGCGCAGCTCGAAGAAACAACTCGGTCAGTCCCCTCTCCCCCCGGGAGAGGGTTAGGGTGAGGGGCTCTTCGCGCAAACGATTAACCCTGCATTAACTCCCGTCTTTTTCCTGTCCAGACAAGCTGTTACTGTACGGCCCACTAAGCCCAAGCCGCCTGGATCGGATCTGACTTGAAGCGTCCCCTCCTCCTGCTCCTGATCAGCCTGGCCTTGAGCTCAACCGCAAGCGCGACGATTACCGAAAGTCACGGTTATGCGCAGTTCGGCACGCTCAAGTACCCGGCCAGATTTACCCACTTCGACTGGGTCAACCCGCAAGCGCCCAAGGGCGGTACGTTGCGGGTGATGGCGTTCGGCACCTTCGATACGGTCAATCCGTACACGTTCAAAGGCACCAGCCCGGTGACCACCGCGAATTTCCTCCAGTACGGCATCAATGAGCTGAACGAGCCGCTAATGGTCGGCACCGGCCAGTATTCGCCGTCCGGTGACGAGCCGGCGTCGAGCTATGGTTTGATCGCGCAATCGGTGGAGTACAGCGAAGATCGCAGCTGGGTCGTCTTCAACCTGCGTCCCGAGGCGCGTTTCCACGACGGCACGCCGATCACCGCTTATGACGTGGCTTTCTCCTATCGAACGCTGCTCAAGGACGGCCATCCGCTGTACCGTACCGCGTTGCAGGAAGTGCTGCGGGTCGACATTCTCAACAAGCAGCGCATTCGCTTCGTGTTCAAGCGCTCGGGCAATCCGCTGCTGATCCTGCGCCTCGGCGAGTTGCCGGTGCTGCCGCAGCATTACTGGAAAGACCGCGACTTCAAGGCCACCACCTTCGAACCACCGTTGGGCAGCGGCCCGTATCGCATTACTTCGGTGACGCCGGGCCGGCAGTTGATCTTCGAGCGGGTCAAGGATTACTGGGGCAAGGACTTGGCGGTCAATCGCGGCAAGTACAACTTCGATCGCATGGAAGTCGAGTTTTACCGCGACAGCGACGTGGCCTTCGAAGCGTTCAAGGCTGGCGAGTTCGACATTTACATCGAGCATCAGGCGAAGAACTGGGCCAACGGCTACAACTTCCCCGCCGTGCTCCGTGGCGACGTGATCAAGGCGCAGATCCCGCATCAGATCCCGACCCAGACTCAGGGCCTATTCATGAACACCCGCCGTGCGACGTTCTCGGACGTTAAGACCCGTGAAGCGCTGGGCCTGATGTTCGATTTTGAGTGGACCAACCGCGCGCTGTTCAGCGATGCCTACAAACGCACCACCAGTTACTACCCCAACAGTGAGTTCACCACCTCCGGCCTGCCGGTCGGGCATGAATGGCTGATGCTCAAGCCGTACAAGGAACAACTGCCGGCCAAGCTGTTCACCGAGCCGTTCACCCTGCCGCAAACCGACGGTCGCGGCATCCCCCGGGAAACCATGCGCAAGGCATTGGCATTGCTCGCCGAAGCCGGCTGGAAGCTCAACGGTCAGCGCCTGCAAAACGCTGACGGCCAACCGCTGCGGTTCGAGCTGTTGCTGGTCAATCCGAACCTGGAGCGCCTCTACCAGCCCTATATCGAGAACCTCAACAGCATCGGCATCGACGCGCGCCTGCGCACCGTGGATCGGGCGCAGTACAAACAGCGCCTCGATCAATTTGATTTCGACATGATCTCGATGACGCTCAACCAGACCCTCAGTCCGGGGCTTGAGCAGTGGCAGTACTTCCACTCCAGTCAGGTCGGGGTCAAGGGCAGCAAGAATTACGCAGGCATTGCCAACCCGGTAGTGGATCACCTGCTCGAACAATTGCTCGCCGCGCGCACCCGCGACGAGCAGGTCGCCGCCGGCAAGGCGCTCGACCGCGTGCTGCTCTGGCAGCACTACAGCATTCCCAATTGGTACCTCAATTATCACCGTCTGGCCTACCGCAACCGGTTGGCCTTCGTCACCACGCCGCCCTACACCCTGGGCCTGAGCGCGTGGTGGCTGAAGTCTTCGGAGAAAGATCAATGAAACCGATCCGCGCCCTGCTCGTCCAGGCCAGCGGTTTGCTGTTCGCCGGGCTGGCTTTTGCCGCTCCGCAACACGCCGTGACCCTGTACAACGAGCCGCCTAAATACCCGGCCGATTTCAAGCATTTCGATTATGTGAACCCCGATGCGCCCAAGGGCGGCATCTTCCGTCAGGCCGGTTTCGGCGGCTTCGACAGCCTCAACCCGTTTATCAGCAAAGGCGTACCGGCCGATGACGTCGGGCAGATCTACGACACTCTGACCAAACACAGCCTCGACGAACCCTTCACCGAATACGGCCTGATCGCCCGGCAGATCGAAAGAGCCCCGGACAACAGCTGGGTGCGTTTCTACCTGCGCCCGGAAGCGCGCTTCCACGACGGCCACCCGGTACGCGCCGAGGACGTGGTGTTCAGCTTCAACACGCTCACAAAAGAAGGTTCGCCACTGTTTCGCGGCTACTACAGCGACGTTTCCGAGGTGATCGCCGAAGATCCGCTGAAAGTGCTCTTCAAGTTCAAGCACACCAATAACCGTGAACTACCGCTGATCCTCGGCCAGTTGCCGGTACTGCCCAAACACTGGTGGGCCGATCGCGATTTCACCAAGGGCAACCTGGAAATCCCGCTGGGCAGCGGCCCTTACAAGGTTGCCGAAGTGAAGGCCGGACGTTCAGTGCGTTACGAGCGGGTCAAGGATTACTGGGGCAAGGACCTGCCGGTCAACCGTGGTTTCTACAACTTCGACACGATGACCACCGATTACTACCGCGACAACACCGTCGCCCTCGAAGCGCTGAAGGCTGGACAATTCGATTACTGGCTGGAAATGACCGCAAAGAACTGGGCCAACGCCTACAACATCCCGGCGGTTACCGAAGGCCGTTTGATCAAGGAGCAGATCGCCAACAGCAACCCGACCGGCATGCAGGGCTTCGTCTTCAACCTGCGCCGGCCGGTGTTTCAGGATGTGCGGGTGCGTCAGGCGCTCGGTCTGCTGTTCGATTTCGAATGGACCAACAAACAGCTGTTCAACGGCGCCTACTTCCGCACTCGCAGCTATTTCGAGAACTCGGAAATGGCCGCCACCGGCCTGCCCGATGCCGATCAAGTGGCGATCCTCGAACCGTTCCGCAGCAAACTGCCGGCGCAGGTGTTCAGCGAAGCGTTCGAGAATCCGAAGACCGATGCCAGCGGCATGATCCGCGCGCAGCAGCGCGAGGCCTACCAACTGCTGCAAGAGGCCGGCTGGAAGATCGTCGACGACAAAATGGTCGACTCCACGGGCAAACCGGTGGTGATCGAGTTCCTGCTCGCGCAGACCGAATTCGAACGCGTACTGCTGCCATTCAAGCGCAACCTCAGCGACCTTGGCATCGATCTGGTAATCCGCCGCGTCGACGTTTCGCAGTACATCAACCGCGTGCGTTCGCGGGACTTCGACATGATGGTCGGCAGCTTCCCGCAGTCCAACTCACCGGGTAACGAACAGCGCGAATTCTGGATGAGCGCCGCTGCCGACAAACCGAGCAGCCGCAACACCATTGGCCTGAAGGATCCGATTGTCGATCAACTGGTCGAAAACCTGATCAACGCCGACTCACGCAAAAGCCTGGTGGCCCACGCCCGCGCACTGGATCGCGTGCTGCAATGGGGTTACTACGTGGTGCCGAACTGGCACATCAAGACCTGGCGCGTGGCCTACTGGAACCACATCGGCCACCCGAAAGTCTCGCCCAAGTACGACATCGGGATTAACACCTGGTGGGTCAAGCCCGACGCAAAACCGGCAATAGAAGTCGAAACCAAACTGCAAGCCGACCCTGTGGGCACGGAGTAATCAGATGCTGGCGTATATTTTTCGGCGACTGCTGCTGATCATCCCGACCCTGTTCGGCATTCTGCTGATCAACTTCGTGATCATCCAGGCCGCGCCCGGTGGCCCGGTGGAACAGATGATCGCCAAGCTCGAAGGCTTCGAAGGCGCCACCAGCCGGATTGCCGGCGGCGGTGCCGAGGTGTCGGTGGCCGGCTCGTCCTATCGCGGCGCGCAGGGTCTGGACCCAGCGCTGATCAAGGAAATCGAGCACATGTACGGGTTCGACAAATCGGCCCCGGAACGTCTGTGGATCATGGTCAAGAACTACGCGCAGCTGGATTTCGGCGACAGTTTCTTCCGCGACGCCAAGGTCATCGACCTGATCAAGGAAAAGATGCCGGTGTCGATCTCGCTGGGGCTGTGGAGCACGCTGATCATGTACCTGGTGTCGATTCCGTTGGGGATCGCCAAAGCCACGCGACACGGCAGCCATTTCGACGTGTGGACCAGTTCGGCGATCATCGTCGGCTATGCGATCCCGGCGTTTCTCTTTGCGATCCTGCTGATCGTGGTGTTTGCCGGCGGCAGTTATCTCGACTGGTTCCCGCTAAGGGGTCTGACCTCAAACAACTTCGATGAACTGAGCTTCGGCGGCAAGATCCTCGATTACTTCTGGCACCTGGCGCTGCCGGTGACCGCACTGGTGATCGGCAACTTCGCGACCATGACCCTGCTGACCAAAAACAGCTTCCTCGACGAGATCAACAAGCAATACGTGGTCACCGCCAAGGCCAAAGGCCTGACGCGTCATCGCGTGTTGTACGGCCATGTGTTCCGCAACGCCATGCTGCTGGTGATTGCCGGTTTCCCGTCGGCGTTCATCGGCATCTTCTTCACAGGATCCTTGCTGGTGGAAGTGATCTTCTCCCTCGACGGCCTCGGCCTGATGAGTTTCGAAGCGGCGATCAACCGCGATTACCCGGTGGTGTTCGGCACCCTGTTTATCTTCACACTGCTGGGGCTGGTGGTGAAACTGATCGGCGACCTCACCTACACTCTGGTCGATCCGCGCATCGACTTCGAAAGCCGGGAGCATTGAGATGAACCTGTCCCCTCTCAACCGCCGCCGCTTCGAACTGTTCAAGGCCAACAAGCGTGGCTGGTGGTCGCTGTGGCTGTTTCTGGTGCTGTTCGGCCTTAGCCTGGGCGCCGAGCTGATCGCCAACGACAAGCCGCTGGTGGTGCATTACGACAACAACTGGTACTTCCCGGCGATCAAGCGCTACCCGGAAACCACCTTCGGCGGCGAATTCCCGCTGGAAGCCAACTACAAGAGCCCGTACATCCGCGAACTGCTCAAGGCCAAGGATGCGTGGGTGTTGTGGGCGCCAATTCCCTACAGCTACCAGAGCATCAATTACGACCTGAAAGTCCCGGCCCCGGCGCCGCCCTCGGCGGATAACCTGCTGGGCACCGACGATCAGGGCCGCGATGTGCTGGCGCGGGTGATCTACGGTTTCCGCATCTCGGTGCTGTTCGCGCTGACGTTGACCGTGCTGAGTTCGATCATCGGCGTGATTGCCGGTGCTTTGCAGGGTTTCTATGGCGGCTGGGTCGATCTGGCCGGGCAGCGATTTCTGGAGATCTGGTCGGGGCTGCCGGTGCTGTATCTGCTGATCATCCTCGCCAGTTTTGTCCAGCCAAATTTCTGGTGGCTGCTGGGGATCATGCTGCTGTTCTCGTGGATGAGCCTGGTCGACGTGGTGCGCGCCGAGTTCCTCCGTGGCCGCAACCTCGAATACGTGCGCGCAGCAAGAGCGCTGGGCATGCAGAACGGCGCGATCATGTTCCGCCACATCCTGCCCAACGCGATGGTCTCGACCATGACCTTCATGCCGTTCATCCTCACCGGCGCCATCGGCACCCTCACCGCTTTGGACTTCCTCGGTTTCGGCTTGCCGGCCGGCAGTCCGTCGCTGGGTGAACTGGTCGCCCAGGGCAAATCCAACCTGCAAGCGCCGTGGCTGGGCATGAGTGCCTTTGCCGTGCTGGCGTTGATGTTGAGTTTGCTGGTGTTTATCGGCGAGTCCGCTCGCGATGCCTTCGACCCGAGGAAGTGAAATGAATCAGGACAATCTGATCGAAGTGCGCGACCTCGCCGTCGAATTCGGTTTCGGCGAGCGCGTGCACCGGGTCGTCGAAGGCGTGAGTTTCGACATCAAACGCGGCGAAACCCTGGCGCTGGTCGGCGAATCCGGCTCGGGAAAATCGGTGACTGCGCACTCGATCCTGCGCCTGCTGCCCTATCCGATGGCCCGCCATCCGGCCGGCAGCATCAATTACGCCGGGCAAAATCTGCTGGGGCTCAGCGAAAAGACCATCCGCCATATTCGCGGTAACCGCATCGCGATGATCTTTCAGGAGCCGATGACCTCGCTGAATCCGCTGCATTCGATCGAGAAGCAGATCAACGAAGTGCTCGGCATCCACAAGGGCCTGACCGGCAAAGTCGCGACCAAGCGCACGCTGGAGCTGCTGGAGATGGTCGGCATCCCCGAGCCGCACAAGCGCCTCAAGGCTCTGCCCCACGAGCTGTCCGGTGGCCAGCGCCAGCGTGTGATGATCGCCATGGCCCTGGCCAACGAGCCGGAATTGTTGATTGCCGACGAACCGACCACGGCGCTGGATGTGACCGTTCAGCTGAAAATCCTCGATTTACTCAAGGAATTACAGGCCAGATTGGGCATGTCGCTGTTACTGATCAGTCACGATTTGAACCTGGTGCGAAGAATTGCGCATCGCGTATGTGTCATGCAGCGCGGTTGCATCGTCGAACAGGCATCGTGCGCAGAGCTGTTCCGTTCGCCGCAGCATCCGTACACTCGGGAATTGCTCGGCGCGGAACCCAGCGGAGGCCCGGCGAGCAATAAAATCGGCGCGCCACTGCTTGAGGTCGAGGACCTGAAAGTCTGGTTCCCGATCAAGAAAGGCCTGCTCAAGCGCACGGTGGATCACGTCAAGGCAGTGGATGGCATCAATTTCAGCCTGCCTCAGGGTCAGACCCTGGGGATCGTGGGGGAAAGCGGTTCCGGCAAATCCACGCTGGGTCTGGCGATTTTGCGGCTAATTGGCAGCAAAGGCGCGATCCGCTTTGAAGGCAAGCAGCTAGACTGCCTGACGCAGAACGAGGTTCGCCCGTTGCGGCGGGAGATGCAGGTGGTGTTTCAGGACCCGTTTGGCAGCCTGAGCCCGCGCATGTGTGTCAGCGATATCGTTGGCGAAGGCCTGCGGATTCACAAGATGGGCAGCGCCGAGGAACAAGAGGCGGCGATTATTGCGGCATTGAAGGAGGTAGGTCTGGATCCGGAAACCCGGCACCGCTACCCCCACGAATTTTCCGGTGGGCAACGGCAGCGAATCGCCATTGCCCGGGCTTTGGTGCTGAAACCGGCGCTGATCCTTTTGGACGAGCCGACGTCGGCACTCGACCGGACGGTGCAGCGGCAAGTGGTGGAGCTGTTGCGTTCACTGCAAGCCAAGTACAACCTGACGTATTTGTTTATCAGCCATGATTTGGCTGTCGTCAAAGCGCTGAGCCACCAGCTGATGGTGGTCAAGCATGGCCAAGTGGTCGAACAGGGAGACGCGCAAAGTATTTTTGCCGCCCCCCAACATCCGTATACACAGCAGTTGCTGGAAGCCGCTTTTTTGGCACCAGCCACTGCGCAATAACCTGAAAGAGGAGCAACACATGGGTTTTCTCGCCGGTAAGCGCGTACTGATCGTCGGTGTCGCCAGCAAGCTGTCCATCGCATCCGGCATCGCTGCCGCCATGCATCGCGAGGGCGCTGAGCTTGCCTTCACTTATCAGAACGACAAACTGAAAGGTCGTGTTGAAGAATTCGCCCAAGGCTGGGGTTCGAGCCCTGAGCTGTGCTTCCCGTGCGACGTGGCCAGCGATGAAGAAATCGCCAAGGTCTTCGAAGCACTGAGCAAGAAGTGGGACGGCCTGGACTGCATCGTTCACTCCGTTGGTTTCGCTCCGGGCGACCAACTGGACGGCGACTTCACCGAAGCCACCACCCGTGACGGTTTCCGCATCGCGCACGACATCAGCGCCTACAGCTTCGTGGCCCTGGCCAAAGCCGGCCGCGAAATGATGAAAGGCCGCAACGGCAGCCTGCTGACCCTGTCGTACCTGGGCGCCGAGCGCACCATGCCGAACTACAACGTAATGGGCATGGCCAAGGCTTCGCTGGAAGCTGGCGTACGTTACCTGGCCGGCTCCCTGGGCCCGGACGGCACCCGCGTCAACTGCGTATCGGCTGGCCCGATCCGTACCCTGGCAGCCTCGGGCATCAAGAACTTCCGCAAGATGCTGGCCGCCAACGAAGCGCAAACCCCACTGCGTCGCAACGTCACCATCGACGAAGTCGGCAACGCCGGCGCCTTCCTGTGCTCCGACCTGGCGTCGGGCATCAGCGGCGAAATCATGTACGTCGACGGCGGCTTCAACACCACCGCCATGGGCAACATCGAAGAGTGATCTTCGCCTAGCCAATAAAAAAACCCGCCGATCTGGCGGGTTTTTTTATGCCTGCAACACTGCCCCCTGTGGGAGTGAGCTTGCTCGCGAAGAGGCCAGCACGTTCAACGGAGATGTTGCCTGACCGGACGCCTTCGCGAGCAAGCTCGCTCCCACATGGATTTGTGGTGAACCGGGATGTT
>NZ_FOCU01000027.1:0-12648 GCF_900110195.1 Pseudomonas sp. ok266 | reverse complement strand
GAATTTCTTGACGACCATAGAGCGTTGGAACCACCTGATCCCATCCCGAACTCAGAAGTGAAACGATGCATCGCCGATGGTAGTGTGGGGTTTCCCCATGTGAGAGTAGGTCATCGTCAAGATTGAATTCCGAAACCCCTGTCTGCTAACGCGGACGGGGGTTTTGTCATTTCAGGATCAGATAAAGAAACGACAAAGCCGGCCCCTGAGACATCAGGGGCTGGCTTTTTTATGCACAGGAAAAAGAGTTGCAGGATTTGAAACTGCCGCCGGAACGTTGCTCCGGAAACACCGTGGCGAACGCTCTGGCACGCCGTTGGGCGGGAATCTGGCAGAAATACCATCCATTTCCTGTATGGCCCTAAGATTTCTCCGACACGTGCCGACAGACTGGTGAGACATGCGTGCACCAAAGTAGAGCGGCTAGTAGAACGCTGCCTGCACTGTACATGGAATGTTGCATCCGGAACGCATCCCCACTTTTGGCATAAGAAGTCCCATGAAATGAATCTCAAGTTCAGCCATAAAATCCTGTTGGCCGCCTCGGGCGTCGTGGTCCTGGCGTTCGCGCTGTTCACCCTCTACAACGACTATCTGCAGCGAAACACCATTCGCCAGAACCTCCAGTCTTCCGTGCAGCAGGCCGGTGATCTGACCGCCAGCAGCGTGCAGAACTGGATGAGCGGGCGGATCCTGGTGCTGGAAAACCTCGCGCAGAACGTTGCCCATCAGGGTAAGGACGCGGACTTCCCGGGCCTGGTCGATCAACCGGCCTTCACCTCGAACTTCCAGTTCACCTACGTCGGTCAGGCCAACGGTGTGTTCACCCAGCGTCCTGACGCGAAGATGCCGGACGGCTATGACCCGCGTCAGCGCCCTTGGTACAAGCAGGCCGTGGTAGCTGACAAAACCATGCTGACGCCGCCGTACATGGCTGCTGTCGGCGGGCTGGTGGTGACCATCGCCATGCCGGTGAAAAAGAACGGTGAACTGCTCGGCGTCGTCGGGGGTGACCTGAGCCTGGAAACCCTGGTGAAGATCATCAACTCGGTGGACTTCGGTGGCCTCGGCCATGCATTCCTGGTTAGCGCCGACGGTCAGGTGATCGTTAGCCCGGACAAGGATCAGGTCATGAAAAACCTGAAAGACATCTACCCAAACACCAGCGTACGCATCGAGAAGGGCAACCAGAACGTGGTGCTCAACGGTCAGGAACGTATTCTGTCGTTTACCCCGGTCAGCGATCTGCCGAATGCGCAGTGGTACATCGGTCTGTCGATCGACCGCGACAAGGCCTACGCAGCACTCAGCCAATTCCGCACCTCGGCACTGATTGCGATGTTCGTGGCCGTGGCGGCCATTGCCTTGCTGCTGAGCCTGTTGATCAATGTGTTGATGCGTCCGCTGACCACCATGGGCCGTGCGATGCAGGATATCGCTCAGGGCGAAGGCGACCTGACCCGCCGCCTGGTGGTCGAGAGCAAAGACGAGTTCGGTGAATTGGGCAGCGCGTTCAACCAGTTCGTTGAGCGTATTCACGCGTCGATTTCCGAAGTGTCTTCCGCCACCCGTCATGTGCATGACTTGTCGCAACGGGTGATGGCATCGTCCAACGCCTCGATCGTCGGTTCTGACGAGCAAAGCGCGCGCACCAACAGCGTCGCTGCGGCGATCAACGAACTGGGTGCCGCCACACAGGAAATTGCGCGCAACGCCGCCGATGCTTCGCAGCACGCCAGCGGCGCCAGCGAGCAGGCCGATGACGGGCGTCAGGTGGTCGAGCAGACGATTCAAGCGATGACCGAGTTGTCGCAGAAGATCAGCCTGTCGTGCACGCAGATCGAAACCCTGAACGCCAGCACCGACAACATCGGCCACATCCTCGATGTGATCAAAGGGATTTCGCAACAGACCAACCTGTTGGCACTTAACGCCGCGATCGAAGCGGCGCGTGCCGGTGAAGCCGGACGTGGTTTTGCCGTGGTGGCGGACGAGGTGCGAAACCTTGCCCATCGCACCCAGGAGTCGGCGGAAGAGATCCACAAAATGATCACGTCGTTGCAGATTGGTTCGCGGGAAGCGGTGACCACGATGAACGCCAGTCAGGTGTCCAGCGAGCAGAGCGTGGAAGTGGCCAATCAGGCCGGTTTGCGTCTGGTCAGCGTGACTCAGCGCATCGGTGAAATCGACGGCATGAACCAATCTGTAGCCGCGGCCACTGAAGAGCAGACCGCGGTTGTGGAAACCCTCAACGTCGACGTTAACCAGATCAACCTGCTGAATCAGCAGAGCGTGGCTAACCTCAACGAGACGTTGAAGGATTGTGATGCTTTGTCGCAGCAGGCTAACCGTCTGAAGCAATTGGTCGACAGCTTCAAAATCTGATTATTCAGATTGGAGACCGCGTTATCGTTCTTCGCGAGCAAGCTCGCTCCCACAGATTGACCGCATTCCTACAGAAGGAATGCAATCAAAATGTGGGAGCGAGCCTGCTCGCGAAAGCGGTCTGACATTCACCGCAAAGCCGAAGCCTTAAACAAACAGCTTCAGCACATTCCCCATCGCATCATCCGCAAACCCCTGCACAAAATCCTTGAACCCTGGCAGTGCCTCTTCACCGCCCGCAGCCGGCTCGGCAATGATCGTCCACGTCGCCCGAGACTTACCCGCGCCCAGCGATTCGACATTCATCGCCGCCCACAGATTCGCCACCCCCAACGTGTTGTAAATCGTCGTCCAGGTCATGCTCCGCGCGTGCTCATCGCGGGAGTTGAGTTGCTCGACTACCACGTTGCCATCCTTGAAGCATTTCTTGCGCAGCGAGGACACGCCCTCGCCGATTGTTTCGATGTGCGACAGCGCCGGAATGAAACGGTCGAATCCGCCGAAATCGCCGACCACCGCCCAGACCTGCGCCGTGTCTGCCGGCACTTCTACCGAAGACACTACGTGGCAGCCATGCGGGTTTTTGATCAGGGTATCGGGTTGCAAAGTGCTCATGGTGTTGCTCCTTTTGTTGGATCAGATGAAGTTGATTTCTTTCAGGTAATCGCAGCCACGACGCAGCAGCGCCGGGGATTTCTGCGGGTAGTGCGCGCCCATCAGCTGCACGCCGGCCTCAGCGTTGGCATGACCAATCAGGGAGATGTCGCCGATGTCTTCTTCGAAGCCGTTGAGGTAGAAACCGAGCACGCCGAACAGCGCGTTGTCGGCATCGACGCGGTTTAGTTGCTGCTGCCAGTCGGCGACGCTGACCAGCGCGAACTCGCTGCCGGTTTCGCGGAACGAAGTGACGTAGGCGTCCCAGCTCAAAGGCTCGGGGTTATGCAGGTTGAACACCGCGCGGTCGGGCGAATAACGGCTGGCGTGGAAGGCGATGAAGCGGGCGAGAAAGTCCACCGGCATCAGGTCAAAATTCAGCGCGAAGGCCGGTACCTGGCCGAGCTGAATCGAGCCTTTGAGCATCAGCATCAAACGGTTTTTGTGCGGCTGACAAACGCCGCTCAAGCTGTTGAAACTGATATTGCCGGGGCGATACAGATTGACCCGGACGCCGCGCTCCCGCGCTCGTTCGAGGATGCGCTCGCCGACCCATTTCGACAGGTTGTAACCGTTGCGGATGTAGATCGGTGGCGTCGGCGCGGCGGGCAGTTCCAGCACCCGTCCCGCGTCGTCGACCGTGCTTGAGGCCGACAGTGTCGAGACGAAATTGAAAACCTTTTTGCTCTGCCCTTCGCACAAGCGCAGCAGGGCGAAAATCGGTTCGACGTTGTCCGCCGCCAGCGACTCGTAATCGAGTACGTGATTGACGTTAGCGGCGTTGTGCACCAGTGCGCCGAACTCGCGATCCAGGCGCTGATAGTCGTCGTCATTCAGGCCCAACTGCGGACGCGTAATATCCGCCGCGTAAACCCGCACGCGACTCAGGTCCAGATGCTCCAGGCGGTTTTCACGCAGTGACTCGGCAAAGCGTTGCGCCGCCGTTTTGCCGCCGCCGTCGCGCACCAGACACGCTACTTCGGTGGCACCCCAACCGAGCAGCGCCTCGACGATGTGCACGCCGACAAAGCTATTGGCGCCGGTGACGATGACTTTATGCACATCACCCATGCGGCTGATCGGCAGTGGCTCGATTTCCAGTGCACGCTCGGCGTCGGCCATGGCCTGGGCGCTGAGTACGGCGCTGTCATCGGTGCCGCGTACCAGCGTTGCCAGTTTGATGATGGTCGGCAGTTCGATGAAGCGATTGATCGAAATGCTACGCCCGAACTCCTCACGCAAACGCAGCAACATGCGCGAGAGCAGAATCGAGTGGCCACCGAGATTGAAGAAGCTTTCGTCGGTGGAAATGTCGCTGCTCGGCAGCTCCAGCAACTCCGCCCAGATCTCCAGCAACAGCGCTTCATCGGCATTCACCGGCAGGCATTTCGGCGCGTTGCCCTGCACGCTCACTGGCAGTTCCAGCAGTGCTTTGCGATCGACTTTGCCGTTGCTGGCGAACGGCATGCTCGCCAGCTCGGTCCACGCCACCGGTTGCATGTAGTCCGGCAAAAACTGTCTGGCGTGGGCTTTCAGCGCGTCGCGTGCGGTGTCCGATTGCGCTTGTGCGAGGAACGCGAGAATGCGCCGCTGACTGTCGATCACCACCGCCATTTGCCGGTACAACTGGCTCTCGCGCAGGCAGCGCTCGATCTCTTCCGGCTCGACCCGGAAGCCACGGATTTTTACCTGATTGTCGCGCCGCCCGCACAGTTCGATACCGTGCTCGCCCCACCTGGCCATGTCGCCGCTGCGGTAGGCGCGCAGCGTTTGGCCGTCCGGTAATTGCAGGGTCAGATAACGCTCGGCGGTCTGCTGCGGATTGTTCAGATAACCGAGGCAAACACCGGGGCCGACGATGAACAATTCGCCGACGGTGTGCTCCGCCACCGGTTGCAAATCGTCATCGAGAATCAGCACTTGGCTGTTGGCGATTGGTGCCCCGAGGGTACGGTTACTGTCGCCCGGTTTGAGTTGGCGCGCGGTGATCAGTACGGTGGCTTCGGTCGGGCCGTAAAGGTTGTGCAGTGTGCCTTGGCGGGTGAGTTGCTCAATGACAAACGGCTCGCAGACATCGCCGCCGGTCATCACTTGCACGCCTTCCAGTTGCTCCAGCGGCAGGATGCTCAACAGCGCCGGTGGCAGGAATGCGTGGGTCAGGTGTCGGCGGCGGATCAACGCGACCAGTTGCAATGGATCTCGTCGTTGCGTGTCGTCCGGCACCACTAGTTCGGCACCTTCCAGCAGGGTCGGGAAGATGTCGATCAGTGACGAATCGAAGCTCAGCGACGAGAACTGCAAGACCCGACTCTCGGCACGCAATTGCACGTAATCGGCGTACCACTCGGTAAAGTGCGCGAGGTTGGCCTGACTGAGCAACACGCCTTTCGGATGCCCGGTGGTGCCCGAGGTGTAGAGCGCCATGCACGGTGCATCAAGTTCGGGGCGGCGGCGCATCAACGGTTGGCTGAGATCTGCCTCTGAGTTGTCGATGCGGCTGACGTCCAGCCCCGCCATGGATGCGCTGAGCGGATGCTCGCCGTCATGCAACAACAGCAACGCACCGGCGTTTTGCAGAATGTATTGCTGACGCTGTAACGGATGACTCGGCTCCAGCGGCAGATACACCGCGCCGCTGCCGAGGATCGCCAGAATCGAGGCAAACAACGCCGGGCTTTTTGGCAGGCAGATGCCGACCACCCACGGTTTTGGCTGTTGCTCGAGCAACGGCAGCAAGCGCTGTTGAATCGCACGGCTGTGAGCGTGCAGTTGGCGATAGCTGATCGACTGTTCGGCGATGTGCAGCGCCGGGCGTTCAGCGTGGTGGATCAAGCTTCGTTGCAGGCGCTCGATCACCGGGATCTGCGCCTCTTCCAGCAATGCGGGATTGGCCGTGTCGTTGCGGTGATGGACGTAAGCCAGGTTGTCGAGGAACAGCAGGTTTTCCATTCTCTCGAAATCCGGCGCAGTCACTGACGCGGCCAGCTGCAGATAGTCAGCATCACGGGAGAAGCGGCTGACCAGCAACGCCACTTCATCGACCACCTGCGTCAGCACCCGTTGCCGCAGCGCCTGCCCATTGCCGGACGGCTCATCGCCAATCGGTACGCGGCTGATCAGTGACGAGCCAAGGAAACACAGCAAATCGAGTGTCGGCAAACCGGCAGGGCTCTGCACGCCGACACCCAAACGCAGATGCAGGTGCGGGATCGAGCAGAAATCGCCGGCGCCGATAAAACCATCGTCGATGATCAGATCCACCGTCGATGCACCGGCAGCGCTGCGCTGCAAGGAGTGACCGTGTTGTTCCAGTTCCTGCGCCAGGTCGGTCATCGCCTGGCTGGTGCCAATCAGCAAAATGTCGAGACGTTTCATATCGGCCTCCTCATCAAACCAGATAGTCGCGCAGCGCGTGCTGCACGCAGGGCGCATCGAGCAGCGAGCTGTTGTGGAAGAACTTGACGATGTTGCCCACCAGCGGGTGATGGCGATTGATCGGGAATGCCAGCCCGGCCATCTCGTCCCTGAGCGAACGGCGCGTGGTCTCGCTGACCGGCAGTGCGTCGATCAGGCGCAGGTCGAAGGCTTTCTGGATGTCGTTGGTCAGGTAATGGCCGATGAACACCGGCAGAATCTGCGCGATGGTTTCGCGATCCTCGGCGTTGGCGGTGTGCCAATAGATGCGCACCATCCGCGCCCAGAAACTCGAATGGCGACCTTCATCGAGCAAGTGATCGGCCATCAGGCCTTTGATCGACGGCTTGACCGTGTCGTCGCGTGCGAACGCCGCGACATCACCGGTCACGGTGTTTTCGGCGATGGCCACGCAGATCAATTCGACCGCGCTGCGCAGGTGCTCTGGCGCCAGCGCTACTGCCGCAGGAATCGCCCGGCTCAGTTCGATTTCATCGGGGAGCTGAATCGGTTCGATGCCGGTCATCGCCACCGTTTGCTGCATGAAATCCATCGCCACGAGGGCGTGGTAATCCTCGTCGACCACCACGGTCATCGCGTCGTAACGACAGGCAAACGGGAAGGCCACGGCGAAGCGATTCTTGGCGATGCTGCGCGCGGTCTTGTCGACGATCTCGGTCTCGAAAATCACCACGTCGTTGATGAATTTGTACAGCGTCTGCACCAAGACGAAATCACGCTGCTGCGGGCACTCGCGCAGGAAAGTTTCGCTGAGCACCAGCGGCTGGCGGCTGAGCGGATAGATCAGCCGTTCATCGTCTTCGAGTACGCGTCGCGGACGGGTGCGGATGGTCGCGCGGTTCTCCCAGGCGTCGGCAAAGGATTGATAGTCAGCAGCGTTCATTGGGTCACCTCTGCCAACGGCTCGCGCATGCTTACGCGCAGGCCGTCCCACAAGGCGATACGGCTTTCCACGGCGGCAATGGCGCTGGCGTAGACCTCGGCTTCACGTTGCGGGTCGCCGTTGACCAGGCGCTCGAGCAGGTGTTCGGCCGCCGGGCCGTGGTCTTCGGAGTCGACCTCGATGTGCCGTTCCAGGTAATAGCGAAAGGTCGGCGCCTGTTCGATACCGATGCCCCAGTCGTCAAGAATGCGCTGGAACATGGTCGGGATCACGCTCTCGCGACCATGCAGAAACGCCGCCGCCACGCTGTGTCCCGGTGCATGCAGGGCGGTGCGCAAGGTGTCGCGGACAAACTGCGCGGCGGCCGGATCAACCTCGACGCTTTGCAGCGCGACGTCATAGCTCACGCCTTCCTGTTGCAGGGCGACAAAGCGCTCCACGGCTTGGGTACTCGCGCCGATTTCGCGCATTGCGTCCAGGTACAGCTCAAAATGGCTGTAATGCCCTTCGGCCAGGCGATTATCCGACTCTTCGCCGAGAACGATCTCGTTGATCAGTCGGGCGGCGAGAGGATCGCGCGGCGGCAACCACGGTAGTCGGGTGCAGGTCAGCTCCTGCTGCAGGCGTTTGGTCAGCGACATGAAGTCCCACACGGCAAATACATGGGTTTCCATGAAGCGACGCAACACCGATAACGACGTGATCTCGGCAAAGATCGGGTGAATGCTAAGTTCGGCTTTCTTCAGGGCGAGTTGGTGCTTAGTGGGCATCATGATGTCCTTTATCGTTGATATTAAATGGAACTGCTCTGCAACTGCGCAATCAATGAAACTACGACTTACTTGTTTCCTGTCGGCGGACGACAGCCTTCCTTCCTGATAGGTAAGTGCGGATCGATATACCTTTGACATGGCTTCATGTCTGCCCATCAAGCGCTGCTGCTGTACCGCAGGCATTGGGCTGCTGCCGAAGTGAAGGGTGAAGTTAAAACTTGGCGAAGAAAAGCTAATACACCGACAAAGTGTTTAACAAGTATATTTTTAATTATTTTAAGTTTGCTGTTTTTTGAAGTTGAGTTGTTCCAATAAAACTTTCAGGTAAAGTTTTATTTGGGCGTAGTTGCTCCTTTCGGCGAATAACGGCCAAAATTGCTCAAGAAGAGTGAATGCCTCACTCGAAGCAACTTTCCAGTAATAAGAATTGAATGATTTAAAAGGGGCGGAAGTTGGCCGTGACCCCGCGCCATGACTTCCTTTTTCCCGTGGCAAGGCTCCTTCCGTAGGTTCCTGGTGCGGGGACTGCGCCGGCAGGGCGGCGCGTCGCCCGTTCTTTATGGGGTGGCGGCTCAAGAGTGCGGGTAAATTTGCGCCACGGCTATGACCGATTCATCAGCGGCAACGTGCAAATATCGGACTGAACGGCGCAAGGAGGTTAGAGCGGACATGTGGATCCGCCCAGCAGAGGGCTGGCGGATCGCTTGGGGATTTGTAAGCGGGTGATTCGCGGGGCAGTGCGCGCTCAGCGCGCAGCTTGGCGGTTTTGCGCGGCAGGGGTAGCGAGATAACGGGTAATCACTTCGACACCGCGATTGAGGTGCTGCTCGAGGAGTTTGATCGACAGCTCAGTGTCGCGATCCTGCACGGCTTGCAACATCGCCCGGTGATCGTCCTGGGACAATTTGCCCAGGCCCATGGCCTCAAGGTTGAAGCGCAGAAAACGCTCTTCTTCGTTGAGCCCGTCTTCAACCAGTCGCAGTAAGCGTTGGTTGGGCGCCTTGCTGTACAGGGCCATGTGGAACAAACGGTTGAGCCGGCCGATTTCCGTGTAGTCGTGTTGCGCCTCGAGCTCTTCGATGTACCCGGCTGCGCGTGCGTGGTCGGCAGCGGTCAGCAGCGGAATCGATTGCCGCATGGCTTCGGATTCGAGCAGGATGCGCAGCTCGTAGGTTTCGGTAGCATCACCCTGAATCAATGGCGCAACCACTGCACCTTTATGCGTAGTAACGCTCAGCAGTTCTTGGGCTTCGAGCTGGCGCAACGCTTCGCGCACCGGCATGCGGCTGACACCGAAAAGGTCGGCCAGATCCTGCTGGCGCAGCGCCGTGCCACAGGGCAGACGACCGTCGAGGATTGCTGAGCGCAGGGTTTCTTCGATCACCGAACGGGCCAGATGAGCAGGAATCGGTCCATCGACTTTAATGCTGTGCAACGGTTTGGGCTTCTGTGTCACGACTACGCACCCTGTATGTCGGCCTGGTTTGGATCCAAATGACACTAGTGATTGCTCTACAGGTTGTCAAACCTTGTAAAACATCGCTGTGCCAACTGAAGTTTAGCGTGCCGAGTATGATCTCATGGTGCCATTGTTTTTTGTCGGGCTAAGCTTCACCATCAAACGCTTTCCTTCCTGCCCCCTGGAAACCTGCTGTGGCGGTACGTTTCGCGATCCCCCGGACTCTGCGCTGGCTAGGCTGCGCACTGCTGCTGGCCGGCGTCATGCTGGGCGGTCTGCATGCCGATTGGGATTTTTCCACGATCAGCCGCAAAGCCACGGCACTCTACGGGCCGCTGGGTGTCGGGCAGCAGCGCATTGATGCCTGGCAGAATCTGTTGGCCACGCAGAAACAAGTCAGCGAGATGGAAAAGCTCAAAGTGGTGAACCTGTTCTTCAACAAACAGGTGCGCTACGTCGAGGACATCGATCTGTGGCACGAGGTCGATTACTGGGAAACGCCGATCGAGGCGCTGTGGAAGGGCGCCGGCGACTGCGAAGACTATGCGATCGCCAAGTATTTCAGCTTGCGTCATCTTGGGGTTTCCAGTGACAAGCTGCGTATCACCTACGTCAAGGCGTTGCGTCAGAACCGCGCGCACATGGTCCTGACTTACTATGCCACCCCCGATGCCATGCCTCTGGTGCTCGACAGCCTGATCGACCCGATCCAGCCGGCGTCGCAGCGAACCGATTTGCTGCCGGTCTACTCTTTTAATGCTGAAGGGTTGTACCTGCCGGGCGCCAAGGGCAACAAGAAGGTCGGTGACACCAAACGCCTGTCACGCTGGCAGGATGTGTTGAAGAAAATGCAGGCCGAAGGTTTCCCGGTCGAAACGACTAACTAGGAGCATGCGCTCAGATGTCTTTGTTCAAACAGCTGTTGATCGCTATCTGTCTGTTCCTGGTGGTCGCCTTCACCGGCAGCTTCATGGTCAGTCTGGAAAGCTCGCGCACCCAGTACGTCAACCAGTTGCGTTCCCACGCCCAGGACGCCGCGACGGCGCTGGCGTTGTCGCTGACGCCGAATATCGACGATCCGGCCATGGTCGAGTTGCTGGTCAGCTCGATTTTCGACAGCGGTTATTACGCGAGCATCCGCGTGGTCGATCTGAAGACTGACCAGACGATTGTTGAGCGCAACGGCATTCCGGCCGTCACCAATGTGCCGGACTGGTTCGTCAAGCTGATCGGCCTGGAGCCGGCCGGTGGCGACGCGCTGGTCAGCCGTGGCTGGGAGCAGGCGGCGCGAGTCGAGGTGGTCAGCCATCCGATGTTTGCTGTGGCCAAATTGTGGCAGAGCGCGTTGGGCAGCCTTGGCTGGCTGCTGATCTGCGGGGCGATCAGTGCCGTGCTCGGCGCGCTGCTGCTGCGCCGGCAGTTGAAGCCGCTGGATTACATGGTCAAGCAGTCCCACGCCATCGCCCGTCGCGAATTCCTCAGCCTGCCGGAACTGCCGCGCACACCTGAGTTGCGCCGTGTGGTGCAGGCGATGAACCAGATGGTCGAGAAGCTCAAGGCGCTGTTCCAGGAGCAGGCCGAACGCAGTGAAAAGCTGCGCGCCGAGTCCTATCAGGACAATCTCACGGGGCTTGCCAACCGGCGCTATTTCGAAATGCAGTTGCACAACCGGGTGAGCAACCCGGAGCAGGCCAGTTCCGGTTATCTGCTGCTGTTGCGGGTCAAGGATCTGGCGGGGCTCAATCAGCGTCTCGGTGGCCAGCGCACCGATGAACTGCTGAAAGCAGTTGGCGAGCAACTGTCCCGCGAATGCGCCAAATACCCGGAAACCCAAAACCTCGTCACCCGTATTCGTGGCGGAGAGTTTGCCGTGCTGGCGCCGGGGCTGGTTCGTGAGGAAGCGCTGCAACTGGCGCAGAACCTCGACAGCGCTTTGAGCAGTCTGCACGCCACCGGGGCGACCGATGTGGCTGCCGTGGCGTCGATCGGCCTGGCGCCGTTCACCCACGGTGATTCACCGCAACAAGTACTGACGCTCGGCGATCAGGCGCTGGCGCAAGCTGAAGGTCAGGGCGAGCAGAATTGGGCGTGCATCGATCAGAGCCTGACGGCGGATGTCGGCGACGATCACCATGCCTGGCATCGCTTGCTCGATCAGGCCTTGAGTCAGCAGCGTTTCGAGCTGTATTTCCAGCCGGTGGTCGCCGCCGCAGACACGCAGCTGGTGCTGCATTACAAAGTGCTCTCGCGCCTGCTCGATGATCAGGGCCAGACCATCCCGGCCGGGCGCTTCCTGCCTTGGCTGGAACGCTTCGGCTGGACTGCACGGCTTGACCGCCTGATGCTCGAACGCGTGCTGGAGCAAATGAAAGAGCACGAAGATTCGCTGGCGCTGAATTTGTCCTCGGCGACTCTGGCTGACCCGCAGGCGTTGAGCAAAGTCTTCGAGATTCTGCGTGCGCATTCCAACTTGGGCGAGCGTTTGACCCTGGAAATCGGCGAGGAGCAATTGCCCGAACAAGCGGTGCTGGAGCAGTTGACCCGGCGCCTGCGCGAACTCGGTTTCTCTCTGAGCCTGCAACGCTTTGGTGGGCGCTTCAGCATGATCGGCAACCTGGCGCGGCTGGGGCTGGCGTACTTGAAGATCGATGGCAGTTACATTCGTGCGATTGATCAGGAGAGTGACAAGCGTCTGTTTATCGAGGCGATTCAGCGTGCGGCGCACAGCATTGATCTGCCGCTGATTGCCGAGCGGGTCGAGACGGAAGGGGAGTTGTCGGTGATTCGCGAGATGGGCTTGTATGGGGTTCAGGGGCGGTTGTTTGGTGAGCCTCGGCCTTGGCGGTGAGATTGCAAAAGCCACCCTCACCCTAGCCCTCTCCCAGAGGGAGAGGGGACTGATCGTGGGATATTGATGTAATACGCCGACGTGAAAGAGCTCCGCTGAATCCATAAACGACTCGATTTCTCAGGTCGATGTATGGCGCCAGACACCTCGGTCAGCCCCTCTCCCTCACGGGGACTGATTGGGGGATATTCGGGAAGTACGCCGACGTGAA